>DIRP01000001.1 GCA_002427525.1 Bacteroidales bacterium UBA5433 | reverse complement strand
ACTTTCTATCATATCTTCTTTTTCAACCTTCAGATCGCCTTGCTTCATGACGGCTTCCCGGACCAGTTGCCAGCGGAAATCTTCCACAAAAGCAGGAAAATCCTTTTCTATCTGCTCCATCGTAAACTTCCCGTCATTTCCTTCATAAAGCCAGCGTTTCAACAACTCTTCCGGAAGCTTTATACCGGCTTGTTCAATAAGAATATTTTTTGCATCCTGTCCAAAACGGTAATTGCTTTCCCCTTCGTTGTTACGGTCAATCTGTTCTTTGATTTTCTCCAGGAAAGCTTCTGACGATACAACGTTACCGGGGCCGTACAGCTTATCGTACAATTCCTGATTCTCCAGGGCTGGAGCAAACCTTTTTATTTCCTTTATGGTAAAGACAAAAACCGGATCTTTTTCCTCTTTCAGTTCTTCCGGTTTTATCTGCAACAGCGCAGCACGGTCCGTATCCTTGGAAAGCAACGTGTTAATATCGGCTTCTACCGTATCGCCAACAACTTTTCCTAGAAACGGCTTTTTGTCTTTCTGTTTCTCTACTGTTTTCAGGTTCAGGTACGTGTCCGGAATCACCCGCTCACCTTGCTTCAAATCCACTTTCAGAAAATCGTCTTTCTCTACATTCTCTGCCTCCTCCATGGTTCCGTGCTGGTCAAGCAACCCTTTCCTGTATTCTTCCACCTGTTTGTCGGTAACCTTCTTTTGAATATAAGGAATGTGCAACTCCTTGTTTACCATAACCGGGACATCCGGAGCCAGCATCAGATCAAACGAAAAAGAGAACTCTTTATCTACATCCCAGTTGATCTCAGCCTGTTCTTCGGAAGCCAGCGGCTCCCCAATAATATGTATTTCTTCTTGTTTTATATAATCGTCAATCCCTTGCGAAACGATTGTATGGACCTGTTCCAGTAAGGTGGACTTCCCATACATTTTCTGTACGATTCCTATGGGAACCATTCCTTTTCTGAATCCTTTAATTTCCAGCTTTCTTCGGATATCGTTCAACGCTTTCCGAACTTTTTCATTGTAATCGACCTCTTCAAGTGATACAGTTACCTGCAAGGAAAGGTCATCCAGTTGTTTCTTTGTGATATTCATAGTATTAATCTGATAAAGGGTTGCAAAAGTAGGTATTAATCGCCAAAAAACCAATCATTTTCTTACCTTTGTGCGTTCTACACAACATCTAATTCTATGAGAGAAAAAATTGTAGCAGGAAACTGGAAAATGAATACCTCCCTGCCGGAAGGAATACAACTTGCAAAAAACATACTGGTAAATGTGAGCAGCATCCCAAAAAACGTACACCTGATTGTTGCTCCCCCTTTCACCCACCTGCATCCTGTAGCGCAACTGCTAAGTAACAGTACAAACATCTCCCTGGCTGCTCAAAATTGTGCCGAGCAAGAAAGCGGTGCTTATACGGGAGAGGTATCGGCTGCCATGCTTGCCTCGGTTCCCTGCCAATACGTAATTCTGGGGCACTCGGAACGCCGGATGTATTACCACGAAACCGATGAAATGCTAGTAAACAAAATACACCGGGTACTGGCTAACGGCATGAAACCTATCTTTTGTATAGGAGAATCGCTGGAAGAACGCGAACAAAACCTCCATTTTCAGGTAGTGTCTTCGCAACTGCGCAACGTGCTGTTCCAGCTGGATCCTGCTGATTTTGAAAAAGTTATAGTAGCCTATGAGCCGGTTTGGGCCATTGGCACCGGAAAAACAGCTTCTGTAGAGCAGGCACAGGAAATGCATGCCTTTATCCGTGCGTTTCTTGCAGGAACCTTTGGTACCCGGGCAGCATCTACTCCCATCTTGTACGGAGGAAGTTGCAAACCCTCCAATGCACGTGACCTGTTCTCCCAACCCGACATTGACGGCGGACTGATTGGAGGCGCATCCCTTACAGCAGACGATTTTCTGGCCATTGCCCGTTCGTTTGCCTAAAGCATATATGGAATACGTTGCAATAAGCATATCTATTGAGCCGAATACAGAGGAAACTGAAGAAATCCTGGTTGCCGAACTGGCCGACATGGGATACGAAGGGTTCCTCTCCGAAGATTTCGGTATGAAAGCTTTTGTACCGGCCAAAGATTTTAACGAATCCCACCTGAGAATCATTCTGGACACGTACGGCATTGCAGATTATACAAAAGAATATATTGTCTCTAAAAACTGGAATGCAGACTGGGAGCTCCGCTTTAATCCCGTCATCCTGGAAACCGGCAAAGGCTGCAGTATACGCTCTATGGGCGACGGTTCCATGGTACCCGTCTGGCCACCGGTTGCCTACAAACTGGTGATAAAGCCGGAACTTGCCTTTGGTACCGGACACCACCCCACCACCCGCATGATGCTGGAAACATTGCTGGACATGGATGCGAAAGGACAAGTAAAAAACAGACGCATCCTGGACCTGGGTACAGGAACAGGAATTCTGGCCATCCTCGCAGCAAAAATGGGTGCCGCAGTACCCGTACATGCCCTGGACAACGACCTGCGCTGCGTACACTCCTGCAGGGAAAATGCACGCAGAAACCGCGTAGCCCACAAAATACAAGTGCACCATGCAGACGCTTCTTTCATCCAGCAAGGCAGGTACGGACTAATCCTGGCCAACATCCACCGCAACATCCTTTCCTACGAAATGGATACACTTTCCCGCAGCCTGGAACCGGGTACAAGCCATGTGTTGCTTAGCGGTTTTTATACGACCGATGTCCCGGCTATGTTAGAAGCTGCCCGGCAAAACGGTCTGGTGCTGCATGCTCAAAAAGAAAACGAAGGGTGGTCCCTGTTGCATCTGACAAAGCCATGATAAAAAAAGCCGGCCGATTTTTGCTGTATGCTGTCTTCGGAATTTTTTTTCTTAGTGTAGCAGCCGTAGTGATGTATAAATACATTCCGGTACGGTACACCCCGCTGATGGCCATCCGTGCAACACAACAACGAAAAAATCAGGAACAAGCCGTCCGGTACCACCACTGGGTTCCTCTGGAGGACATCTCGGCAAACATGGTGCGGGCGGTTATTGCCTCGGAAGACCAGCTTTTCTTTGAGCACAAAGGATTTGACAAGGAACAGATAAAAAAGGCAAAGCAGGAAAACCTTACCCGCCGCCGTCCCCGGGGAGCCAGTACCATTTCACAACAAACGGCAAAAAACGTTTTCCTTTGGCCCAAAAGCTCCTGGTTCAGAAAAGGCATGGAAGTTTATTTCACCTTTCTCATTGAACTGTTCTGGAGCAAAGAACGCATCCTGGAGGTATACCTGAACTCCATAGAAATGGGGAAAGGCATTTACGGAGCCGAGGCCGTGGCCCGGCAGCATTTCAACACAACGGCCTCCCGGCTTACGCGGGAGCAGGCAGCCCTGGTGGCCGCCACACTTCCCAACCCCCTCCGTTTCAGCTCCCTCCACCCCTCGGCTTACATCCTGAGAAGGCAACAGGAAATCCTGCGCCAAATGCAATTCATGGTCCTTCCTCCGCACCTAAAATAAACCGGACTTCTAAGCCTGCCTGCGTGATAACGAGCGGGAAATGTCAGATCCGCTCGGCTGCTGAAAGACTTCCAAATCAAAGAAAGAAACGGCGGCCAGCAAGTGGTCAAATATATCGGACTGGATTTCTTCGTACTCTACCCAGACAATCGTTTTGGTAAAGCAATAAATCTCAATGGGAATCCCCCGGTCTTCAACATTCAGCTGCCTGACCATCAGGGACATGTCTTTACGTATGCCCGGGTGGTTACGCAAGTAGTTTTCCACATAATGGCGGAATACCCCCAGGTTGGTCATCCGCCGTCCGTTGATGAGCAGAGACGTATCTATTTGATGTTTTTCGTTAAACGTGTCTATTTCCTTTTGTCGGGTAGCCATATATTCCTCCAACAAACGGTATTGCGCATACCGCTCCCGCGATTGAGGATCTAAAAATTTTACAGAAGAGGCGTTAATGTACAGGGCGCGTTTTATACGCCGGCCTCCGCTTTCTCTCATCCCCCGCCAGTTTTTGAAACTGTCTGTAATGAAATAGTACGTAGGAATGGTTGTCACTGTTTTATCCCAGTTCTGTACTTTTACGGTATTCAGGTTGATGGCTATAACATCCCCGTCTGCATTGAATTTTGGCATTTCCACCCAATCCCCTATGCGTAATATATCGTTGGCAGAAATCTGTATGCTGGCTACAAGCCCCAGAATAGTATCCTTGAAAATGAGCATGAGCAACGCGGTCATGGCACCAAATGCCCCCAGCAGGTAACCGGGTGATTTTCCCAACAGTATGGAAAGAATAAGGATACCGGCTGCAATGTACAGGATAATATAGATGAGCTGAAAATAACTGGAAATAGGTTTGTCGGCAAAGGATTTGTTTTTTGACAGCAATTGCTCTGCAACACGCAACAAGGCACTGATTACCATCAATATAACAATTATCAAATAGATGTCTGTCAACTTGATAACCAGCGGCAATACTTTTTCAAAATCCCGGAAAAGGATGGGCGTTATTATTCGAATAATAATCACCGGTACAATATGAGCCAGGCTGGAAAAAACTTTGTTGTCCATCAGCAGGTCGTCCCATTTTGCTTTGGAACGTTTTATGTACCTATAGATAGGACCTTTAACAATCCGCCGTGTTATACGGTAAAACACCCAGGCAAGAAACCCCAGCACTACCAGTAAAACAAGCAGCCTTAGGTAAGGAGCCATAGTTTCTGCTACTCCTCCCCTCATCAGAAGTTTTTCTACCCACTTTGCAATAGTTTCCATATCTTATTTTGGTTTGTAAAACAGCCCGCGATCCTGCCGTTCCGTTTGGATGCAACCCTCTGCTTCCAACACATCCAGGTATTTATTAATCTCGTTCACATGCAAGCCTGTGATCAAAGACAAATCATCCAGTGTACAGGGTCTGCGGACAATAGTTTCCATGATTACATTTTCAATATCTTTTCTATACGCTGTTGTACTTTTCCTGTCCACAGCACTTACAATCTCAACCCCGGGAATATCCCAGCCGGCCTTAATGCTCTCCAATTCTTTACGCGTGGCACTCCTTATATTTCCTTCCGTTCCCGGTCTGTCCAGCGTATTGATTTGCACCTTATGCGGGTTAATCTTCAAAATAGCTTTTTTTAAAGCGTCCAGTTCCCGGGACGTATCGTTGTAACCGGGGATTATGAACACTTCCAGCCATATTTCTCCGCTGAATTCTTTCCTAAAATCTGCCAATCCTTGTATGTAGTCCTGCAAATCCAGCGAAGCGGCCGGCCGGTTGATCTTTTGGAACGTTTCTTCGGTTGCCGCATCCAGCGAAGGAAGCACATAATCTGCCCTGAGTATGGCCTTGCGCACCTGTTCCTGACCCAGCAACGTACCGTTGGTAAGTACGGCAACAGGCACATGCGGGCGTTTCTCTTTTAAAAAGTCCAGTACCTGTCCAATGGAACTGTTCAGGGTAGGTTCTCCGTATCCGGAAAAAGTAATCACCTCGGGATCGGGATGGTTTTTGAAAAAATCTTCCAGTTCTGCTATAATCTCAGGCGCCGGTACGTATTCCTCTCTTTGCGCCGTCAGGGTTGTCGTCTTGCCAACTTCGCAATAGATACAATCTAACGAACAGACTTTCCTGGGCACCATGTCTACGCCTAAAGACATACCCAGCCGGCGCGAAGGAACCGGACCAAAAAGATGTTTGTACATAAGAGCTACAAATTTAATAAGGTATTTTATCCTGCTTCTCTTCCCAGGCTTTCATCAAATCCTTTGCCAACGGCACGTCCAATTGTATCATGGCTACCAACCTTTTTTCCGGCGGCAGAGCCAATTCATCATAAATGAATTTATCGCTAAATCCAATCCTGTCTGCATCTTCCCTATCGGATCCGTAATAGACGGTTTTGATGCCGGCCCAGTAAATGGCGGACAGGCACATGGGGCAAGGTTCACAGCTTGTATAAATTACAGCATCGGGCAAATGAAAGGTCTGCAAATTACGGCAGGCATCGCGGATGGCCATCACTTCTGCATGTGCCGTGGGATCGTTGGCCGATGTGACGCTGTTGCATCCCCTGCCTATGACTTTTCCGTCTTGTACAATAACAGCCCCAAACGGACCTCCCTTGTTTTTATGTACGCAATCAAAAGCCTGTTCAATAGCTTGTGTTAAAAACTTCTCATTCATAAATACACCAGCATGTTTATGGGCAAAAAAGGGTTACAGGCACGTGTACCTGCAACCCGTCATACTATAGTACTGCCAAAGCTATACCCGGCGTATTACTTCTGGTCTTTCCACAACCTTTTAAGGTGTTCCAGATCGGTAATCCAGGCTTCAATGTCTTCTTCATGCTCCAGCTCGTCGTGCAGGATTTGAACAGCCATTCTGTGCGTAGCATGGTCCTTGCCGTTTGTAAAGTTGGCAATTTCCTCGTACCGTTGAATAGCACACCTCTCCCCTGCCAGGTTTTGCTCCAGGATCCTTCCAATGAACGGATCTGTGGGGTCTTCATATGCGCAGCGGGCATGTTTTGTCCAGTCGACAGGATTGGTTACAGGAGTACCTCCCAGTTGAATAATCCTCTCGGCTACCATTTCTGCATGCAACAGCTCTTCATCTGCGTGTTTCAGCAACTCGGCTTCCACTTCACTCCGCATGGGGCCTTCCATGACCCGTGCTCCAATCCAGTATTGGTAATAAGCCAGCCACTCTTCTGCCAGGGCACCGTTAAGCATTTTTAGCAATTTTTCAACATCTACTGATGATACTCTGATTCCTTCTTTTCCCATAAAAATAATTTTTATTAGTGATTGTTTACAATGCCTGCAAGATACAAAAAAAATGTTTTCTACGCTGCAAATATTGTTTTCTACGCTGTCGGTTTTGCCCATTGCCGAAATTTTTAGTATCTAGCAGGCTCAAATTTTCGGAAACGTTTTTTTTGAATGAGTAACCTGAACCGCAATCTTACAGAAGGAAGCATAGGAAAACAGCTCCTTTCCCTTACCTGGCCCATGCTTTTTGGCATGATAGGCATGGTGATTTTCAACCTTACCGATACGTTTTTTCTGGGACGACTGGGTGTCAAACCCCTGGCCGCCATAAGCTATACTTTTCCCGTCATTATGTTTCTGAACGGCATTGCCCAGGGCATTGGTATAGGAACCAGTTCGCTGGTATCGCGCAACATCATCGCGACCGACAAAAAACAAATGAAAATCATGGCCAGCAGTGCCCTGCTGCTGGGCATACTTATGGTGGTACTCTTTGTGGTGCTGGGACTTGTGACCATCAGGCCTTTGTTTATCTTGCTGGGTGCCGAGGGGGACATCCTGGAATACGTCCACGATTATATGTCCATTTGGTACATGGGAGTGCTTTTTGTGGTGCTGCCTATGGTGGGTAACAACATCATCCGGGCTACCGGGGACACCTTTACCCCCGGGATGACCATGCTGGTTTCTGCCGTAATCAATACCATCCTGGACCCGTTACTTATTTTTGGATTGGGACCGTTCCCCGCCATGGGAGTAAAAGGAGCCGCCCTGGCAACTGTCATAGCCCGGAGCGTAAGCATGGTAGTTGTGGTAACCGTGCTTTCCAAACGTGAAAAGCTCATCACCTTCCGCTTTGGTTCGTTCAAAGCCATTACCGAAATATGGAGAAAAGTCCTGTACATTGCTGCGCCGGCCACCCTGGGACTGCTCATCACACCGCTGTCGCTGGCTGTAATTACCCGTATAGTGTCGGCTTTTGGAAAAGAAGCCATGGCAGCCTTTGGTGTAGCTTCCCGTGTAGAAATGTTTGGATTGATGACCGTTTCATCGCTCAGTTCGGTAATGATTATTTTTATCGGGCAGAATTACAGCAGCCACCAATACCCCAGAATCCAACAAGCACTGCGCTATGGCAGAAACTTTTCATTGCTCTGGGGAGGTGCGTTTTTTCTTTTCTTGCTGCTGTTTGCCGGAACCCTTGCCGGAATCTTTACTAAAGACCCGCAGGTAATTGATATTGCCCGCAAATATTTTCTGATTGTTGGCGGAAGCTACGGTTTTCAAGGCCTGGTTATGCTAAGCACCTCGGCCTACAACGGGCTCAACAAACCGTACCCCTCCATGTTCTTTATAGCCGTACGCACCTTTGGCCTTTTTGTTCCCCTGGCCTGGGTCGGTTCCAAACTGATAGAGCTTCCCGGGGTCATGTGGGCCGGATTTATTGCCAACATCATTGTAGGCATCGCTGCGTTCACCTACCTGCAAAAAACAGTAACTCAAATTTCAATGTCCCATACACTGCAGGCAAGCACCAGTTCTACCAACGCTACGGCACAGTAAAACAAGGCTTCCTGATACCCTTCCTGCATCTGCCAGCTGTCTGCCCCACTTGAGTGCAAGTCGCAGCACTCTGCAAGTTACTGCGCTCTGCAGGCCAGGTCGCTGCGCTCTGCAAGTCAGATCGCTGCGCTCTGCAAGTCAGGTCGCTGCGCTCTGCAAGTCAGGTCGCTGCACCAAAAGAACGGGGAACGCCTCCCAGTTGCTGCGCTACCGCTACGCTGTAGCTCCGCAACCGGGCCCCTCCCTCCTCGGGTGCGAGGTTCCCCTTTTCCTTTTGGTGTCAGCTCCCTTGCTTGCTCCCTTCTCTTTTTTTGCAGGGCAGTTGCATGCAATTTGGCGCATTTTGGGCATTTTACATTCAATGTAAAACGCGCCATTGACCGGGAAAATTCGGGTCGCTGCCATCAAAACCGGGCTCTCTGCCGATATTGCTTGGCTTAAGGTAGTCGTTGGCATACTTTTGTTGCCGGATAAATAAAAGTATTTGACTATGATTAGATTATATTCATTATCAACGGTTCTGGCCACTGTCCTGCTGTTTGCAAGCCTGCCCGTGCAAGGACAGGAACAGCTGCAGCTACAGCTACAAGAACAGAAAAAAGCAGCACCATGGACCCTGCAGCAATGTATTGAATACGCCAGGGTGCATAATATTGAAGTACAAACGCGCGAGGTGTCCAAAGCGGTTTCGGATGTCGAGCTGGAACAGACCCGGGCACAGCGTTTTCCTACGCTTAACTTTTCATCGAACTTTGGGGTGTCTTTCCAGAATACGACCACATACAACGATTTCATGGAACAGACCGATGCAGCTGCCTATTCAGACAATTTTGGACTGAATACGGGGGTTACACTGTATTCAGGAGGAAAAATAAACAAAACCATCCGGCAAAAACAACTAAACAACACAGCGTCGGGTTACGATGTGGATCAAGCCTTGTTTGATATAGAAATATCGGTAATACAGGCTTACCTGCAAATTCTCTATGCCAATGAATCGTATAAAATCGCTCAGCTTGCCGCAGATCTTTCGCGCTCACAAGTGGAACGCGGTCAGGAAATGAGAAAAGCAGGGTCTATGTCCCGGGGAGATCTCGCACAGCTGGAATCGCAGGCTGCCGGAGACAACTACCAGGAAACCCAGACAAAGAACGCACTGGCAACCGCCAAATTGCAACTGAAGCAATTGTTAGAATTGGACCTGGAAGAAACTTTTGAAGTAGAATTTCCCGAAATAGACAATTATGCAGTACTAACAATAATTCCGGACCTGGCCACAGTATACCATACAGCGCTGGACAACCTGCCCCAAATGAAAAGCAGCGCGCTGGGTATAGAGTCAGCTCAAATGGACATAGAAATAGCGAAAGCCTCAAGAGTTCCTACCATTACGGCCAGCGCCTCTATTAATACAGGTACAAGTTCCAGTTCCGGCACCGCCTATTTTGAACAGCTGGGAACAAAAATCAATGAAAATGTGGGGCTTAACCTGAGTATTCCCATTTTTAACAACAAACAGGTACGCACCAATATTACCAAAGCAAGACTGCAGAGCAGGACAGCAGAATTACAAGATCAAAGTACCCGAAAACAATTGCTGAGTACCATTGAGTCACTGCATAACAACGCTGTCTCGGCACAAAGTCAATACATCTCGGCTAACGAACAACTCAAGGCTGCCCAAATCAGTTTTGAAGTAGTTAGCGAACAATTCCAGGCCGGATTAATCAACACCATTGAACTGATTACCGGACAAAACAATTATACCAACGCCCTCAGCAGCCAGCTGCAGGCAAAGTTCCAGGCAGTATTGGCCATAAAACTGCTGAAATTATACCAGGGTCAAAACAATGAAATTTAATAAAAGATTTATAATGAAGAAAGTAATACTTATTCCGGGAGTTATGACGGCTCTCATCGTTTTTGCTTCGTGCGGCGCAAAAAACACCAAACAGGCTTACGATACCATTACCATTCAGCCCTCTTCAATCGCCAATACCATCACCGCAACAGGTACGGTTGAGCCTATAAAACAAGTTGAAGTAGGAACACAGGTATCGGGAATCATTGCCAAAATATATGTCGATTACAATTCGGAAGTTAAAAACGGACAACTTATTGCCGAGATAGACCGTTCCGTGCTGGAAACCGAACTGGAGTCCTCCGAGGCCAACCTGAACTCATCCAAAGCGGAACATGATTACCAGACAGCCAATTACGAACGTATAAAAGGGCTGTATGAAAAAGACCTGGTAAGCCAATCCGAATACGATCAGGCGCTAAATTCCTGGTCCAAAGCAGTATATGCCTACACGCAGGCTAAATCAAATTATCAGAAAGCCGAAAGAAATATCGGATATACATGGATTTATTCCCCTATCGATGGTGTAGTCCTTTCGCGGGCCGTTGACGAAGGCCAGACCGTGGCTGCGGGATTCAGCACGCCCACCCTCTTTACCATAGCCAACGACCTTAGGAAAATGCGTGTTATTGCAGATGTAGACGAGGCCGATATAGGAGAAGTGCAGGAAGGTCAGTACGTAACATTCACCGTAGACGCTTACCCCGAAGATATGTTTGAAGGATCGGTTATCCAGATTCGTTTGCTGGCCACCACTACATCCAACGTGGTTACCTATGAAGTAGTCATAGATGCACCTAATGAAGACCTGAAACTGAAACCGGGACTTACGGCCGAAGTGAATATTTACATACTGAATAAAGAAAATATCATTACTGTGCCGTTACGTGCCCTGCGTTTTGTTCCGGAAGGATACACAGTACCCGATTCAGGATCACACGTATTTGTTATGAACCCCGACGGTACGCTGAGCGCCAGAGCTGTAAGCACAGGCGTTTCTGATGGAATTTACTCCGAGATTACGTACGGTCTTAAACAAGGTGAACAGGTAGTTTCCGGACTAAAAGCAGCCGGGAAATTGTCTGCAGAGAACGGCAACGGCAGCAGCAACGACAGCAGCAGCAGCAGCAGTCCTTTTATGCCTCCCAGGCCCGGACAGGGAGACAATATACGTACCAAATAACAACAACCGGTATGAACGAAATTATTAAAGTAGAAGATCTCAAACGTGACTTTGTGGTAGGAGAAGAAACGGTTCACGCCCTAAGGGATCTTTCATTCACTATAGCCGAGGGAGAGTTTGTAACCATCATGGGAACAAGCGGTTCAGGGAAGTCCACCCTGTTGAACATCCTGGGATGTCTGGATATTCCTACGGGTGGTGAATATTATCTGGACGGTGTTCCGGTCAGAAAAATGGGAAAGAACGACCGGGCCTTGCTGCGTAATCGCAAAATAGGCTTTGTGTTTCAATCCTATAATCTGTTACCCAAAACTACCGCGTTGGAGAATGTGGAATTGCCCCTGTTGTACAATAAAACAGTGAATGCGGCCCAAAGAAAGGAGAAATCTCAAAAGGCGCTGGAATCGGTAGGTCTGGCAGACAGGGTAAACCATCGGTCCAACCAGATGTCCGGCGGGCAACAACAACGCGTTGCCATTGCCAGGGCCTTGGTGAATGACCCGGTCATTATCCTGGCCGACGAAGCCACCGGAAACCTCGACACCCGTACCTCTTTTGAAATACTTACGTTATTTCAGGATTTTCATGCACAGGGACGTACCATTCTTTTTGTTACACACAACCATGAAATTGCGCGGTACGGAAGCCGGAATATTGTGTTACGGGACGGAAGGGTAATTGAGGACACAAGAAACAAAAATATAGCATCAGCTAAAGACACACTGGCTTCCTTGCCCGCAGAAGAAGAAGAATAAACATCCAGGCCATGAATTATAAAAATTTAATTGTAATAGCTTTTAGAGCCCTGATAAATAATAAAATGAGGGCTTTTCTGACCATGCTGGGGATTATTATAGGGGTTGCCTCTGTTATTGCCATGCTGGCCATTGGGGCAGGATCCAAGCAAAGTATTCACGAAGAGATAGGACAAATGGGATCGAACATGATTATGATCCAACCCGGCAATGGCCGTTTTGGAGGGGTACGCCAGAGTGCCTCAAGCATGCAGACCCTAAAAATGACGGATTATGAATCGCTGGTACGCGAAACAAATTACCTGTCCAAGATCACACCTTCCGTAACAAGCAGCGGGCAAGCCATAAAAGGATCCAACAACTCGCCTACCACTATATACGGAGTTAACGAACAGTACATAGATATTCGGGGGTATTCTGTGGGCAGGGGAAGTATGTTCACAAACCAGGATATCCGTAAGGCAGCCAAAGTCTGCATTGTGGGTCAAACGGTCGTGGACAACCTGTTCCCGGCCGGAGAAGACCCTCTGGGAAAAACCATCCGCTTTGGAAAAATTCCTTTAAAGATTGTAGGAATCCTGGAGGCCAAGGGATACAACTCCATGGGTATGGACCAGGACGATATGATCTTGGCGCCTTATACAACAGTTCAGAAAAGAATCCTGGCCATCACATACCTGCAAGGTATAACGGCAGCAGCTCTCTCGGAAGAATATACAGATCAGGCCATTGAAGAAATAACGGAAATCCTGCAAAGAAATCACGGAATAAAAATTGGTCAGGAAAATGATTTCAATGTGCGGTCTCAGCAGGAAATGATGGAAACGATGAGTTCGGTCATGGATATGATGACCATACTTCTGGGCTGCATTGCAGGAATCTCACTCGTTGTAGGAGGAATTGGCATTATGAATATCATGTATGTATCGGTAACAGAGCGCACCCGCGAAATTGGACTGCGTATGTCTATAGGCGCCATGGGACGTCACATCCTCATGCAATTCCTTATTGAAGCGGTAATAATCAGTATTACAGGAGGCCTTATCGGTGTTCTGGCAGGCGTAGGAGCCTCGGGACTTATAAAATTGATTGCCGGATGGCCGGTATCCATTCAGGCATATTCCATTGTGCTGTCCTTCGTGGTATGTACCGTTACCGGAATTTTCTTCGGCTGGTATCCGGCAAAGAAAGCTTCAGAACTTAACCCCATTGACGCCATTAGGTATGAGTAAAGAATTCATTACCTTTGATAGGTAAAACAGATGGAATTGACATCAGACAAAAGAAGTAAAAGAGCATTTCTGCTGGTAAACATACTGGCAGTAGTGCTTTTTTACTGTATTCCGCTGTTCATCACCCCCCGGAACGAGACACTTACTTTTGTGAAATACCTGGGGTACGGCGTAAGCATTACCGCGTATCTTTTGATATTCTACCTCAATTTTTTCCTGTTGATACAGAAATTCATGGTCAGGAAAAAATGGACAGCCTTTTTTGTAACAAACTTGCTGGTAATAGGATTCATAAGCATTTGTTTGTATCTGTGGCACGATTACTATTTCACGCACCTGGCCGGTATCCCTCCGGAACACATGCCGCCTCCGCGCAGCACTTTTATGTTCATTGCAAAGGATATGTTCTTTATGACGCTCACCGCCTCTATGGCAGTAGCTATCCGCATTACGCTTGAATGGCAGCGCACCGAGCGGGAAAGAGCCAGGATAGAAGTGGTGGCAAGCCGGGCCGAGATGCAGAACCTGAAAAGCCAGCTCAACCCTCATTTCCTGTTCAACACCCTGAACAACATATACTCCCTGATGAGGACAGATCAGGAAAAAGCGCAGACGACCATGCTGAGCCTGAGCAAAACATTGCGCTACGTCTTGTATGACGAAAACCAGGAACGCGTTTCGCTCGATAAAGAACTGGCATTTACCCTAAGTTATATCGAGCTTATGTCCCTCAGGCTTACCGACAAAACAAGTGTTCGGGTGAATATCCCCGAGGATACCCAAGGACTGACAATAGCTCCCCTCATGTTTATTTCCCAGGTAGAAAATGCTTTTAAACACGGAGTTTCCCAGACCGAACCGTCTTTTATCGATATTGATATTGAAATCAAGGATCACACCCTTCGCTGTTCCGTAAAGAACAGTTATTTCCCAAAAGAAGACTCTGACTACAGTGGTTCGGGTATTGGTATTGAAAACCTGCAACGCCGGCTTTCTCTCATCTATCCCGGGAACCACTCCTTTACTCATACGGTACTTGACAATGTGTATGTTTCCGAGTTGACTGTTAACCTGTAAGGGATTAGTAATGAATAAACTGAAATGCCTTATTGTCGATGACGAGCCGCTGGCGCTCGATCTGCTGGAAGACTACATCAAACGCACGCCTTTCCTGGAACTCGTTGCCCGTTGCAGCAGTGGCCCCCAGGTGCTCGAGGTATTACGGAAAGAACAAGTGGACGTGGCATTTATGGATATCCAAATGCCTTACCTGAGCGGTCTGGAACTTTCGCGGATGACCGGAGATTGTGCCGTTATCTTCACCACGGCCTTCGAACAATATGCCTTGGAAGGGTTTAAGGTCAATGCCCTGGATTACCTGCTCAAACCTTTCAGTTACGCCGAGTTTCTCAAAGCCGCCAACAAAGCCCTGCACCGCAAGAAGGTGCTTAATGCCGCCTCGGCACAGGGAGGTCCCGGAGAGAGTCCTAACAGGAACCTTGTGGTTAAATCTGACTACAAACAACAAATCATCAATACGGCGGACATTACGTATATTGAGGGTTCCGGGGATTACATTACCATTCATACAGAGAACAATACACCGTTGCAAACGCTCATGAGTCTGAAGACAATTGAGGAACAGCTGCCGAAGTCGCAATTTGTACGGGTGCACCGTTCCTTTATTGTGAATGTTCAGAAAATCAAGACTATCGAAAGACAACGCATTATCTTCGGAAAGGTTCGCATTCCCATATCCGATTCCTTCAAGGACGAGTTCTTCCGCATCATGGGAATCAGCTGAAGCCATACTTAGTGTGATGCACTAATGGTGCCGGTCGCTTGCTGCAACAGCCGGGCAGGCAGGCCGCTGCACTTTTCAGGTCGCTGCACCACTCACACTCAGGTCGCTGCACAACTCACACTCAGGTCGCTGCACCAAAAGAACGGGGAACGCCTCCCAGTTGCTGCGCTGTCGCTTCGCTCCCGCTCCGCAACCGGGCCCCTCCCTCCTCGGGTGCGAGGTTCCCCTTTTCCTTTTGGTGTCAGCTCCCTTTTACGGTTTTAATATTTTTATTGTAATTGGATACTTGTAGGGTTGATGGTTTATGACTTTAATAGTGTTTATTATAATAATTGTTGTACTGAAAACACCTAAAAAAATGACGATTGGAAGTCCTAATAACACCATTGCCAATATGCTGGAAGGAATAAGATATATTAACATACTTAATTGAAAATTAACAACATCAATCGCATGTTCTCTAATATTTGGAACCTTATCTTTTTGCCATATCCAAATTATTATCGGAGGTATCAGAAGAATAAACAAACCGCTTACATGTAATAAGGCTAACCAATTATTGTTTTTTCGAGATTGTTCGGTTGTAGGTTCGTCCTTGCCATATTTTAGAAATTCTTCTGACCTTGGATTAACATCTCCGTTCTCAATTCGTTGGATTGATCTAACACTGATATCAGTTTTTGTAGCAAGTTCTTCTTGCGTCATGCCTTTTTTTAGTCTTGTTTCTCTTATAAATTGCCCTGTAGTCATAATATCTTTTTTTACAAAAATCTTAATTCTTATGGTATAATCGAACTACTTCTACCCGACATTTACCTGACATAATCAAAATCATCGCAAGGTAAAGTTATATTTTTTATATTTGTCATAACTCTAAACAAAACTGACAGACCATGGGTATAATTCATGTAATCACAGGACTTCTTATGATTGGTATGGGATTTCTAGTTAAATCTTCCCCCAATCTGATAGCCGGATACAACACGATGTCAGAAGACAAAAAGAAACATGTTGATATTGAAGGATTATCAACATTTATGCGTAACAGTTTTATCATTATTGGATTGTCAATTATTGCCGGGTATTATGTATTCAAATGGATTGGCTATACCGCAATTGCTAATTCAATGATACTGATTGCCACTGTAATTGGTGTGATCATTATGCTGATACATGCACAAAGATTTGACCACAATAAAAAGAATACCAAAAAAACAAGACTCATTTATTTTATCCTTGGACTTGTAATCGTTTTAGTCATTGGGTTAATAACATATGGCTACATGCCCTCAAAAGCAAAAATTATCAATGACCATATTACATTCACAGGAATGTACGGATTTACAATGCTTGTTTCTGAAATTGATACTATCGAACTGTCTGATGCCATTCCAACTATTAAAATGCGGACCAATGGATTTAGTTCCGGAGTAGTCAATAAGGGATTCTTCAACCTGGATACATTGGGTAAGACTCGATTGCTTATCCATTCTGACAATGCCCCATTCTTGATAATATCTAAAAGTAATTCTGACAAGATTATCATCAACTATAAAGACAAAGCAAAAACAGAGCAGGTATTTGAAGAGATTAAAACGCTGATTAGTAGATAACTGTCACTAACATTATCAATGCAAATTAGCACCTAAGTACGTTGCAATCTCGCAAATGAATGTGTTGTAGCCCCGCATTTTTGCAGGTCGCTGCACCAAAAGAACGGGGAACGCCTCCCGGTTGCTGCGCTATCGCTTCGCTCCCGCTCCGCAACCGGGCCCCTCCCTCCTCGGGTGCGAGGTTCCCCTTTTCCTTTTGGTGTCAGCTCCCTTGCCTGCTCCCCTCTTCAGTGCAAATGCGTGCAGTTTGGCGCGTTTTGACAATCTAGATTCAATCAAGTGCGCCAAGTTTTTTTGCCATTGCTATATTTATCTTTTAATCTGACAGTTGCGATTTCTTCAGGAAATGTTGGCGCACTAGATTGAATCTAGCATGCGCTAATATATTATCTTTGTTATACTTCCTTATATCTATATTTAAGTACCCGCAACCCCTATGCAAGAAGTCTCAAAACAGCACGAACCATCCTCGTTCATAACGTCACGTTTTGACGTAGCTTTGATGTAACTATGCAAAAAGTATCAACATAATATCTGATCACAAATAATAACAATTCATGCGTAATTTTTATTACAAAGACAGCATATCCTCTTTTCTTTCAAAGAGCACAAATGATATTATTGGAGAGATTTCACTTGACAACACCTTTGATACGTCATTTCAACAAAACCGTGCATGGGAGTATGAAATTGTGTTCTTAAAAAAAGCTCTCGTTCCTTATGAAGGGACTATCTTTTTTGAGTTTTCGATTCCCCGTATGGGTAAACGAGTGGACGTCCTTTTATTGATCAAAGGAGTTGTTTTTTTAATTGAATTCAAAGTCGGAGAAAAGAATTATCTAAGAGCAGACATAGAACAGGTATATGATTACGCATTGGACCTTAAATATTTTCACGAACCTAGTCACCATGCCTTGATTGTACCTATTTTGCTGGCTACGGAAGCTTCTCATTCATATATCAATCTAATTACTACTTCCCATAATGACAACCTGTTAGAACCTTTAAAAATTAACAAGTTTAGTCTTACTTTAATACTCCCCATCTTTCAACC
>DIRP01000013.1 GCA_002427525.1 Bacteroidales bacterium UBA5433 | reverse complement strand
GCCTGCTGAACAGTGATTGTTTGGGTGGCTTCCCCTGCAGACAGCATTACAGTAGCACTCCTTACATCATAACCGCTATTCTCTGCAGCAGATATCTTAATCTTGATATTTTCCCCGGCACTACCCGATGCGGGAGAAACAGATAGCCAGGATTCCGAAGATCTGGCTGTCCAGTCATAATTTGTACTGAATACAAATTCAGAGGAGGCAGAGCCGGCCTCTAAGGAAATGGATTGTGGACTCCCGGGAGTGATGTAAGGCTCCTTAGTACACGAGACAATGCCGGTAAATACTACCAACACTGTAAACAGATAGGGAATAAATCTTTTCATTATTTACAGATTTAAATAATCTGCAAATTTAATTTTTTTTTGCACGCATTAGCATTGGTACAATATAATTTTTAACTTTATATCCAACTAATTATGGCACAGAAATGAGATCGAAAATTCAATTTCTTTTGAATGGTGATCCTGTAGCCTTGGATTTCTCGGAATACGGCACACCGGATCCCCAGATTACTGTATTGAAATACCTGAGAGACTTCAGAAAAATGACAGGAACAAAGGAAGGCTGCGGCACAGGAGACTGCGGTTCCTGCATGGTGGCTCTGGCGCAAAAAGATACAGCAGGCAACACCGTATTGTACGCGGCAAACGCGTGCCTGATGTTGCTGGGCATGCTGGACGGCAAGCACCTGATAACCATCGAGGGCATTGCAAAAAACGGGAAATTGCACCCCGTACAACAGGCCCTGCTACACAGAAAAGGAACACAATGCGGGTTCTGCACTCCCGGAGTTGCCATGTCTTCTTTTGCGGCGTACGAGACCGGGAGAAAATTCACGCCGACAAGCATACAGGAAATTCTTTCCGGCAACTTGTGCCGGTGTACAGGATACGAGAGCATACGAGAAGCCCTCACAGACCTGAATGCAACGGTACAGTCCCTTAGAGAACCAACTATTGAATTACCGCCTGCCCTCCCCGGAGAATTCTTTTGGGAAGGAAGCATGGGTCCTTATATAAAACCACAAACGGTATCCTCCCTGTTGGAATACAAACGCAAATACCCCCGGTACCCCATCGTATCTGGTGCCAGTGATTTTAGTGTCAAAAACATCCTGGAAGAACCGGAACAACGGCCGTTGATTGACACGTCGGACCTGGAAGAACTGAAACAAATCCAAAGGGAAGAGGGATGGGTAACACTGGGTGCAGGAGCTTCTGTGGAAACTTTCAAAAACATGCTCGTTCCCCTATACCCTGCCGCGGAAGCCTACCTGCTTTCTTTTGCCTCGTTACCGGTCAGAAACAGAGCCACAATAGGTGGCAGCCTGGCCGGAGCTTCTGCTGTGGGCGACATTATGCCTTTGCTGCTGGCCCTCAATGCACAACTTAAATTAAGAACTTCCGGCGGCAGCCGTACGGTAGCCTGTAAAGGATTTAATACCGGCTACCATACCCACCTGCTGGCACCGGATGAAATCATTTATGCCGTCCGGATTCCTATCCCGTCAAAAACCCGAAAGCTGTTTGCCCATAAGCAATCCGCAAGAAAAGACATGGACATATCTACCCTTACCTTTTGCCTTTGTTTTGATGTGGTAAACGGAATTGTACGCAACGCCTCCTCCGGATTTGGAGGCATGGCCCCTACCCCTGTCAGTTCAAAGGAACTGGAAGACTTTTTAAACGGCAGGCCTTTCTCGGAAGAAACGTTCGCCGGGGCCTCGGCCCTCATGCCGCAACTCTTTTCCACCATAAGCGACGTGAGAGGCTCTGCCGGCTACAGAATGAAGGCAGCTTCCCATTTGCTGGTAAGCTGTTTTTTAGAAACACATGGAAGAAATCATGACAGATAAAGGATTGGAAACACACGTAAGGGGCACAACCCTGTTTCTGGACGATCTGGACAAGCCGCACAACCTGCTTTGCGGGTTTGTGTTCCCCAGCCCCGTAGCTCACGGGATCATCCATGAAATAGATGTAACAGAAGCCCTGCAATGCCCGGGTGTACATGCTATCCTGTCTGCTAAAGACATTCCGGGAGTGAATTCTATGGGACCGGTGGCCGAGGACGAACCCGTTCTGGCCGCAGGTAAGGTGGAGTATGCCGGACAGGCTGTTTTGTTGGTAGCTGCCGACAACAGAGCCTGTGCCAAAAAAGCCATGGAAAAGGTAAAAATCCGGATAGAAGCACTTCCGCCGGTGCTGGACCCGCAAGTGGCTTTTGAAAGCCGAGACTTTCTTTTCAACCCCCTGCATATGGAACGAGGCGATACCGGGAGCGGCTTTGCCTCGGCAGACCATACCGTGGAAGGCAAGCTGGAGGTTGGCGGACAGGAACACTTTTACCTGGAAACACAAGGCTCCCTGGCCCTTCCCCTGCCCGATGGCAGCCTGCGTATTACCTCGGGTACACAAGACCCCACGGCCAACCAACTTGCCGTTGCCAAAGTGCTGCATAGAGAAGCCTCTAAAATAGAAGTGATGGTACATGTGATTGGCGGCGGCTTTGGAGGAAAAGAAACGCAAAGCACCTGGTGTGCCGTTTGGAGTGCGCTACTGGCCAATGCTTGCAACAGACCTGTGCGTATGGTGCTGGACAGAAGGGAAGATATGGTATTTACGGGCAAAAGACACCCGGCCGTGGTATATTACAAAGCAGGCTATACGAACGAAGGGTTGCTTACGGCGTACAGCAGCCGTTTTCTGTTTGACTGCGGCTATTGTTCAGATTTGTCGTACGCCATTCTGGAACGGTGCATGTTGCATCTGGACAACGCCTACTACATCCCTGCCATCCAATCGGACATCTACCCCTGCAAAACAAACAAAGCTTCCAATACAGCCCTCAGGGGTTTTGGTGCCCCGCAGGCCATTGCCGTAATTGAGCATATTATGGAAGAGGTGGCAGCTGCCCTGGAGTTGGACCCGGCTCTGGTAAGACAAAGAAATTTCTACGCAAAAAAGGGCCGAAACGTTACGCCGTACGGGCAGGTTGTGAAAGAAAACGTGCTGGAAGCCATTTTGAATCAGCTGCTTACATCCTCCGATTACGAAAAGAGAAAGCAGGCAGCTGCCGATTTCAACAGGATAAATAAATTTACCAAAAGAGGTCTGGCGCTGGTGCCCGTCAAATTTGGTATTTCTTACACCACTACCTTCCTGAACCAGGGAGCAGCCCTTGTCAACCTGTACAAAGACGGGTCCATGACCATCCACCAGGGCGGTGTGGAAATGGGTCAGGGGCTGTACGATAAAATGAAAACCGTGGCGAGCCGGGAATTCGGTCTGAAAAAAGAGGCCATCCGCATCTACCCGGTCAATACCATGGTCATTCCCAACACCTCGGCTACGGCCGCTTCTACAGGATCTGATTTGAACGGACATGCCATCAAGAAGGCCATTGACCGGTTAAAAAAACGACTGAACGATTTCATTGTCACCACGTACAACATACCCCTCCGTTCTATCGTTTGGGAAAATTCTCTGGTGTACGATAAAAACAAACCGGACATAAAGTACCCCCTGCATGACCTGGTACAGAAAGCACATAGGGCCCAAATCAGTTTGAGTGAGCAGGCATTTTACAAGACACCGGGGATATTTTTTGACAAAGCCACATGTAAGGGAAAACCGTTCTATTACTATGTGACCGGCATGGCACTCACAGAAGTAGAAGTGAACATGCTTACCGGGGCTTTCCGAATCGTAAGGACAGACATTCTCCACGATGTGGGAGACTCTTTGGATTGGGCCATTGACAAGGGCCAGATTGCCGGTGCCTTTGTCCAGGGAATGGGCTGGGTTACGTTGGAAGAATTGATTCACAACAACCGGGGAATCCTGCTTACATCCGGCCCCGACACGTATAAAATACCGGGAATAGCCGACATCCCGGAAGATTTCAGAATTCATCCTTTTCCCGGGAATCCTTTTAAAGGAGGAATTCTGGGCAGCAGGGCCATTGGGGAGCCTCCCCTGATTTATGGTTTGTCTGTATGGCTGGCCATTAAAAATGCCCTGAGTGCCTATGCCGGCCGGCCAGTGATTCTGGATATACCGGCCACAAAAGAAAGAATTGTAATGTGTGCCTCTGCTTATGGAAAACTGGTTTAAAAACACAAGAATTACGCTCCTGTTCGGTACCCTGTGGGGAGTAACGGAGCTTGTCTGTGGTTACCTGCTCCATTTGGTAACCCTGCCGGTTGCCGGTGCTTTGCTGATGCCCGTAGGCATCTTGTGCATGTACTACACCTTTAAGCAAACCGGAAAAATTTACCACGCCGTGCTTGTTTCTGTACTGGCAGCCGGCATCAAACTGATTACGTTGTTTGTCATCCCTGCCGAGGCTATGCATCTGGTTGTAAATCCGGTAGCTGCCATACTCCTCCAGGGGGTATGCAACATGCTTCCCATTTTGTGCCTACAGGGAATACAAGAGAAAAGCCCGCTGACACACCTGTACGTATCGCTTGCTGTCTTTTTCCCGGGCATTCTTCTTTACAAACTGGCCTTTGCCTTGTTTCAGCAACTGTTGCATCACCTGAGCGCAGCTCCCGTGCTGGCCGGTCTGAACGTGTGGGATGAAAGCGCCTATTTCTTTGGCGAGACCCTGGTAAGCACGCTGGTGTTTGGTTTTATGATATACGTCACGGAGTTAAAGAAAAAACAACGCTACCCCGCCCACACTCAACACAGCCCCCACCACCTGCTCCCAGGTAATTCTGCGTTTTAAAAAGAAATACTCGGGCAGCAAAATCAGGATGGGTACCGTGGCCATAATGGTAGAAGCCACCGCTGTATTGGCATGCTGCACGGCCATCAAAGACAAAGTAACCCCTATATAAGGACCAAACACAGAACCTGTAACAGCACTCCGTACGGCTTTTTTGTCTTTCAACGAGCCAACAAAACGCTTCGTATCCCCTTTTATCAGGATTATCAATGCAAACAACACCATGCCTGTAATAGTCCGCATTTGCGTGGCTGCCAAGGGAATATAAAGAGCGTTGGCCGGTTGGTACACTTTTTCATACGCCAGCATGCCTTGCTTGCTCAGCACAATACCCACCCCCTGCCCCAAGGCTCCTACCAACGCAAAGAGCACGCCTTTAACGGGCAGCTGCATACGCAGTTTGTGGGTATTTGTTCCGTTTTGCTTTCTAAGAATGGAAATGGAAATACCCGTAAGGGTCAACAACATACCGGCCAGTGCCATCCAGGACATTTTTTCCCCCAACAACAAAAAACCAAACACCGCAGCAAAAGGCGGAGCCAGCGTCATAATCAGCTGGGAAAAACGAGCCTGAATCAGGTTGTAGGATGCAAAAAGAAAGTAATCCCCCATCACAAACCCTACAAGACCCGATAAAGACATCCACCACCACGTGGCCTTGTCTGCCCCCTCCGGCAGGAAATTTCCGCTGAAAAGGAGCAACGTCAGGCCAATCATCAAAAAAGCACAAACCAGGCGGATCAGGTTCAGGTTGACAGAGCCCAGCCTCTTCCCGGCATGTTCAAAAAACAGCGCACTCAGCGTCCAAAAGACAGCTACTCCCAGGGCAATGGTTTCTCCTCTCATAAGCAGTCAATCTTACAGCAGCAACAGGCTGACGGCCATAACGGCCATACCGGCAATAAACCCCATGATGGACAGGTGGTGTTTTCCAAAACGCCCCGCTGCCGGCAACAATTCGTCAATGGAAATGAAGACCATAATTCCGGAAACAGCTGCCATGACAACTCCTTCCATCTGCGGTGTCCAAAAAGGAAACAAGACCAGCATGGCTACCAGGGCTCCCAACGGCTCGGCAAGGCCTGAAAGAAAGGAAAACCAAAAAGCCTTTTTCCTGCTCCCGGTAGCATGGTAAATGGGTACAGAAACGGCAATACCTTCCGGAATATTATGAATGGCAATAGCCAGTGCAATGGGGATGCCCACATCCAGACTTCTCAGACCCGACATAAAAGCGGCAATTCCTTCCGGAAAATTGTGAATGGTAATGCTCAAAGCAAGCATGATTCCCATTCTTTTGAGCCTTTTTCTTTCCTGCATGTCTTCCGACAAATGCACTTCATGGGGGTTTTCATCCTCTGGAATAAGAAAGTCAATAATGGCAATAAAAGCGATACCCCCAAAAAAAGAAAGAACCAAATACAGGTCACTCAATACCTCCCGGGCTCCGGGCATCAATTCCATAAAAGAGATATACACCATAACACCGGCTGAAAACCCCAGGGAAACAGATAAAAAATTGGTGTTGGTTTTTTTAGTCAGCAACGCTGCCAAAGAGCCTATTCCTGTAGATAAGCCTGCGAAAAGCGTTAAGGCAAAGGCAAGTAAGATTTGAGAACTTTCAAATTCCATAATCCGGGTATTTAGAAAGTCAAAAGTAGTACTTTTTACATAATTTTTTAATTTCCATAGGAAACTATTACCTTTGTCAATTATTTAATATGTGAACTAAATATTTCAATACTTACTACAAAATTCAAACCCATGAAACATGTCATAATTGGTGGCGTTGCTGGAGGCGCTACAACTGCGGCCAGAATCAGAAGAAATGATGAAAATGCAGAAATCATCATGTTCGAAAAAGGAAAATACATTTCCTATGCAAACTGCGGATTGCCTTACTATATTGGAGGTGTTATCAAAGACAGGGAAAACTTATTTGTCCAGACTCCCGAAACATTTGGTACCCGTTTTAATATGGATGTTCGTATCAATTCAGAGGTCATTGCCATTGACCCGGAAAAACACCTTATTACCGTCCGGACTGCCGACGGAGAGGAGTATAAGGAAAGTTACGACAAACTGCTGTTGTCCCCGGGAGCCAATCCCGTGAAGCCTCCCCTGCCGGGCATAGATTCCGAAGGGATCTTTACTATGCGAAATGTAGATGATACAGACAATATCAAAGCCTACATGAAATCCCATCCCATTCGCCGGGCTGTTGTAGTTGGTGCCGGATTTATTGGGTTGGAAATGGCGGAAAACCTACACGAAGCAGGTGCCAAAGTGTCTATTGTAGAAATGGCTGACCAGGTGATGACTCCCATTGATTTTTCCATGGCAGGACTCGTTCACCAACATTTGTATCAAAAAAACATATCGCTGTATTTGAACCAGGCCGTAAAAGGCTTTGTACCTCTCCACGGCCCCGACCCTGCCATCCGAGTAGAGCTGAACAACGGAAGTTCATTGGAAGCAGATATCGTTATTCTTTCCATTGGAGTAAGACCCGAGACTGCACTTGCCAAAGGAGCAGGACTTCAAATAGGCAGTAGAGGTGGAATTTATGTAAATGAATTCCTGCAGACCTCCGAAAAAGATATTTATGCCGTAGGTGATGCCATAGAGTTCCCGCATCCCATAACGAAGGAACCCTGGCTGAATTACCTGGCAGGGCCGGCCAACAGGCAAGGAAGGATTGTAGCCGACAATATGGTGTTTGGTAACAAAATCAGTTATGAAGGTTCCATTGGTACTTCCATTGCTAAGGTTTTTGATATTACGGTAGCCGCTACGGGACTTGCCGCTAAAAAACTCAAACAACTGGACATACCGTACCTGACGGCCACTACCCATTCCAATGCCCATGCAGGGTATTACCCCAACGCCCTTCCGCTGAGTATTAAGATCACCTTTGACCCGTCCACCGGGCAATTGTACGGCGGACAAGTGGTTGGGTTTGATGGGGTGGATAAACGTATAGACGTCCTGGCACAAGTAGTAAAAAACAAAGGAACCATATATGATTTAATGACTCTGGAGCATGCGTATGCGCCGCCTTTTTCATCGGCTAAAGATCCGGTAGCCATTGCCGGGTACGTAGCCTCCAACATCCTTTGCGGAAAAATGAAACCTCTTTACTGGAGAGAAATGCAACATGCAAACGATGCAGAAGTCTTTAAACTGGACGTGCGCATTCCGGAAGAATACGAAATTGGTACCATCAAAGGGTCTGTTAACATTCCCCTGGATGAACTCAGGGAACGTTTGGACGAAGTTCCCAAAGACAAACCGGTGTACGTATTTTGTGCGGTAGGTCTTCGCGGGTACCTGGCTTCCAACATTTTGTCTGCACACGGGTATAAAGAAGTGTACAACTTGAGCGGCGGTTACAAAACCTACGAGGCCGCAGCAGAATCTGAACTGGAATCCGTTCCCATCCAACCTGCATTCACGTCGTCGTACAGCGACTCCGGTGACCCGCTGGTAAAACCGGATTCTGTAGCCCACCCCAGCCCGGCCAGTATAGAAGTCAATACCATAACTATTGATGCTACCGGTATGCAATGCCCCGGCCCCATTTTGAAAATCAAGAAAAACATTGATGCCATAAAACCGGGACAAAGAATAGAAATCAGCGCCACCGACCCGGGTTTTGAACGGGACGTAAAAGCCTGGTGTCAAACTACTGGCAACACCCTTATTGAGCAAACCAACAGCAAAGGAATTTTCCGGGCAGTAGTGGAAAAGAAATCGGAAAGCAGTGTTTCCGCCGGCCCGGTAGTACAAGCCGGTCCCAAAGGAAAAACACTCATCATGTTCAGTGATGACCTGGACAAAGCACTCGCCACGTTTGTTTTAGCAAACGGAGCTGCCGCAACAGGCGAAAAAGTAAGTATTTTCTTTACCTTCTGGGGATTGAATGTGATTAAAAAAACAAAAAAGCCGAGGGTGTCAAAAGATATCTTTGGGAAAATGTTTGGAATGATGTTACCTTCGCATAGCGGTTCTTTGAAACTATCAAAGATGAATATGTTTGGTGCCGGTAGTCGTATGATGCGCCACATCATGAAAATCCGTGGTATTGACTCGTTGGAAGATCTTCGCCGTCAGGCACTGGAGAACGGGGTGGAATTCATCGCCTGCCAGATGTCCATGGATGTTATGGGTGTTACCAAGGAAGAAATGCTGGATGAAGTTACTATTGGCGGTGTAGCAACGTACATGAACCGCGCTGTTCAATCAGATGTCAATCTGTTTATTTAATGTAGTAGCAAGCAGAAACATGACCAATTCTATCTGCCTTATGAAAGATGTCCTGAAGGCCTTTAATGATTTTGAAAAGGACCTGATTCGCACGCATTCCCTGTCCTTGAACGAAGCCATGTTGCTTTGCCTGCTGGGAGATCATGCCGAAGGAGCCCTCTCTGCATCTGACATTTCAGAAAGAACAGGATTTTCAGCTTCACATACATCCAAGGTGCTGAGATCGGCTGAATCACATAAATGGATCAGCCGGTCGCTTTGCACCCAGGACCGTAGAAAAATGCACTTTGAATTGACCCCGGAGGGAATCGCAAAACTGAAGCAATTAAAAAATACACCGGTAGCAGTTCCCCCTTTGTTTAATAATTTATTGTAAAATTTTTCTAAAACGTTGCCCGTGAAAAAACCAAGAATTCTGTTCCTTATCTGTATGGTTGCTATCGGCTTGTATTCCTGTGACAGGATTATGGAAACGCCGGAAGACACCAACATTCCCGAGCCCAAATATTTCAAAGAAGTGCTGCGTGACAGTACCTTTACCCTGGTACAGCTAAAAGATGCGCTCTTAAGCGTGTACCCTATTGATATAGGAAGTAACGAAAACCTGTTCAAGTTTATAGACTTGCTGGATTCAACACGCACTGTACACAGTACCGCTATTTCCTATATGACAAAAGACCCCCGGGGGAATGACATCCTTGCCTCGGGGCTTATTGTAGAACCTGTGGGCCAACGCTCCAAAGGAGTAGTACATTTTTTCCCCTCTGCAAAAATTGATAAATCCACGATAGGGAGCGAAATCATGCTCACTTTTGAAGGAGTTTTGGGTTTTTTTGGATATACCATAATCATTCCCGATCTGGTTGGATACGGCGTGAGTGATCATGTTGAATATCCTTTCCTGTATTCGGACAATACGGGACAAGTGTCCTATGACCTGCATTTAGCTGCTGCAGAATATTTTCAATCTATTGGCCGGACTTTCCCCAAAAAAGTAACCCTTGCCGGTTATTCTATGGGAGGAATGGGCGTTGTGGCGTTGCACCGACACATAGAACAACAAATACCACAAAAGTTTGAAATAGTACACTCGTATCCCGGTGGTGGTGTCTATGATTTGGGGAGGGCAGTTGATTTTTACAAGGAACACCGCCGGTGTGAATTTGCATTTTTACCATACATGTTTGTCTCTATGAACTTTTGGTACGACTTGAATCTGGACTATTCCCAAATTTTCATTGACCCCTTGCTTGCCAATATGGACGATTGGCTTTCACGCAAATACCTTTCGCATGAAATGAAAGAGTTTCTGGCGCCGGAAATGGATACTTACATGCATCCGGATTTCTTTACTCCGGAAGGGAATGTCCACCTGAACAAGGTAGATTCCTGCCTGAGGTTGCACTCCGTACTTGACGGCTGGGCACCCAAAGCTCCCATGACCATCGTCCATTCTGTAAACGATGCTGTGGCTCCCTTTACCATTGCAGAAGAGATGTACAACAATTTCAGGAAAAAAAGCAACCGCGTAACCCTAATGACAAGCACAGAAGACCATTTTTCATACGGCATAGAATACTTTGCCTCCCTTCTGATATATTTGACTATCAAGTAAAAATTTGACTACCAAGTAAAAAAGAGCCGGCCAAACAACCTGTTTAGCCGGCTCTTTTATTTACGCATCACTTGCTCTTTTATTTAATCTGAATGGTGTACTCCTTGGGTACAGCCGGAGATTTCATGTCTTTGGGAATGGTGATGTTCAATACTCCGTTTTCCATGGCAGCTGTTATCTTGTCCTTCAGAATATCTTCAGGCAACAGGAAAGCTTGTTCATAATGCGAGTACGAGAACTCACGTCTGAGGTATTTTTCGTCTTTGCTCCTCTCAGAGGAATCAACTTTCTTTTCCATGCAAATGATCAGACGGCCTTCCTGGTCCAGGCGAATGCAAAAATCTTCTTTTGTCATACCCGGAGCAGCGACTTCTACTTTATAATCTTTTTCGTTTTCTATAACGTTGATTGCAGGTGAAGTGTATCCTGCAACCCTTCTGTAACCTTCGTCTTCAAAAATTTCATTAAATAACGAGGGCCACCAATTGGGTGTTCTTCTGATAATTGGTAACATAATTTTATCCTCCATAATTAATTGTTAGACTTATTCTTTTCTAACACTAACTATTACAAAAAGGATACCTTACGCTACACCGGGCAATCAATCGGTCACATTGACAGATTATCAGTCATTTTGGCAATTATTTCCAGTTCAGCCACCGCTCCTTTTACAGGTAGTGCCGCTACCTCAAAAACAGCCCGGGCCGGGAACGGTTCCCGAAAATATTTAGCGTAGATAGTATTGAACAAAGGAAAATCAGCTATGTCTGTAAGAAACCCGGTGCATTTGACCACGTCTTCAAAACGGCAGCCTGCAGCTTCCAGAATATGACCTGCATTCTTAAATACTTGTTCTATTTCTTCTTCTTTGGAAGGTCCGGCTAATTTTCCGGTAGCCGGATCTAGGCCCAGCTGACCGGATACAAATAAAAAACCTCCACTAGCAACGGCTTGTGAATAAGGCCCCAGTGCCGGCGGAGCCGAGGGGGTGTGAACGGATGTTATTTTTTTCATAAGCTAAAACATATAATCCCATACAGGGAGTAAAATCGGTTTCGAAGAAAGGGCTTTGACTGCTTCCGGACTCAGGTACTTTTTATGAATTACAAAACGGAACATATATTCATCAAACCAGGTATCTGTAAAGGTCAGGTACCCTTTGTTCCCTGAAGCCTGACCCCAGCTGTTTTCAAATTCCCATTTAACAGGCACGTCATTTTCATCTGTATCACAGGCAATCAGCAGCATGGCATGAGCAGAACCGCTTTGCCGTGTCAGAATCCGGGCTTTTTTGTCCATGGACAGGGTAATACCCAGCAACGACTCGTAATCGTAATTGTTCACATCCAGAATTCCGGCTTCCCGGTCCATCTGCTTACCCACATCACAGGAAGTGTACATGGGTTCGTTGTCTTTAATGGAAGCCAGGGCAGCCTGTTTAATCTGATCGTTGGGCAAGTTTAAATACACCCAGTTGATACCTTCCAGGGTATTCCTGTAATTCTTGATTTCATATACACGGTAATACGCACGCGTTGGGTCGTTCATAATCATAATATAGTCGGCCGGCGTATAATCACTTTTCACAAGACTCTTGTAAAATTCCAACGGCGTTGTTTGCAGGGTAACCGTTTCTCCCTGCTTGTTTTTGTACCTGTATGAAAACTCTGCAGGAGGCTCTCCCAGACACAAAACCAACACACGGTATATATCTTTTAAAACCGTAGTTTTTTCCTCCCTAAGCTCTTTTTCACGAACTCCCTTCGCTGCCATTTCTCGTAGTGCATACCCGCCGCCCCGGAGCCGTTCGTTAAGTATGGAAACCATTTGACGTGTATTCTTTGAATGTTCGCTCTCGGGCATCACTTGTTCCGGAACTACTCCGTATTTTTCCGCCAGGTTGTAAAAGAGATTCCAAACGCCTCCGTCGGCAACCGGAGAAGAGAAAAACACGGTCACTTCCCTGTCATCCATGTCTTTGTGAGCCGTCGCGATAATGTTCTCCAGAAAAAGGTTGGATTTTTCCAACATATCCCAGAAATACAGATAGTTGTGAGAAAAGGCAAAGGCATCTGTCTGAAGCATCTCCCGGGCTTCCGGACGCAATACATTCAATGAAGTGAACATCCAGCACCTGCCGGAACTGTATTGATTTGTTATGCCTTTCACAGGCACCCTGTATTTGAAGAAATGATCTGTTTTGCCTGCGACTTCCCGGTTTTTTGCATTTTTAGTAATGTTGGCATCTCCCGTCAGTACGTTTTGAAGGGCCACGTCGCGGCTGTCTTTGACAAAACCGGTACGCAGTTCTTGCAGTACATTGGCGTCCAGTGTCTGCGCATAGGAAAACAAGCTGATGGCCATCAGCGAGCATAAAAGGAACGTTTTTTTCATAGTGCTAATCTTTCAGATAATAGTTTACTGTCGTAACCACCCTGATTCTTTTGATGTAGGGTGTATTCTCATCCCGATCCGTAATGGTAAATTGCCCCTGCGAAGCATTTTTGATTTTCCCCAATTTGCTCTCCGAGTCCTGGGCAAATTTTTCGGCTGCGGCGCGGGCATTTCTGGTAGCCTCCTCAATCATTTGCGGCTTAATCTGGTTAAGCCCCGAAAAAGTATATACCGTATTGTAGCGGTACTCCCCTCCAATGATGGCAATGCCCTGTTTCAGCAATTCTCCCTGGTCGCTTATCAACTTCCTTACCAGGTCAACCTTTGAAGAACTGACGGTTACCACAGATGTTACATTGTACCGGTAGGGTGCCGGAGATGTGGAGTACCGTTCTGCACTCATATCAATAATCTCGGGAGCGTTAATACCAATTTCTTCCGCATCGATACCATGCGATATAAGAAATTCTGTCAGAACCTTGTTGTTTTTGTTTATTCTTACATACAGATCCTGCAAGTTGTTTCCAATCTCTTTGTAAACCAAAGGCCAGGTTACTTTATCTGCAGGTACCTCCATTTCAGACAAACCTTTTACGTTGACCGTCCTCTCCTTTCCGGAAAAGCTGGTAAGCCCCTGTTTGAGCAACAATCCCAAAATTACCACCGCAATGGCAAGGGCAAGGGCTCCTATGTGTTGTGATTTCATAAGTAACAAAAATACAAATTTTATTGTAGTTTTGTACTACAAACAAATCATTATGGATACAATTGCACTGGGCTGCGACCATGCAGCCTTTTCGTTAAAGGAGAACATTAAAGAATACTTGACAGAACTGGGGTACCAAATCCTTGACCTGGGTACCTACAGTGAAGAAAGAGTCGACTACCCCGATTTTGGCATTGCTGTGGGAGAAGCTGTTGCGCGGGGAGAATGTGACAGAGGCATTGTGATGTGTGGTACGGGAATTGGCATATCCATCAGCGCCAACAAAGTTAAAGGAATCCGGGCTGCTGTCTGCAGCGAACCCTTCTCGGCCCGTTTATCCAAAGAACACAACAACTCCAATGTCCTGGCATTCGGTTCCAGGGTGGTGGCTCCCGAATACGCCAGAACCATTGTTAAAGCATGGCTGGATGCGACCTTTCAAGAGGGCCGGCATAGCCTGAGAATTGGCAAAATCTCATCGTATGAAGCAAAGCAGGACCATAGCGTGTTATGAAGCAGATGCTGCAAAAAATCTGAAGCCTTTTGCTTTTTTGAATTTTGTCCAGGAACTGGCCAATCTGGATGCCCTTAATTTGGGTTTTGGCTACGATCAACTGATTGAAAAAGAAAGTATCTGGGTACTATCCCGTATAAAAGCAGTTTGTGTACGCCCTCCCGTATGGAGGGAACGTGTTGTAATCGATACCTGGCACAAAGGTTCCGACGGCATTTTTTCTTTCAGGGATTTCTTAATTTTAACGGCAGATGAAAAAGAAGTGTTGGTGCGGGCCACCAGCTCCTGGCTGATCATCCATACGAAAACCCGTCGCATACAAAGACCTCAGCATTTTTTTGGTCCGGCTGCCGTACAGCAACAACCCCTCAGGCACGCCCTGGAAAAGCCCTGTGAAAAAATACCCGTTCCTTCCCATGAATTGGTGTTCGCAGAAACAAGAGAAGTCCGCTATTCAGATACGGACATGAATGCGCACATGAACAGTGCCAAATACATGGAATGGGCTATGGATTGCCTGCACAAAAAGCAACCTGTTCCACAAACGACAACCTCCTTTCAGATAAATTTCAATGCCGAGGCACGGTTTGCCCAGTCCGTAGATCTGTTTACAGCAGCAGTGGAACCCCAAAGCCGGTACGTCGAGGGAAAAAGGAACGGAGATAGTATCTTTCAGGCCCTTATTACAAGTTAAAGACCAACCTTCTCCCTTTTTCCTTTGCTTTTCATAACTTCTGTATATAAGTACCTTTTGATTTTAAGGGTCGGGGTCTTTTCAAATTCGTATTTCTGTTCCTGAATGCGCGTAATCCGTGACATTTTGCCCACCTTGCTGTTGACAAACTCCATAATTTCTGAGTACACTTCAGCAATATGCTCCCTAAGGTCTTCTTTCAGATCCTGAAAATATACAAGAGCCACAAGTTTTCCTTCTTGTTGTACTACTAAAGATTCCGTAACAAGCTCGTGCTGATTTAATATACTTTCAATATCCTCGGGATAAATATTTTCACCCGAAGAACCCACAATCATATTGCTCACACGACCTTTGATAAAAAGGCGGCCGTTCTTGTCCATCATGGCCAAATCTTTAGTACTGAACCAGCCGTCTTCTGTGAAAGCTTCGCTGTCTGCCTCCGGATTTTTAAAATACCCCTCCATAATACAAGGTGTCTTTACCTGCAACTCACCAATTCCTGTTTCCGGGTTCTTATCAGCCAGCCGTACCTCAATACCTTTCATTACAGGCCCTGTAGATTGCAAAAATGTATTGGGATGTACTGCACCGGCTATGAGAGGAGCCGTTTCTGTCAACCCATACCCGATAGAATACGGGAACCGGGCATCCCGCAGGAATTTCTCTGTTGCAGCGTTGATTTTAGAACCTCCTATTCCAAAGAAACGTATCCTTCCGCCAAAGGTGCTCATCAGTTTCTTACCGGCAATCCGGTGCAGAATACGACGTATAAACCGAATTTTATATACCATTTTCATAAGCCTGGTCTTGGTAAACCGGGCAAACACCTGACGGGTATAAATTTTTTCCATGATCAGGGGAACGGTAAGCATAATCGTAGGACGTACTTCCTTCAGAGCCGGAAGCATGCTGGTAGTTGTGGGAGGCACCCCCAGGTAAACAACAGAGCAACCCCACATGAACGCATACAGCATCCCCAGCGAACATTCATACGTATGGGAAAGCGGTAAAATTGAAAGAAAAACATCTTCCGGTACGAGTTCAATCAATGTCCTGAGCATATGCAGCTGGGCACACAGTGCTCTATGGGTAAGCATAACTCCTTTGGGCGAAGAAGTGGTTCCGGAAGTATAAATGATAGCCGCCAGATCTTCCGGTTGGGGAACAGCAGCCTGCGTTGCCTGGTTTTCTGCATGAAGAGCCCGTCCGCCAACGGCTTGTAAATTGGCAAGGCGGATGATAATATCCAGTTCTTCCCGGGTTTCTTTAGACACTTTCGCGTACAATTTGTCCGTAACAAAAAGCGCTTTGGATTCTGAATGTTTAATAATAGCATTCAACGCATCCGGCGAAAAGTCAGGCAGTATGGGAACAATCACAATACCCAAAGTAACGGCCGCAAAATAGCAAACGTTCCAGCTGGGCATGCTGGTACCCAGCAAAGCAGCTTTGTCTCCTTTCTGCATACCTGCCTGCAACAATTGCTGCCTTACCTGTTCAACTTGTTTGCCAAACTCACCATAGGTTAGCGTTTCTCCTTTATAAAGAGAGAAGGCTGTTTTATCTGCATATGTATGGATACTGTTGGTATAAATATGTTCCAGAGTGAGCAAGGAATTCTTCATGGCAAATGATTTTTCAATAAACATACAACAATAATGCCGACAAAGATATAATTTTTATTAAATTTACATCTATGAAAAAATGGTTAACCTTATGTACAGTATTGTGCGTTGTCCTTTCTGCATCTGCGCAAGACACTTTACGGCCCTATAGTGTAAAGGTTGTTGACAGAAAGGGCAAGCCCATTCCCGGACTTGTAGTTTCAGTAGCAAGCCGGGGATCAGCGTTTGTAACCAACGAGAAAGGTCTGGTAGAACTGGAAGCCGTCTCGGATGCAGATTCTCTTATTGTCTTTCTGCCAAATATTGGTGAAACCCATATTCCCTGTAAGGGAACGGACTCTGTGCAAATCACGGTAAGAAGCAAAACACGTTTTCGTGTCCAGGACAGAAAAGAGGTAGTTAATCTTAGAGCCAATCCTTCCAATACGATTGAAAACGTACCGGAATTGCTTAAAAAGCATCCCGCAAGAAACCTGGCAGAATTGCTCAGCGGACAAATCCCCGGTTTGTATATTTCAATGGGTCCCAGCGGGATGACAGCTAATATCAGGGGAATCAATTCTATCAAAAGCGGAACAGAACCGCTCATTGTAATTGATGGGATGGCCTATGATTCTTTTTCCGTAGTTAACTCGTTTCTTGATGTTTACAGCATCCAGTCCATACAAGTACAAAAAGACGGCGGACTGTACGGAGTGCGCGGTGCCAACGGAGTAATCATCATTACCACAAAAGGTTCTGCTGCCAATCCCCTGGCCTATTAGCCGGATTCTGTTTAGAAAAAATAGGAAAACACAACAGCTTGTGTACGGTTTCTGACGTTGTAATCTTCAAAAGCATCCTTTTTAAAAAGCCCTGAGATACCCCATTTCAGTTCATACCCCAGCTGAAAAGAAGCAGCCCTTAACCCCAGGCCAAATCCCACTCCTCCTTCATGACGGCGTAAGATGGAAAGGTAGTCTGTATCCGGTTCACGGGTTCTTGTTGCCAGGTAATACCTGTAATAAACAGATGACGAAGCGTACACCCCAACCGGCAATTTGTTGAATTCCGGAAAATAAACACGGCACGTAAACGGAGTGTTCAAAGCCAGGGTTTGTATTCTGTTTTTAGACGATCCCCCGACCTCCAGAGCATGATGTAAGTTGAAGTGTTCCAAATACAAACCGGGACCAAATTCCAGAAAACCCCTCCACAAGAAACGAAAATCGGCTCCTGCCGACATATAAAAGGCAGGCTTCCCCTGCAAAACACCCCTTGACGGGATAAGCCGGTTCTGTCCCATGTGCACAGAAGGCGCCACATGAAAAGAATTCTCCGGAACATGATGAATTACAGCATATTTTCCTGAAGATGACAAAAAAGAATAATTGGACAGAGCTGTTGTAAGATCCCGGGTATATCCGGCCACACCTGCCAATCCGTCGTAATCAATCAAATCGGCATGATCTGTTACTTTGTGGTAAGGAGAAACCAAACCTGTGGTCAGGAACAAAGTAGGTATCTCTTTAACTGCAAAAGAACGGGTATCTGTGGCGCTTACCGGAGAACTTTCAAAAGAAATGTGCTTCACCTTTATGTTTCCGGAACGGGGCATCCATTTTCGAACATCTTTCAACGTTCCTGTTCCCAACACTTTAAGCACTCCGGATTTTCTGTAATACCCCACCATATCCAGGCTTAGCATCACACATATCTTATGTTCCGGGAACAAGGCGTCTTCCAGAAATTTAGCAGAACCCAGCAACCCCTGCTCTTCTCCGTCAAAAGCTACAAAAACCACCGTACGGTCCAACCCTCCCTGTTCTTTTAACAAGTGCGCCAGTTCTATAAGGGCTGCCGTACCGGATGCATTGTCGTCTGCTCCGTTATAAATGGTGTCAACCGCCCCTTCCCGTCCCGTAGCTGTACCCAGGTGGTCGTAATGAGCCCCTACTACAATAAATTCGTTCTTTAGGTAAGCATGCGTTCCGGGCAACACACCAATCACGTTGCAACCTTCAACAACAGCCCAAGGAACATCCCGCACGGCAGAAGGAATTTCTACTTGGAAATAATGAAAATAACTTGTTCCGTTATACTCTTCCAGTCCTATATCTGCAAAACATCCGGCAATGTATTCTCCTGCAATCAGATTGCCTTCTGTACCCATAAGCCTTCCACCAAGAGAATCGGATGCCAGAAACGTTACGTGTTCACGCAATCGTATACGAGACGCCGCATGGGTATCCGTTTCCTGTCCCGCAGCTTCCATGGTTCCACCTAGTAATACAAGAACAAAAAACAAAAAATACATCTTTTTCATGGCAATACGTTTGTGCAAATATAAAGATTTGCACGGGAAATATTTTTTCTTTTCACAAGAAGTACTACTTTTGCACCTGTATGAAAACATCGTTTCATATTCTTCGTATCCGACAAAGGGCGTAGGCTGCAGCAAATTCTTCTGCATCCTGATGCCCAACTTCCGCATTATCAACCCATTTTTTAATTACTCTTTTTTTTTGAATTAAGACAATGAATGTACGCATTCTTGTTGCACACGCCGGACATACCGGCTATGCAGAGCGTATTTGCGAGCTGATGTACGATTCCGCATTGGAAAGAGGTACGGGTATCGCCTGCCGTCCCGTAGAATACATCAGAGAAAAAATAACAAGCGGCAAAGCTGTCATTGCTTTGGATGGCAAACAGCTGGCAGGGTTCTCCTACATTGAAACCTGGAGCCACAAGTCTTTTGTTGCCAATTCCGGACTTATTGTAGAACGAACCTACAGGCATCTGGGAATTGCCTCCCGCATTAAAAAAAGGATTTTCAAACTTTCGCGTGAACTGTTTCCCGATGCAAAAATTTTCAGCATAACCACCGGAGCAGCCATCATGAAGATCAACTCCAGACTAGGCTTCAGACCTGTCACATTCTCTGACCTTACCCGGGACAAAGCCTTTTGGGATGGGTGTATGGGCTGTAGAAATTACGACATCCTTCAACGCAACAAGCAGTTGATGTGCCTGTGTACGGGCATGCTGTATGATCCGGCAGAGCACCGCAGGCAAAGCAAAAAAAGCATATCCCTGCAACAACAAACCCCTCAAACAACACATTTAAACGTATGAAAACTAAAGTAATATTGGCTTACAGCGGCGGACTGGACACGTCGTTTTGTATTCCCTACCTTACCCGGGAAAAGGGTATGGAAGTACATACCGTTCTGGTAAACACCGGCGGATTTACTGCAGCAGAAATAATCCGGCTGGAAGAAAAAGCAAAAAACCTGGGAGCTGTATCGCATAAAACCCTGGACATACAACAGACGTATTATGACAAATGTCTACGGTTCATGATCTATGGAAACGTACTTAAAAACAATACCTACCCGTTGTCTGTCAGCTCGGAACGAGCTTTTCAGGCTATGGCAACGGCACAGTATGCAAAAGAACAGGGAGCCGATGCCATAGCCCACGGATGTACCGGAGCCGGCAACGACCAGGTACGTTTTGATTACATCCTGCAGATTATGGCCCCCGACATGCAGGTGATTGCCCCCATTCGCGAAGGAAAATTCAGCCGGGCAGAAGAAATAAATTATTTAAGGAGCAAAGGTTTTGATTATGCATGGCAAACGTCAAAATACTCTATCAATCAGGGAATTTGGGGAACAAGTGTGGGAGGCGCAGAAACGTTGCATAGTGCCGATGAACTGCCGGAAGAAGCTTTTCCCATACCACGTACCAAAGAAGGAACAGAGGTTATGACTATTGGATTTGAAGAAGGCGAACCGGTATCCCTCAACGGCGTACCCATGCCACCCCTTGAGCTGATTCATACATTGCACCAAACAGCCGCCCCCTACGGCATTGGGCGGGATATCCATGTGGGAGATACCATAGTGGGACTCAAAGGGCGCGTAGGTTTTGAAGCCGCTGCTCCCCTTATTCTCATCAAATCGCACCACCTGCTGGAAAAACACGTTTTGGGCAAATGGCAACTGTACTGGAAAGACCAACTTTCCCAATGGTATGGTATGATGCTTCACGAAGCCCAGTACCCCGACCCGGTCATGCGCAACATCGAAGCTTTTTTGGAGGACACACAGCAGCGTGTTACCGGTACCGTTTCTGTGCGACTCCGCCCTTATACGTTCTCGCTTACGGGGTGCACCAGTCCCTTTGACCTGATGGATTCCACCTACGGATATTATGGAGAAAAAACGGAAGCCTTCACAGCCGCAGACGTAGCCGGTTTTGTCCGCATCCTCTCCTTACCGGTTCAAATTCACCGCAATAAAGAAAAAGAGTAAAACATGAATAAAACAATCAATGTAGCCATTGCCGGAGGAGCCGGTTTCACAGGAGGAGAACTCATACGGCTGTTACTCAACCATCCCGATGTAAAGATTACCGCCGTTTTAAGCGATTCTCAAAACGGAAAACCAATAGCTTCCGTACACCGCGACCTGACAGGAGAAACAGATCTTGTTTTCAGCAAAGACCTTCCCCCAACCGGAACAGACGTGCTTTTTCTTTGCCTGGGACACGGCAGGTCGGCGGAGTTTCTGCAAACCCATACTACGCAAAATATCTCCCATATTATTGATTTAAGCCGGGATTTCCGGTTTGTTCCCAAAAGCCCCTGCGGCCGCCTGTTTCATTACGGCCTGCCGGAATCGTACAAAGACCCGGAAACGTATACAGCATCCATCCGCAAAGCCGGCAACATAGCCAATCCGGGTTGCTTTGCCACGGCCATAGAGCTGGCCTTATTGCCGTTGGCTGCTGCGGGCCTGCTTAGAAAAGACATTCACATTCACGCCATTACCGGAGCAACCGGTGCCGGCGCCCTGCCCTCCGATACTACCCATTACGCCTGGAGAAGCAACAACGTGTCTGTGTACAAAGTCTTCAACCACCAGCATGTACCGGAAGTGGAAGCCCTCCTTTCTTCTGTCGCGGGCAACCGGCTACCCTCCCTCTTCTTCGTTCCCATGCGGGGTGGATTTTCCCGGGGCATATTTGCCGGCGTTTATACGGAATGTCCCCTTACGCAGGAAGAAGCCACAGAATTGTACCTGGAATACTACAGCCGGCACCCGTTCGTGTCTGTTGCTAAAGAAAGTATCAGCCTGAAAGAAGTGGTGAATACCAACAAATGCAAGTTGTATATGGAAAAACACGGAAACATGCTGTATACCACCTCCATTTTGGACAATTTATTAAAAGGAGCATCCGGAACGGCAGTCCAGAATATGAACCTGCTGGCCGGGCTGCCTCAGACAACAGGGCTGAATCTGAAAGCGACCGCCTTTTAAGTGCATACTAAAAATCAAAGCCACCATGAAACATTTTACTTCCGTACACGATATCGGCTCTTTGGACAAGGCCATGGCAGCCGCTGCAGAAATAAAAAAAGACAAGTTCAAAAACTACGACCTGGGAAAACACCGTACATTGCTGCTTGTTTTCTTCAATGCCAGCCTGCGCACGCGACTGAGCACACAAAAAGCAGCAGAAAACCTGGGTATGAACGTCATTGTGCTCGATGTCCGCGAAGGAGCATGGAATCTGGAAACAGAAAAAGGTACGGTCATGGATGGAGACAAACCGGAACACATATTGGAAGCCATACCTGTCATGGGATGTTATGCCGATGTTATTGGTGTACGTTCCTTTGCGGGCCTGCATTCAAAAGAACAGGATTACGGAGAAGCCATTCTGAACCAATTCATACAGTATTCCGGAAAACCCGTCATTAGCCTGGAAAGTGCCATACGGCACCCGTTGCAAAGCTATGCCGATCTTATCACCATTGAGGAGTACAAAACCGTTGAAAAACCGAAAATTGTACTCACCTGGGCTCCGCACCCTAAAGCCCTGCCTCAGGCAGTCCCGAATTCTTTTGCAGAATGGGTGCTGGCGGCCGGATACCCGCTTACGATTACACACCCCAAAGGATACGAATTGCAGGAAGATTTTACCAAGGAAGCAGAAATTGTATACTCCCAGGAAGAAGCCTTCCGGGGTGCAGATTTCATTTATGCCAAAAACTGGTCTGCCTTCAGGGATCCGTATTACGGCAAGGTGTTGCATGCAGACCGTTCCTGGATGGTAGATCAGGAAAAAATGGACCTGACAAACCATGCGTGGTTCATGCACTGCCTTCCTGTGCGAAGAAATATGATTGTAAGCGACGGGGTATTGGACGGTCCCCGTTCCCTGGTCATACAACAAGCAGCAAATCGTGAAATTGCCGCACAGGCAGTATGTCAGGAAATACTAAATCATCTGATATCACAGTAAAGAAATGAAACTGAACATCTTTAAAATTGGAGGGAACGTAGTAGATAATTCCCAAACACTGGAACAGTTCCTGGATTCGTTTTGCCGTTGCCAAGAACGCAAAATATTGGTTCACGGAGGAGGAGCCCTGGCTGCCCGGCTGGCAGAAGACCTGGACATCCCTGTAAAATTGTACGAAGGAAGAAGGATTACAGATGAGGCCACCCTGCGCATTACCGTTATGGTATATGCCGGCTGGATCAATAAAACATTGACAGCCTCCCTTGCCTCGCGCGGCTGCAGAGCCATGGGACTGAGCGGCGTAGATGGATTTTGCATACCTGCAGTAAAAAGAAGTCCGCATCCCGTGGACTTTGGTTATGTGGGCGATATAAATCCCGCAAAAATCCATGTGGTGTTTATCCAACGGTTGCTGGAAGAGGGGCTGGTGCCTGTCTTTGCTCCCATCACATGCGACAGGTCCGGACAACTGCTCAATACAAATGCAGATACCATCGCTTCTTCACTGGCGCTGGCACTAAAAACCTACTACCGGGTAAGTTTGCATTATATATTTGACAAGGAAGGCATATACGGTTCAAACGACTCACCGGAGCCCCTGCCCATGCTCAGTAAGGAACAGTACCTGAAGTTACGCAGCCGGGGGGTTATTACCGGTGGTATGATACCAAAAATTGAAACAGCCCTGCAAGCCCTCTCCGCCGGTGTGGAAGATGTAACTGTAGGAACTACCGGCATACGTCTATGAAAGAATTAACAGCATTACTCTCGGGGCTGGTGGCCGTTCCGTCTGTGTCCGGCAACGAAGACGGTACAGCCCGTCTGCTGGCAGAATACCTGTCTTCCAAACCCGGCATTCATGTGGAGCGTATAGGAAACAACGTGGTAGCAAAAAAAGCAACCTACCGTACCGATAAACCGGTAGTGATGCTCTGCTCCCACCACGATACCGTTGCCCCCGCTGCCGGTTATACCCGGGATCCATTCACGCCTTCCCCGGAAAAAGACCGGGACGGCTACGAACGCCTGTACGGATTGGGAAGCAACGATGCCGGCGCCTCGGTAGTTACCATGACCCGGACGTTCTGCTCCACGGAAGACCTGCCGTTTAACCTGCTGCTTGTCCTGGCAGCCGGAGAAGAAACCTCGGCCCCGGAAGGCATACTGTCCGTTTTGCCGCATTTTCCTGAAATAACATGTGCTCTGGTAGGGGAACCAACCGGTATGCGGGCCGCCGTTGGCGAAAAAGGATTGTTGGTGCTGGACGGTACGGCTGCAGGCCGTTCCGGCCATGCCGCACTTGGGGAAGGAGTCAATGCACTGTACGCTGCACTGGACGATATTGCTTTGTTGAGGAATTTCCGGTTTTCAAAAGAATCTCCGTCCATGGGACACGTTCACTTGCAGGTAACGCAAATCCATGCCGGGTCACAACACAATGTAATCCCGGATTTGTGCAGGTACGTGGTGGATGTACGCACTACAGACGCCTATACGAATGCGGAAATCCTGAACGAACTCAACGCGTTGCTGCCGGGCAAACTGACTCCGCGGAATATGGCAAATAAGGCCTCTGCAACCCCTGCCGGCCATCCCCTGCTCCGGGCAGTCCGGGAAGCCGGAATAGTCCCCTACATTTCTCCCACCTCCTCTGACTGGATGCGGCTGGCATGCCCGGCTCTTAAAATAGGTCCCGGCTGTTCTTCCCGCTCGCATGCTCCTGATGAATTTATATACCTGCATGAATTGGAGCAGGGAGTACGTGGTTACCAAAAACTACTCTCCCGGCTCGTCTTGTAGTTGATTACCAAAACAAGCAAACACTACTCCAATGCAAACACTCTGGAACAAAGGCACGCAGATGCCGCAAGAAGTAAAAGATTTCACCGTAGGCAACGACCTGCAGTGGGATAAACGTCTGGCTGTCTACGATGTAAAAGGATCGGCAGCACATGTACAGATGCTGGGAAAAACCGGCCTGCTAACCGCTCCGGAAACGGAGCAGTTGCTTGATGCCCTGAAAGATATTGAACGCAGCATCCGGGAAGGCACGTTTCACATCCCGGAAGGGACCGAAGACATCCACTCTGCCATTGAATTGGAACTGACAGAAAAACTGGGTCCCACAGGTAAAAAAATTCACGCCGGCCGGTCCCGCAACGACCAGGTACTGACAGATATCCACCTGTATTTAAAAGATGTATGCCGGGAACTGGCAGCCAAAACAGAAAGCCTGTTCCAGGTCCTGCAGGAAAAAAGCCGGGAGTACGCCGACGTCCTGATGCCGGGCTATACGCATTCCCGGCCGGCCATGCCCTCTTCCTTTGGCTTGTGGTTTGGGGCATATGCCGAGTTGTTGGTGGACGACGTCCACCAACTGGCTGCCGCCTGGGAACTGTGCAACCAAAATCCGTTGGGATCTGCTGCCGGGTATGGGAATTCCTTTCCCCTTGACCGGGAAGAAACAACCCGGTTGCTGGGTTTTGGCACGTTGAAATACAACAGCATAGCGGCACAAATGAGCCGGGGCAGAACCGAGCGTTCCATTGCCTTTGCCATGGCTATGTTAGCCGGAACACTGAACAAACTGGCTGCCGATTGCTGCCTGTATTCGGGGCCCGATTATGGATTTTTTGATTTTCCGGAATCACTGACTACGGGAAGCAGTATCATGCCACATAAGAAGAACCCGGACGTATGGGAACTCATCAGAGCCCGGACAAATACCATTCAAAGCTTACCGGGACAGATAACCCTGGTCTGTACCAACCTGCCCCACGGATACCACAGGGATTACCAGGTACTGAAAGATTTGCTGTTTCCGGCCATCGACACGTTGTTTTCCTGTATGGAAATGACTTTGTTGATGATACGTCACCTGCAAGTCAATACCACGCTTTTTGAAGGAGGAAAATACGATCAAATTTTTACAGTAGAACAAGTGAACAAGCTGGTACAACAAGGTGTGCCGTTCAGGGATGCCTACCATGAAGTAGCCCGTTCGTTGCAAGACGGTTCTTTCAAAGCCTGCCGGCTCATTGAGCATACTCATTGCGGCAGCATTGGGAATCCGGCACACAAAGAAATTGATACAAAAATGAAACGTGCCCTATCGCATTTTTTATAACTTTGCAGGAATGAGCAAGCAAAAGATTTGTCATTTCATTGTAACACGTATTATGGGGTGGAAATTAATCGGGCAACCGGTTCCTGATCCCAAGTGCATCATTCTGGGGGCTCCCCATACGTCTATGTGGGATTTTGTGGTTTCCTTTCTTTTCTATACGGCCATTGGAGGAAAAGCCAATATCATGGTAAAAAGCGACGTCTTTAAGTGGCCGCTCAAATCTGTGCTGTTGTGGGCAGGGGCCATCCCTGTAAACAGAGGCAAGGGAGCTGCCTTTACCAGGCACCTGATAGAAGCAGTACGCAAGGAAGAACGTATCCAACTGGCTATGACACCGGAAGGTACACGAAAAGCTACAAAGAAATGGAAAGCAGGCTTCCACACCCTTGCCAGAGCCCTTGACATACCTGTTTATTACGGATTTTTTGACTGGGGTAAGAAAGAAATCGGAATAGGTGAACAGGTGCTCATCACGGACAATGCCGAAGCCGACATGCAGCGCATTAAACAATGGTACATAGACAAAGGGGTCGTTGGGAAGCACCCTGCCCTTTTTGACCCCTATTAATCGTTTTACTCAAACAACAGCTTGGTTCCGTCGCTGTCAATTTTTACAGATGTACCGGCTTCTACAGTCCCTTCCAGGATTTTTTCTGCCAATTGGTTAACCACTTCCCGTTGCAACAACCTTTTTATGGGCCTGGCTCCGTAAGCCGGTTCATACCCTTTCTCCTGCAGGTAATCCAACGCCTGTTCTGTTACTTCTAACTGCAACCCTTTAGGTTTCAGCAAGTCGTTGATCAGCCCGATCTGCAAGGTAAGGATCTTCCGCACATGCTGTGGTGACAAGGCATGGAACATAATAATTTCATCAATCCTGTTCAGAAATTCGGGACGGATAGTCTTGCGGAGCAAATCCATTACCTGCTCGTTTGTTTTTTCAAATGCCTCTCCGTCTTGTATGCCTCCCAGTAAACTTTCCTGTATCAGATGCGATCCCATATTGGAAGTCATGATCAGGATCGTATTCCTGAAATCGGCCACCCTCCCCTTATTGTCTGTAAGTCTTCCGTCATCCAACACCTGAAGCAATATATTGAACACATCCGGATGGGCTTTCTCAATTTCATCCAGTAAGATTACAGAATAAGGCTTCCGGCGTACCGCTTCTGTCAGCTGGCCGCCTTCTTCATACCCGATATATCCCGGAGGCGCTCCTACCAGCCGGCTCACCGAGTGCCGTTCCTGGTATTCACTCATATCAATACGTGTAATCAGGTGCTCGTCGTCAAAGAGAAATTCGGCAAGGGCTTTGGCCAGCTCGGTTTTCCCTACCCCGGTCGTACCCAGAAACAAGAACGAACCGATGGGTTTTCGCGGATCCTGCAGACCGGCCCGGCTGCGCCGCACGGCATTGGCAACGGCCGTGATGGCCTGATCCTGTCCAACAACCCGCAGGTGCAACTCATCTTCCAGGTGCAGCAATTTTTCTTTCTCGGCCGTTAACATCCGCTGTACGGGAATGCCTGTCCACTTGGAAACGACCTCGGCAATATCTTCCTCGTTCACCGACTCTTTAATTAAAGCCTGTGTAAATGTATCTTTCTTTGCATTCAGCTCCTCTACCTCTTTTTCCAACGCTACCAGACGTCCGTAACGGATTTCGGCCACTTTCCCGTAATCTCCGCGCCGTTCTGCTTCTGCTGCAGCAAAACGCAATTCTTCCATCTGTTTCTTTTTTTGCTGTATTTCTTCCAGCACCGATTTTTCTTCCTGCCATTTGGCACGTTGGATATTACACTGAGCAGACAATTCTTCAATTTCTTTGCTCAACGCATCCAGTTTTTCTTTGTCTTGTTCCCGTTTGATGGCTTCGCGTTCAATTTCCAACTGACGGATTTTACGGTCCAGTTCATCAATGCATTCGGGTACGGAATTCATTTCAATCCGCAACCGGGCAGCCGCTTCGTCAACCAGGTCAATGGCTTTATCCGGCAAAAAGCGGGACGTAATATACCTGTGGGAAAGTTCCACGGCAGCAATCAGTGCATCATCCTTAATCTGCACTTTGTGGTGCTGTTCGTACCTCTCTTTCAATCCCCTGAGGATGGAAATGGCTTCTGCCGGCGAAGGCTCGTTTACCATAACTACCTGAAAACGCCTTTCCAATGCTTTGTCCTGCTCAAAATATTTCTGGTATTCACCCAGGGTTGTTGAACCTACTGCACGCAGCTCTCCCCGGGCCAACGCCGGTTTTAAGATATTGGCCGCATCCATGGCACCTTCTCCCTTCCCTGCACCAACCAACGTGTGAATCTCGTCAATAAAAAGTACTACTTCACCATCGCTTTCAATGACTTCTTGAATTACAGCCTTCAACCGTTCTTCAAATTCACCTTTGTATTTGGCTCCGGCAATAAGGGCACCCATATCCAGAGAATAGATCTGTTTGCTCTTGAGCATATCCGGGACATCCCCGGTAACAATCCGCTGAGCAATGCCTTCGGCTATGGCAGTTTTCCCAACCCCCGGTTCTCCAACCAATATGGGGTTGTTCTTAGTTCGCCGGCTTAAAATCTGAAGAACCCTGCGGATTTCATCGTCCCGGCCAATGACCGGATCTACTTTTCCTTTAGCAGACAAATCGTTCAGATTTACTGCGTACTTGTTCAACGCATCAAACGTTTGCTCGGCTGTTTGCGTATCTGCTTTTCTTCCCCGCCGTACGCCTTCAATGGCTTTTTCCAGTACGTCGTATTTTAAACCTTTGGATCTAAGCAATTTGGATACATCGTCCTGTACACTGGGCAAGCCCCAAAGGATGTGTTCTGTAGTGATAAACTGGTCGCCCATTTTATGAGCAACCTCTCCGGCTTTGTGAAGTACATTCTGAGCATCTCTGGACAGGTACGTGTCTGTGGCACCCTCCTGTTTGGGATACCTTTTAAGCAGCATATCAAGTTCCTGCTCCAATATATCTGTATTAACTCCTGACTTTTGCAGCAGAAATGTACCTATCCCCTCCTTGTCTGCCAGGATGGCCTTAAGCAAGTGCCCGGTTTCTACCACCTGATTGGAACCGGACTGCGCTGCATGAACTGCTGATTGCAGCAATTCCTGCGCCTGAATGGTATATTTTTGTTCGTTCATAGTACCCTTCTTTACTCAAACCTTAAGCCAAACCCGTTTCTCTGACAAAATGTCACAATTATTTTTTACATTTGTCGTATGGATTCGCTTTTGGATGAAGGATACATGCTTCCCCTGGCAGAAGATTTTTATACCATTCAGGGAGAAGGCTTTCACACCGGAAAAGCTGCTTACTTCATCCGATTGGGAGGATGCGACATTGGCTGCTCCTGGTGTGACTCCAAGTATTCCTGGAACCCCAAACTGTTTCCTCCCGTTCACATTGACACCATCATTGCACGGACCCTGTCCCATCCCGCACGTGCTGTAGTCATTACAGGCGGAGAACCGCTTAATTACCCGTTAGGCCCATTGTGCAATGGATTAAAGAAAGAGGGAATGGAAATATTTCTGGAGACTTCCGGTTCCCGTCCCTTGAATGGAACCATAGACTGGATTTGTTTGTCTCCCAAGCAAAACCGCCCTCCTCTGCCGGAATTTTATCCGGTGGCTCATGAATTAAAAATAATCATTACAGGTCCTCTGGATATGGAATGGGCAGAATTCAACCGAAGAAAAGTAAACCCGGACTGCCACCTGTTTCTTCAGCCGGAATGGAGCCGGAGTACGGCCGTACTTCCGCATATCGTATCGTATATCAAAGCCAATCCGGTCTGGAAACTTTCTTTACAAACACATAAATTCATTAACATACCCTAAAAAATCAAAATTTTATGAAACAATTCTTATTATGCATCCTAACTTTTTCTATGCTTTCTTTCGGAGCCGCAGCGCAGGAAGACAACCGGAAAGAAGAGGAAGGATTTCAATTTACAGTGGTCAAAGAGAACCCAATCACATCTGTTAAAAACCAAAGCAATACCGGAACCTGCTGGTGTTTTGCCTCGTTAGGATTTATGGAATCCGAACTGCTTAGGATGGGCAAAGGTGAATACGACCTTTCAGAAATGTTTATCGTATCCGGAACGTACAAAGAAAAAGCAGAAAAGTACATACGTCTGGATGGCTTTTTAAACTTTGACCAAGGAGGTGCATTTGATGATTACCTGCATATTATCCGTAAATACGGCATCGTACCCGATGAAGTCATGCCCGGACTCAATTACGGTGAAGAAACACATATGCACGGAGAACTTGCCGCTGTGTTAAAGGGTATTGTTGAAGGGGTAAAAAAGAACCCCAACCGGAAATTATCAACCGCCTGGAAAAAAGCATTCCAGGGAGCTTTGGATGCCTATTTGGGCGAAGTACCGGAAACATTTACATACAACGGAAAAGAATACACCCCAAAATCTTTTGCCGCTTCCCTGGGTTTTAACCCCGACGATTACGTAAATATCACTTCTTTCACACACCATCCCTTCTACTCCCAATTTGCGCTGGAAATAGCAGACAACTGGCTGTGGGGCCAATCCTGGAACGTACCTATGGAAGAGATGATGGAAATCATTGACAACGCCATCATGCAAGGGTATACGGTACTTTGGGCATCCGACGTTTCTGAAATAGGCTTTGGAAGAACAGGTATTGCTATGTACCCCACAACAGAACCTTCAGAAATGGTAGGATCTGACCAGGCCAAATGGCTGCAAATGTCTGCTATGGAAAGAAGTAATATGTTCAGAAACCTGAAAGCTCCAGTTGCAGAAATTAAAGAAGTAACACAGGAAATGCGTCAGGAAGCTTATGATAACAAGCAAACCACAGACGACCACGGCATGCAGATATACGGTATTGCCAAAGACCAGAACGGCACCAAATACTATATGGTAAAAAATTCCTGGGGTGAAACAGGCAACTACAAAGGGTTGTGGTACGTATCTGAAAAATTTGTCCAATACAAGACTATGGACATACAAGTACATAAGAACGCCATTCCTAAGGCCATTCGTAAAAATTTAAATTTATAAAAGATGAAAAAAACGTTGACTTTTCTGGTAGCTCTTGTTCTTACGGGAGCGCTGGCTGCACAACAATACGAGTTTACAACAATAGTTAAGAACCCGCACACAGAAGCCAAACACCAGGCATATACCGGGACCTGTTGGTGCTTTGCCACCATATCGTTACTTGAGAGTGAAATCATAAGAATGGGCAAAGCCCCCCTGGACCTGTCTGTGATGTTTACGGTACGCAACGTTTACAAAACCAGGTATTTTGACAACTACCTAAGAAGAGGCCAGGGCAACCTGGGCCCGGGATCGTTGGCCCATACGGCAACCCGCTCGGTAGCAAAATACGGACTGGTACCGCTGTCTGTCTACCCGGGCATTAACTATGATTCTGAATATCATAACCATACAGAACTGCAAGGCTACATTGACGCCATGGCAGAAGTACCCATCAAGGTAAAGAACTACAGCCCGCAGGCAGACCTTATGCTGGAGGCCGCTCTTGACATATACCTGGGTGAAGCACCGGAAACTTTTGTTTACGAAGGAAAAGAACACACCCCCCTCTCGTTTGTAAAATACCTGGGGTTGGATATGGACGATTACGTAGAAATCGTAAGTTGTACACACCATCCTTTCTACCAACAGGTTCCTTTTGAAGTACCCGACAACTGGGAACATGCGCTGTTTTACAATGTGCCTTTGGATGATTTTATGGCCATCGTTGACCATGCTCTTACCCAAGGATACACCCTGGCCTGGGGCGGTACTCTTACCCGCAATTTCTCACAGAAAAAAGGCCTGGCTCTGGAGCCTGCCGGCGAGAATGAGGAAGGAGAGCTGGAAGTTACGCAGGAAATCCGTCAGGACATGTACCAGACATTTAAATCTCCCGATGACCACCTGATGCACATCGTAGGTATTGTCCGCGACCAAAACGGAGTAAAGTACTACATTACTAAAAACTCGTACGGAAATTCAGGTGCTTACGACGGTTATATATACATGTCTGAGAATTATTTCAAAGCCCGGGGACTGGACTACATGGTGCATAAAGATGCCATTCCTAAAGAAATAAGAAAAAAACTGGGATTTTGAGAAAGGTCACACAACATATCCCCAATGTTATTACTTCGCTAAACCTTTTATGCGGAGCATTGGGGATTGTTTTTGCAGGCAGAGGCAGCATCCAAACAGCCTTTTGGCTTATGGCGGCTGCCTCTGTTTTTGATTTTCTGGACGGTTTTGCAGCCAGGCTGCTAAACGCCTATAGTCCCATAGGCAAAGAACTGGACTCCCTGTCCGATACGGTCAGTTTTGGGTTGCTGCCCTCTTTTATGCTCTACTATACGTACAGGAATGCTGCTCCCCTGGAATGGATGGAATTCCTCCCTTTTGTGCTTGTTGTTTTTTCTGCCTTTCGGTTGGCCAAATTCAATGTTGATACGCGACAGACTCAGGGTTTTCTGGGATTGCCAACCCCCGCAAGCGCTTTACTTGTTGCCGGTACCGTACTTTACGGACAATACAGCCCCGGATGGCATGCGCTACTGAGCACTACCTGGTTCATTCCCGGCCTGTCAGTATTGCTGTCCCTGCTGCTTGTCAGCAACATTCCCATGTTTTCGCTTAAATTGAAGGGCTTTGGTTTTAAAAACAACAAAGTTCCCTATATTTTCACAGGTCTTTGCCTGGTTGTTATTATTGCTTTGGCAGCCGCCGGCCAACACCCTTCCCTGATGCTGCTGTGCTGCTGCTGCCTGTATATAATAATGTCCGGAATCCTATGGATATCCGGACATTATAAAACTGCCTCCTAAGAGGACGTTCCGTCTTTTTTATTCAAGTGCAGGCTGAGGGCCTATTCCAAATTTATCTACCAATACATTCAACACGTTTGGCGACACAAAAGCCGGCAAGGTGGGTCCCAGGTGGATGTTTTTCACACCCAGGCTGAGCAACGCCAGCAACACAATAACAGCCTTTTGTTCGTACCAGGCAATGTTGTATAAAATGGGAAGGTCGTTCACACTGTCCAGACCAAATGCCTTTTGCAAGGCCAGTGCAATGACTACCAAAGAATAGCTGTCGTTGCATTGCCCTGCGTCCAATACGCGCGGAATACCGTTGATATCACCCAAAGGCAGTTTGTTGTACCTGTATTTGGCACATCCGGCCGTTAAAATTACGTTATCCTTGGGCAGCGCCATTGCATAGTCTGTATAGTACTCACGGGATTTCATGCGTCCGTCGCAGCCGGCCATAACAACAAAACGTTTGATGGCTCCGGTTTTAACAGCCTCTACTACCTGATCTGCCAGGGCCAGTACCTGATGGTGTGCAAAACCGCCAATAATTTCTCCCTTTTCAATCTCTACAGGAGGTTTACACGTTTTGGCTTTAGCAATCAGTTCGGAAAAATCTTTTTTTCCGCCTTCGGAACGGGCAGGAATGTGTTTTGCACCGGGATAACCGCACGATCCTGTTGTGTAGATACGGTCTGTATACGTAGCGTCTTTGAGCGGAGGTACAATGCAGTTGGTTGTAAAGAGGATGACTCCGTTAAAAGTTTCGAACTCTTCTTTTTGTTTCCACCAGGCGTTGCCGTAGTTGCCCACAAAATGGGAATATTTTTTGAAAGCCGGGTAGTAGTTGGCCGGAAGCATTTCACCGTGTGTGTACACATCCACACCGGTACCTGCCGTTTGCTCCAGCAGTTCTTCCATGTCTTTCAGGTCGTGTCCGCTGATAAGAATACCGGGATTCTTGCCTACTCCGATATTTACCTTTGTCATCTCGGGGTTTCCGTAAGCAGACGTGTTGGCCTTATCCAGCAATGCCATAGCCTGTACACCATATTCACCCGTTTTAAGTACCAGGGAAATGAGTTCATCTACCGTAATATCTGTACGGGATACCTGATAAAGAGCTTCCTCCATAAAGGCATAAATGCTACTCTCTTCGTGGCCCAGGTTCATCGCATGCTCGGCATAAGCTGCCATACCTTTCAGACCGTAGACAGTCAATTGCTTGAGGGAACGGATGTCTTCGTCGGGCTCGCTCAGCACTCCCACAGTTTTGGCACTTGTTAAGAAATCTTCCTTTTTAACATCCAGAGTAACCTCAGGCATATCAGGAAGTTGTACTCCTTCTTTGGTAGCCTTTGTCACCAATTTTCTCTTTAAAGCAAAGCCTTCTTCAATGCGGGCTGTCAAAGCTTCATCATCAAAGTTTGCATTGGTAATGGTACAAAACAAGGCATCCAGGATGTATGCGTTCGCAGTGTCACCGGCTTTTCCCTGTTCACGTAAGGCCTTTTGTACAATGGCCACGCCACGGGTTACATAAATAAGCAGGTCCTGCAGCGCAGCAGTACCGGCTTCTTTGCCACAAACGCCTTTTACCGTGCAACCTTGGTTACGGGCAGTTTCCTGGCACTGAAAACAAAACATGTTCATAATAAACTAAAATTAAAGTATAATTATTAAATATAATATATGTAAATCATTGTATCCATTCTTCCGTTTGAACTCCTCCCTGCAGGTTGAGTACGATTTTTTTTACGGGAATGTACCTCTTTGCTTTTTCGCGGGCCATAGACACCAGTTTCATCAATCCCGAACAACAAGGCACTACCATCTGCACTACCGTAAGTGTTTCTATTCCGGAGGTATCTATAAGGGCAATCAGTTTGGCAACATACGTATCCAGATTCCTGTCCAACTTGGGACACGCAATAGCCAATACCTTATCTTTCAAAAAGCGTTGGTGGAAATCCGGAGTTACGAAAGCCGAGCAATCGGCTGCCAACAGCAAATGGGCACCTGAAAAAACAGGGTTCATGGGATTGATCAAGTGCAGTTGCACCGGAAACTGAGGGGGCATCACGCTTGCCGGTTGGAAAACATACGGCTGTTGTGCTTGCGGTGCTTGCTGTGCTTGCTGTGGAACAGCCTTTTGTAGCGAAGACAGATCTACCCGGATGTTGTGCTTCTTCAAATAATCAATACCCTGCTGCATAAATCCCAGTTCCCCGTGATTCCGCAAATGGGTAAGGTGTGCTAAAATTACTTTTTCCCCTTTGGGAACCACACGCTCCATGACCGCTTCTTCGTTGTAAGGTTCTGCCTCTCTTTCTTCCAAAGAAATAGCTCCTTGCGGGCAGTCCGGTATGCAGGCTCCCAACCCGTCACAATATAGGTCACTTACCATAACTGCCTTGCCATCTATAAGTTGCAATGCACCCTCGTGGCATCCCTCTACACATATACCGCACCCGTCACACAAGTCTTCATCAATTTTTATAATGGTTCTTTTCACGTTGCTTCTAAATTTTCTACAAAAGTACGGCACGTAGCAGGGTAAACTTTGTACCATTTGTTACAAAATAATAAAAAAAGTATCTTTGTTGTTATGGATAAAATCTACAATGCTACACTTTTTGAGGGGCTGGACAAGGAATTTATAGACATGTTGCTGGGTCATACTTGCCGCATACGTTCTTATGCAGCCGGGGAGCTGGTAGCCTTGCAAGGCGCAGTGTACAATTCGTTATTTATTGTTGAGGAAGGCTTGCTTAGAACAGAAATGACAGATCCGGAAGGCACAAAAGTGGTAGTAGAAGAAATTGCAGCCTCCCGCGCTGTAGCGCCGGCTTTTCTTTTTGCAGAAAACAACAAATTGCCTGTAAGTGTTTTTGCCGTGCAGCCTTCTGTTATTGTAGATATTTCCAGAAACCATCTTGTAGAGATGATGCAAAAAAACCAAAGGGTACTTGAAAATTACCTTAAAGAAATTTCTAACAGGAGCCGGTTTCTTTCAGAACGTTTGCGTCTTACGACTTTTGGCACTATCAAAAGCAAATTGAAGAGCTATTTCCTGGAAATGTCCAACAAGAACAAGGATACACTGTTTACCATTCCTCATACCCATCAGGAGTTGGCAGATATGTTCGGAGTAACCCGGCCGGCACTGACACGTGCCATCAGGCAGCTTGAAGAAAGCGGTACCATTAGCAGAACAGGCAGCCGTACCTACCGGCTTCTTCCGTAAAAGATCGGTTCAGTAGTTTTCAAATTCTTCCCAAAGCTCGGCTTCACGGGTATAGGCATCTTCAAGAAATACATCCAGATTTTCTTCAACAAAATCAGCAAAATCCTGCATTTCATTTGCTTTATCCCAAAGACCGGCTTGTTCTGCCGCTTGAGCCTGCTTCCTGTAGGTCTCTACAATATGGCTGAGTTTTTCCTGCTTCATAACTTCGTTATATGGGTTAAAGTTACGTATTATATTAGATTATTTTACTAATTTTGACTATGCTTATACTCGTTGAGAACCGCCCGGCTCCTGACTATCCGGGTTCTCTGCCTTTTTTAACAGAACACGGACTTTCTGTCTGGTTTGAAAAGGAAGGAAAAAAATGGCTTATAGACACCGGCGCATCCAATGCCTATATAGAGAATGCCCTGCTGGCCGGATACCATATAGCGCAGGCAGATTACCTGATTCTTTCCCACAACCACAACGACCACACAGGAGGTCTGGAGGGTTTTTTAGCACACAACCACAAGGCGCCGGTTTACCTGTCTGCCCGGATACAACACAGTACCTGCTACTCAATCAAGGAAGGGATAGCACAGGAAATTGGGATGGACAAACGGCTTACCCGCGAGTATGCAGATCGTTTTGTCTGGCACCCCCGGAAAAATACATTCCTGACGCCACACGTAGCCCTGCTGGGCGACATTCCTTCTCTTTACCCGCTTCCCGCCGGAAACAGTACGTTGGCCTGGAAGGAAGAGGATACAGATATGCTCCCCGACCCGTTTCACCACGAAATCGCCGTATTGGTATTGTCGGATTGTGGCGACACCCTTATTTCCAGTTGCACCCACAAAGGAATACTCAATACGCTGCACGCCGCTGTATCCTTCTCGGGAAGGCCGGTGGCCCGTTTTATAGGAGGCCTGCACCTGAAAGACAACGCAGAAACAGAAGAAGAACTGATACAGCTTGCCGGAATCCTTAAAGAAAAACACCCGAATTTACAGATTTATACAGGACATTGCACCGCAGACAGTGCCTATGAAACGCTGGCTCGTACCCTCCCCAACCAAGTGCACCTACTCTATTCCGGATACAAATTCGGGCAGTTTTGCTAATAAATTATGTAGATTCGCCATTGTCCGGAACATAAAAATGCCGGACCTTTGCACCATGAAAATAATTACTGCCTACTTACTCATGTTACCTGCTCTGATTTTGTCTGCAGGTTGCAACGAAACATCAGGAAAAACAAAAGAAAAAAAATCAATAGTTATGGAACTGACAAAAGAAGAATTCATCAAACGTGTTTATGATTACGAGAAAAATCCCAACGATTGGAAGTATGCCGGAGACAAACCGGCCATTGTAGATTTTCATGCTACATGGTGTGCCCCTTGTAAAATGCTGGCACCTACACTGGAAGAAGTTGCACAGGAATTCAGTGACCAGATTCACGTTTACAAAGTAGATGTTGACAAACAACCGGAATTGGCCGCCATTTTTGGCGTACGCAGCGTCCCCACCCTGTTGTGGATACCCATGGAAGGCAAACCCAGTATCTCACAGGGAGCCCTTCCTAAAAGCCAGCTTGAATCTCTGGTTAAAAGCACATTACTGAAAGAAGAATAGGTTTTGTATATTTGCGCATATGGAATATGCGTGTATAACACCTTTACGGGGGAGCCTGGTTGTTACGGATGAACTCCATAACAACCCGGCTCTTTTTCGTAGCAAAGAACTCTATAAATTCATCTGGGTTCTTGACGGTACCGTTCACCTGAAAGTGGACCATGCCCAAATGGTTCTGGAGAAAAACCAGATAACTCCTTTTTCCAATACCCACAACGTACAATTTACAGAAGTCTCGGGAAAATACATTTCCATTCTTTTTAACAGCAACTTCTACTGTATTTATAAATCGGACAGTGAAGTATCCTGCAACGGGTTTCTGTTTACGGGATATTCCAACCTCCTGCTCATGAAGATCAGTGAAAGCCAGGTAGCTACGCTGGAACAAATCCTTACTGACATGGTGCAGGAATTTGCATCGGAAGACTCGCTGAAAGAAGAAATGTTGCGGCTTCACTTAAAACGTTTTATCATCAGCTGTACACGCATGGCAAGGGATACGATGGCCATTGATCCCATGAATGAATCGGGTTTTTATCTGGTACGGCAGTATTTTATTTTAGTGGACAAGTATTTTAAAGAGAAAAAGAAAGTGGCCGATTATGCACGCATGCTCAACCGTTCCCCTAAAACACTAACCAACTTATTTGCCTTGTACAAGCTACCGGCTCCTTTGCAGGTAATTCACGAGCGGATTGCTTCAGAAGCCAAACGGCTGTTGCTGTACAGCAACAAAAATGCTACAGAAATTGCTCATATCCTGGGCTTTGAAGATTTGGCATCTTTCAGCCGTTTTTTTAAACGGACGGTGGGAAGTAGCATCAGCGAATTCAAAAAAACAACCCGGACTACAAGCCGGTGATTTCTTTTTCCAGCCGGGTCAGTTGCTCTTCCAAAAGAGCGTTTGCCTGTTCCACATCATCGTAGGCTTCTACCTGCGACCGTACCCCAAAGTAATATTTTATTTTAGGCTCCGTTCCCGAAGGCCTTACCGTCACCACAGCATTGGAAGCGCTCACAAACTGAACTACATCAGATTTCGGCAAAACAGTCTTATACCTTAAATCGCTGAGCATATCCGTAGTCTCACCCTTTTTGTAATCGTGTACCAACACCACAGGCGATCCCAGCATTTGTACCGGCGGCTGCTCCCTCAGTTTCCTCATGATAGCTTCCATTTCCTTCATACCGTCAATTCCTTTTAACGTCACAGATACCGTCTTTTCTTTAAAGAAGCCAAAACGAACGTATATTTCCTTGAGCAAATCGTGCAGGGTTTTGCCCTGGTCAGCTGCCCAGCAAGCCGCTTCTGCCATAAGCGTACAAGAAATCACCGCATCTTTGTCACGCACATATTCTCCAACATTGAAGCCGTAGCTTTCTTCTCCCCCACAAATAAATACCTTTTTCCCTTCATTTTTTCGGACAATGTCTGCAATGTACTTAAACCCGGTAAGTACATTGTAGCATTCCACACCGTAATACCTGGCCATAGCCTGTAACAAATCGGTAGTCACAATGGTTTTTACAATGTATTCCCTTCCCCGGATCTTTTTACCGGCTTTCCACTTCTCCAACATATAATACGTAAGAAGGACCGCAATCTGGTTTCCGTTCAGGATTTTCATGTCTCCGTTTCCGTCACGGGCTGCCACGCCAATCCGGTCGCTGTCCGGGTCTGTAGCCATCACCAAGGCTGCTCCTGTTTCCTCGGCTTTCTCAAGCGCCATCTTCAAAGCTTCCGGTTCTTCCGGATTAGGCGAAACAACGGTGGGGAAATTACCGTCTGTAACATCCTGTTCCGGAACATGAAGCACCTGTGTAAAACCAACCTGCTTCATAGCTTCAGGAACCAGGCGTACCCCTGTCCCGTGAAGCGGCGTATATACAATTTTCATAGCGCCGTGCTTACGAATGGCATCCGGACTTAAATTGATCAGGCTCAGGATGGCTTTCAGGTAGGTTTCGTCCATTTCCTGACCCAACGTGACAACCTTTCCGTTTCCTCCGTCAACCTGTACCTGCTCCGGTGACTGCACCTTACGCACTTCTTCAATAATCATGCTGTCAAAAGGAGCCACCACCTGAGCTCCGTCATCTCCATACACCTTGTAACCGTTGTATTCTTTTGGATTGTGGCTGGCCGTGATCATAACGCCAATCTGGCATTCCAGATGACGTACCGTAAAACTCAATTGCGGAGTCGGCCGCAAGGCATCGTATAAATAAACCGTAAAATCATTGGCTGCCAACACCTCTGCTACCATGGCCGCAAAGTCGGGCGATTGGTTCCTGCAGTCAAATGACACGGCTGCCTTATACGGTCCGGGACCCATTTTCTTTACGTAATTGGCCAGCCCCTGCGTTACCATCCCCACCGTATAACGGTTTACCCTGTTTGTTCCCACTCCCATAATGCCCCGCAATCCACCTGTTCCAAATTCCAGATTTTTGTAAAACGAATCTTCCAGCAATGCCGGATCTTCCTGCATAAGCCTGCGAACCTCTGCATGGGTTTCGTTACTGTACGATGCTCCCAGCCATTCCCCGGCCCTGTCCATGAAGTTTTTTTCCATAGTATAGTTATATAATAAAACCAATTCCTTCCTGCCAGTGCGGCACGGTAAGTCCCAGTTGTTTTGCTATTTTATCCGGACTCATAACAGAATACAGCGGCCTGGGCGCCGTTCCCGGCGGGTCCTGCAAGACAGGTTCCATGGGATAAACAGGAACCAATCGTGCCCCGGGCTCTTTCTCCAGGATTCTGTCCCTTACGTGGCAGGCAAATTCGTACCTCGTACACCCTCCTCCGGCATTGGTATAATGGTACAATCCCTGCCGAACGTTCTTTTTTACCAAAGCCAACAAAGCTTCCACCAGGTGGAGGGCAAACGTAGGCGAATTCTTCTGGGAATTCTCTACATACAACGGCTCGTCCTTGGTGCGAAGCAAACGAGGTATGGCGGCCAGAAAGTTTTTTGAATGAAGGGAATACACCCAGCTGGTCCTTACGACGGTACCCAGGTTATAAGCTAGTACCACCTGCTCTCCTGCCCATTTGGAAGCCCCGTACATATTGATGGGGTTCTCTTTGTCTTCTTCTGTATAAGGAGTTTTTTTCTCTCCGTCAAAAACGTAATCGGTTGATAAATGGATGAGTGCCGCCCCCACTTGATTGCAGGCATCCACCATTCCCTTAAGGCAGAGTGCATTCAGGCGGAAGGCCTCTTCCACCTCTGTTTCTGCCCTGTCTACGTGTGTAAAAGCAGCCGCATTGATGACATAGTCCGGCTTGTGACTTAACAAGGCTTTTGCAAGGGCCCGGCTGTCCAAAACGTCCAATGCCTGGCGAGAGCAGGGCACCAGCTCTATTCCCTCTGTATGCAGAGCCGCCTGACACACTACCGTGCCTACCCCTCCGTTAGCACCTGTTAAAAGTACTTTCATAAACACAAAGGTATTAAAAAGGAAGGGAAAGGCATTCATGACTTTGTTATCTTTGTACAAATGAAAAAGCCTTACCAAAAACACCTGCTCCTGCTTATGGGGTTTTCCCTGCTGCTAAGAAGCCTTGTGGCAGGGCTTACGGAATTGGGTAACGACGAGGTTTATTACTGGACCTACGCGCTGTTTCCGGACTGGAGCCACTTTGACCACCCTCCCATGGTAGGATGGCTCATCAACCTGTTTACGGGGAACCTGACCTTTGACAGTACTTTTATGCTGCGGGTGCCGGCCCTGGTGCTGGGAACACTCAATACCTGGCTTGCCTGGCGTTTGGGCCTGCTGACCGGGAGCCGGAAAGCAGGATGGTACGCAGCCGTATTGTATACCGGTTCTCTGTATGCCACCGTACTTACCGGAACGTTCATCCTCCCCGATACGCCCCTGGCTACGTGTTACCTGGGCTCGTTATATTTTATGCTCCGGGCGTGCGGATGTGCAAGCAACGGAGAAGAGAAACCTTCTCTTTTCCTTTGGGCCGGACTGCTGGCCGGCGGAGCCCTGCTCAGCAAATACACAGGAGCCTTCCTGTGGGCCGGTACGCTGTTGTACCTGCTGCTGTACAACAGAAAAATGTTGGCCTCGCCCTGGCTGTGGGCCGGCATTGGCTTGTCGCTTGTACTTTTTGCCCCCGTCATAGCCTGGAACGTCACGCACCGGGCCTCGGGCCTTCTGTACCACGCAGAACGCGTGGCCTTTTTTGGCAAAAAGACTGATTTTCTGAGCCTGGGCCGGGAACTTGCCGGTTCTTTTCTGTACAACAACCCGGTAAACGTAGTGCTTATGCTCTGGGCCATCCGGTATTACGTGACGAGTCCTGCGCGTCCTGTGACTCCTGCGTTTTTTCGCATGGTGCTGTGCCAGTCCGTGCCCATGATTGCTGTTTTTGTATTCTTTTCCCTGTTCAGAAATACGTTGCCCCACTGGAGTGCCCCGGCTTTTTTCCCCCTGCTGGTACTGGCCGCCGCAGCAGCTGCCCACCGCAACCTGTACAAACCCCTGCGCCTGTCCCTGGGCCTTGTCGTGCTTGTTTTGGTAGCCGGTACCCTGCAAATACGCACCGGCCTGATTCCCCTGAGTACAACAACAGACGTGTCGTTGGATATGTACGGCTGGAAGCAACTGGGAACGGAATTCAAAAACATCCAACAAGAGCAGGAAAACCTGTATGATCTAAGCCGAGGCAAGGAAGGCATGCCCCCCGGAGCCGCCCTGCTGGCCACGCGCTGGTTCCCTGCCGCACACCTGGATTACTACGTAGCCGGACCGGCCGGCACCGTTGTGAAAACCACGGGACCCACGGAAAGAACCCACAAGTACGAAGAAATAACCGCTCTCCGGGGCGGCATTGATCCCCACGAACCCATGTACTACATCCAGTCCAACCGGTACCCGCAAACGCTCCACGGCACCGTTCCCCTGGACACAGTAATCATATACCGCCGCAAAAAACCGGTCCTGCAGTACATAATCCACTGCGTACCCCATCCCGTAGAATTTAAAGCAGAATAAACTAAAATACGTTACCTTTACTCCTATGAAAAAAATCACACAACCTCTGTTTTATGTAGTGCTTCTGGTCCTTATGGTGACCATGCCTGCTTGCAACCGACCCTCAGCAAATAGTAGTTTTGATCTGGGCATCTATTGGAAATTTCAAACGGGCAACGATACCGCGTGGGCCAACCCGCAGGCAGACGACAGCCTGTGGGATACGCTCTGCATTACCACCTGTTGGGAAGAGCAGGGCTATGCTCGCTACGACGGTTACGGCTGGTACCGTACTACATTTACCCTTCCGGATGATTTTGTACGTGCCGTCACGTACTACAAAGGTCTGGAGGTAAGTTACGACAATGCAGACGATGCCGATGCCCTGTATTTCAACGGGCATTACATAGGCCGTACCGGCAACTTCCCTCCCAATTACAAAAGCGCACAGGGGCAAAAACGTACGTACGTAGTTCCTCTGGAGTACGTAGATACCCAAGGTCCCAACACCCTGGCCATCCAGGTGTATGACGACGGCGGAGACGGAGGCCTGCTCACGTTTTCCGTCGTATTGAAGCCGGTCACTCCCCTTCCGAGAATTACCACAGAAGCCGGAGTAACGGCAGAAAACGGCGTATTCATGGAATCGGAACCGCACATGCTCAACTTCACGGTCACCAACCCGGAAGATGTCAGACGAAAAGTCCGTGTCCGCGTGGTTATTGCTACCGACGACCACCAACGTGTAAGCGAAAAAACATACCGTACCGTTCTCCGTCCCGGTGCCGGCACAACATGGAATGACAACATACAACTGCAGGGTCCCGGTTTTTACAGGTGTTCCCTCCTGGTTGCAGCAGACGGACATGCACTGGACCCGGTGGCGTTCCATTTTGGTTTTGAACCGGAAAAGATCACTTCCGTACCGGATGCTCCGGAAGACCTGGACGCTTTCTGGGAAAAAACCCGGGCGCTGCTGGACGCCGTTCCTATGCAAGCCAAGGTAAAGTTGCTGCCGGAGCATTCCCGGGGCCAACGAAACGTGTATTACGTAGAAATGAAATCTTTTGGTAACGAAACCATGGGTGGGTACTACGCCGTTCCCAAGAAACCGGGCAAACATCCCGTACTTATCACTTATATGGGGTATGGCTCCAACCCGTGGATTCCGCACACAGACGACGACCCCGGATTTATTTCCTTTGTAGTCTCTGTACGCGGCCAGGGCATCTACAAACAAGGCAACGCATACGAAAGCCGGTGGTTTACCTGGGGTATTGCATCAGAAGAAACATATTACTACCGGGGAGCCTTTATGGACGTAATACGTGCCGTCGATTTTGTTTGCAGCCGGGCCGAGGCCGATACCTCCAGGATAGGCGCCCAGGGAGCCAGCCAGGGAGGTGCTTTCACCTTAGCTGTCTGTGCATTGGATGACCGCATTGCAGTGGCTGCACCGGCCATTCCTTTCTTAAGCGACTACCCCGTCTATTTCCGGATTGCCGATTGGCCTGCCAGTGAAATGGAAACGTACCTGCAAGAGCATCCGGACTTAGATAAAGAAGCCTTGTTCCGGGTACTGTCTTATTTTGACATCAAGAACCTGGCAGGGCGCATCAAAACCCCTACCATTATGGCAGTGGGGCTGCAGGATCCAATCTGTCCTCCCCGTACAAACTTTGCCGGATACAACAACATTACAGCCCCTAAAGACTACAGGATATATAAAAACAACATGCACAGCACACCACCGCAGTGGCAGGAGGTGCGTACGGAGTTCTTTAAAACATACTTAGGTTATCCACAGCCCTAAGCAACGGCTCGGTACTTACGGGAGAGCCGGTGGCCCCTTCCATCCATAACTGAGGCACCAAACGGCCTTGTGTAAACAGACGGGTGATTTCTGCGCCCAGTTGGTTCCTGTCTTCTATGCCTTCGTTTTTGAAGTGCTCTTCCAACTGGAACTCAATGATATGGCCAAACGGGTAGTTGGGCAGGTACATAGGACTGTTAATCATATGTGAGTACACGGCCAACAGCGGAGAATCCTCATGCCCAAAAATCGGTTGGTAATAGAGGTTCCATACCTGGCGCGCTTTTTCCAGTACGGCTTCTTTCAAGGCTGAAGCAGAAGCCTTGGGGTTATCGTACAGCCATTGCCATACGTACATATCCACCAGAGCTACACCCATAATCTCGTAGCAACCCCAGAAGATATCCAACACCGTATTGTCGTCCATTTCTTGCCGCGGATACCCCAACAGTTGCAGGTCACGTTTCTGGAATATAAAAGCAATGGCTTCTGTGAAAGCCGTATTGGGAACTCCGCTAAGCATATAATAATCAATATTATATAAACTCAACGTCTGTTCTACGTTGTGTCCGAATTCATGTACGGCAATGTTGAACCCCTTGTAGTCCATACCTTCTTTTCCAATGCGGGTACGCAACCGGGCAGGTTCCCAACGCCCCGAGGCTCCCCAGGCATGGCCCGAACCGCGTGCCGATTCCACCACAATACGCGAAGCCAGTTCGTTTGCCTGCGCCTTTGAAAAGCCCAGCACGTCCAACATGCGGGGCATATCTTTCTCAAAAGCAGCTGCGTTCGGATATTTGCGACGTGTAAGCGCTGTCAGTGCGTCTTCAGAAACAGCCGTTCTGCTTTTGAACCCGTCGTACCAGATATCAAAAGGTTCCAGCGGTCTGCCCAATTGCTTTTCAATAAGGCCGGCCACTTTCTTGACTTGCTCGGAAGAAACCAAATGCACAAACAAGTCTTCAATTTCCCGGGCAGAAACTTCCATATCCTGTTCAAAATTACGGATGATGGCCGTAGGCATGTTGGGGTAGTACGCATCCCTTTCTTTTTCTACCTGAAAGGTAGCCAGCAGGTGTTCGTACCGTCTGGCTCCCTCGGCTTTGGCAACCGTTTCTTCCCCGTCTTTATATACGGTGTTGGACCAGGGTTTCCACTCGTACCGGTCGTTGTTGATCACGCACTCCGGAATGCTTTGACATACGATATGTTCCATTACCTGTTGGATCATGCGTTGCTTCTCCAGGGCATCCGGACCCGGAGCGTAATTGGATTTGATCTCGTCCCGCAGGTTCCAGTGGGACAGCAACACCATATCTTCCGGAAACAGGTGGCGTCCGTCTTCCGTAAGCAGGTTGCCCATCATGATATTGTAGGATGCAATGTAATTTTCTGCATCTCCCATAACGCGGGACATCTCTTGGTTCAGCCGGGCCGGTGTGCGCTGTGTAAACATATCACCCAGCCGTGCATAAGCCCATTCCTTCCGGCTCCACTCTCTGCCCAGGGTGTTTTTTTCTTCCAGAGAAAAATTCGGGAAATTAAGGGCGCAGATAAAGGCTATTTTGTTGCCGTACATATCTTCCGAAAAATGGGCAGAAGGACTGTAACTGCCCATAATCAGATCCACAGGCGTTAACGCGTCTCCTTCCAGATGTACCGGTTTTTTCAAGGCCACGCTTACCTGGTTGGCCGTACCTATGATGTTTTCAAAAGCTACAGAAAGCTTGTTAAAAAGGACTTCTTTTTCTGCTTCTGTAGTACAAAAATATTCCAGGCAAAAATCCGTAAATTCTTCCCGGCTGCCGTCTTCTTCCCTCCATAAGGCCGCTGCCTGACGCACGCCCCGTTCTGCTTGTTCGTACAATTCTTCCTGGCTGTCCAGACGGGACAGCACGGTTGCTACCGTTTGGTCGTTGATATTAGACATAACTGTTTCTCTTGTGTTCGTATGGCACGCCAATAACAAGGTACATGCCAAAATTGCCATTGTTTTTTTCATATAGTTTCCTCCCATTTGGTTGCATAAATCATGATTCTTACTTCTTTTCCGGCAATATACGCCGTTGTTCCAATCAATGTATCCGTTCCCCCGTCACGTATTCCTGTTTTTTTTCTCCATTGCTCCACACTCAGCGGGAAATTACGGACCGTCATATTGGCTCTGGGATACCGTAAAGCCAACTGCCTGAGATTCGAGGACGTAAAGGGAATAATCTCGTGTACCCTGAACGACCTGCCGGGAAAAGAAACAGCCGGAGTTGAAGATACATACAAATGGCTGTTGCCATGAATTTTTTGTACCCCAAAACGTACTACAGGCAAAGCAAAAGCACCTGCCTTAAGCAAGGATACTTCCGGTTCGTGCAGGAAATGCCCTTCCTTTATTTCTCCGTAGTTGCGTTCCCGGCTCACGGTGGCAGCCGCCTGCTGTTCTTCCTGCAAACGAAAAGAAAAACCTCCGGAACATACCAGGAGCGGAGAAGCCTCGGCTTTTTTTTCTCTTTTCAGCAAAAACAGCAATTCTTTGCACTCATTTTCCCGGGACAGTACATGAATTTCCGAGGTTTGGGGAAAAAGCCTCAGCGTATGTACAATATCTTCCAACGGAGAAATTTTAATTAAAAATACCGGAGCCTGTTTCAGTACGGTGGTTGCCAGCCGCGTCACGTCGGGGCTGTATCCTGCAATACCCCGGATACGCGTTCCCGCAGCTGTTCTGCGGGACGGGTCGGCATATACAAGATCTGCATCCGGCAGCCTGTTTCCCGGGTCCCACAACCGCTGTGCATCTGCCTGCATTACCTGTATGCGATCACCGGCACCCAGCACCCGGAAGTTATGTGATGCGGCCCGGCACAACCCGGCATCCTGCTCGGCATACACCACGTGTTTGTTCGTCGCGGCAAAGTAATACGCATCTACCCCCAGGCCCCCCGTCATATCAACTACCGTTCCGGGTTCTTTCAAAAAACGCCATTTGTAACGGGCTGTTTCTGCAGAAGAAGCCTGTTCGGCAGCCTGTGTGGAAGGAATGAATACCTGCGTACACGCATACCATTCCGGCACTTTGTTCTTTATTTTCCGCAGTCCCTCTATTTGCAGGAGGCACTTAGGAACGTCAATCCCCGGATAGTTGTGCTTACCCAGGGCCAGACCATGAATATCCTCACTCAGGTGTTCTCTTATAAAACGGATTTCACGGTCGGTCATCATAGCTATTCCTCCAAAAGATACCGTGTCCAGAAAGCCGTTTCTTCTGTTGCAGAATAAGCTCCCTGGTATCCTCTGTAACCATGCCTGGCCCCGGGATACAGCATAAACTGAAAAAGCTTGTTATGCTTCATGAGTTCGTCTGCCAGGCGCATGGCATTCTGAAAATGCACGTTGTCATCGGAAGTACCGTGGGTAATCAGCAGTGCCGAAGGGCCAAACGTACCGTATGTACTGCAATGTTCAAGAACCGAGGCATTTTTATACCCTTCCGGATTGTTTTGTGGCGTATCCATAAAACGTTCCGTGTAATGCGTATCGTAAAACATCCAGTCAAATACACCGGCTCCGGCTATTCCGTAAGGAAAATAATCCCCTGCCGTACAAACAGCCAGTGCCGTTACGTACCCTCCGTAGCTATAGCCCGTTATGCCTACCCGTTTCTCATCTACGCTCCCGGTATTTCTCAGGTAGTCTATCCACAATTTGTAATCGTGTATCTCCCATGTACCCAGTTTCCTGTACATCATATCCAATCCTCTTTTCCCACAATGGCCGCTGCCGCGGTGGTCCAGGGTTACCTGTATCACTCCTTTTTTGGCCCAGTGGTATTTGCCGGCCGGCGCTACCCAGCGGTCCATCACGCTTCCGTTGTTGGGCCCTCCGTACACATTGACAAGAACCGGGTATTTTTTCCCTTCTTCCCTATGTAGGGGCCATGTAATGATAGCCGGAATCGTAAACCCGTCTTCTGTCGTCAGGAAATGCATTTCAGAAACCGGTACGTTGCCGGCAGCCAACTCTGTATCGTAAGCAGGGCCTTTGGCATCGTCCAAGACACGCATAAGGCCTTCTTTTACCCCAAACAATACCGAGCGGGACGGGGTGCTTACGTTGGAAGCAAGCGCCGTGAAATGGGTAAATCCCGGAGAGAACTGCACGTTCGTATAATGCAGGCCATCAGGCGTAAGTTGCTGTACAACTGAACCTTTTCTATTGTTCTGCTGTTTAAGTGGCACGCGGTATACGTTGGAACGTGTACTCATTTCCCTTCTTGCCGAATAATACACGTAGTTTTCTTCCGGGTCGGTTCCGTGGACGATTATCCCCCAATTCGGCCCGTCTGTAAGCCGGGTGGTTGTTTTTTCTTTATAAGCATAGAGGTATATGTGCTGCCATTTTTCAAAATCACGTACCATCAGGAATCCTGTTTTTGTAAAATGCGGGGTTTCAATCCACCCCAGCCACGTTTCCTGCTCTTCTGTATAAATTACATCGCCTTTCCCGGTTTCCGGATCTACGGCATACAACTTCAATCGGTTTTGCGTTCTGTTCATCCATTGCAACAGCAACGTCTTTCCGTCCGGCGTCCAGAACGGTTGTCCAAAGTACTGATCGGCTGCCGGATCAAAATCTGCCCACACTATGGGGCTTCCTTCTTCTACGGTAACAATTCCAATCTGAATTGTCGGGTTCGCTTCTCCCGCCTTCGGATACCGTGTTTCTTCCAGGTACCCGTCCTGCCCGTCTGCTACGTAAATGGGAAACATGGGTACATGGGTATCATCGCTTCGGAAAAACACAAGACGCCGGCTATCGGGCGACCACCAGAAAGAGCGGTACATACTGCCCCTGCCCAGAATCTCTTCATAATATACCCAGGAGGCCCACCCGTTCAGTACCGTCGGACTTCCGTCGTACGTATGTCTTATCAATTTACCCGTTGCCAGTTCTTTGGAATACAGATCGTTATTTAAAGTAAAGGCTACCTGTGTACCATCGGGCGACAGGGTCGGATTTTTGGCATGTTCATCCAATTCCTGGTCCGACAAACCGGCCTGTCTTCTTTGCGGTTGTTCCCGTTGTTTTCGTTCTCCCGTAAAAATATCTTCCTGCACATAGGAAGGCTTTTGCATGGTACCTGAATACAAGACAAGGGTTCTGTCGTTTTCCCAGAAAAGCGGCATTTCCAATGATTTAACTAAATCTTGCGGAGCTGCCTCCCGCACAGCACGTTCTTGTGCACCGACCGGTAGCAAAAGCAATACAGAAAAAATCAAGGAAACCAAAATTCGTTTCATACAGTATAGTTGTTATAGGTTAATCAGTATCAATTTTTCCCGGGCCCTTGTAAAAGCCGTATAATACCAGCGCAACACGTCCAGGTCACATGTAGTTCCAAAAAAAGCCTTATCTACAAACACGGCTTTCCATTGCCCGCCCTGTGCTTTATGACACGTAATGGCATTGGCAAATTTTACTTGCAATGCATTCATAAACAGGTCTTCCCGTATGGCTTTGTACCGTTTTCTTTTGTTTTTTATATGTACATAATCGGCAGATACGCCTTCGTAAAGCTGCTGTTGCTGTTCCCGGGTAAGTGCCGGAGCCCGGCTGTCCAACGTATCCAGCAAGATATGTACATCCAGCTCTGTATCTTTATAGTCCGGAAAACGGAGCAGGGCTTTCGCAAACCGAAAGCCGTAACGCTCCGTAAAATCACGGATTCTCAGGATTTCCGCTATGTCACCGTTGGCAATAAAATCCATCTGAGGCACATCTTCCACAAATTGATAACAATTTTTTACAACCATCAAACGGTCTCCTTTTGTTATCTCTTCTTCCCTAAAAAGGATGCTGTTGCGTATTCCCTTGTTGTAGCGGTTGGCCCGGTCGTTGGAACGGCACAGCACCACCACCTCGTCCTGCCCGTAGGTGCTAAACGCATCTGCCAGGGCTTCTGTAAGATCACCGGAGCTAATACGGCAGATATCCGGGAAACCCTCCGTTTTCCATTCCGGAAGGGTACACTTCCCTTCTGTCAGGTTCTTTCTAAGCAACGTGGCATTGTACAGGATACCGGAATCCAAAGATTGCCTCAGCACCTCTTTCATTTCCATAGACACAACGTTTCCATAAACGCCCAGGTGGTCCGGGTCCAGCGCCGGTGACCGGTCCAGGCCAACGGGCGGAAGCTGGGCAGCATCGCCCATCAAAAGCAACTGGTTTCCGGGTCCGCTAAAAACAAAAGTCATCAAATCTTCCAGCAGGTTACCGCTGCCAAAAAGAAGACCTCCGCTGCTGTTAGACAACAAAGAAGCCTCGTCAACAATAAAAAGCGTGTTGTTTTTTTTGTTAGGTTGCAGGTCAAAAACACCAAATCCCGTTTCATCGGATCCGGCTGTTGTCTTTTGCCTGTAAATAATTTTGTGTATGGTAAAAGCCGGAATGCCCGCATACCCCATCATTACCTTGGCAGACCGCCCGGTTGGAGCCAGCAGAACAACTTGCCTTCCCAACCCTTCCAGTGCACTTGTCACTGCCGCCATGGCCGTTGTTTTTCCTGTACCTGCATAACCGTTCAGTACAAAAATTTTGTCTTCGCCTGTCAGAAAGGAAGCAAAAAGATGAAAGAATGTGTGTTGATCAGAAGATGCCTGAAAGGGTAATGTAGCAAGAAACCGTTCTGCAATGTATTGTTCAAGTTCCATAAAGGGCAAGTTACTACTTTCTGGCGCTAAATAAAATGAAAAAGCCAAACAATTCAATACGGCCCATAATCATGGCCAAAGACAACACAAATTTTGAGAAGCCACCAAGATCATGGCAGTTTCCTACAGACGCCACACTCCCAAAGCCCGGCCCCACATTAACCAAATGAACTACAGAAGCCACCAGCGCCTCTATTACCTGAAGGCCTGTTACCGTAAGCACGAGTGCCGTAACAAAGAGAACAAAGAAAAAAAGAACTATAAAAAGATTCACACCCTCAACCACATCCGGATCAGTTACATGTCCCCCTATTCTCACCGGAACGACAGAATGTGGATGCAGTTTTTTAGTAATATGCGCCCGGATAGACTGGAAAGCAATCAGGAATCTGTCCGCCTTAATTCCCCCGGCTGTAGAACCGGAACAACCTCCCTGAAAAATCAGGAAAAAAAGCAACAACATAGAAAAGGCTGGCCACATAGACGAATCTGCCGAGGAAAACCCCGTTGTGGAAACCAGGGAAAATGTCTGGAAAACCCCATGCCTGAAGGCCGTTCCAAAAGAACCATAAGTGCCTCCAATCCATAAGTTTGCTGAAACCAAAACACCTACTGCCAAGGTTGAAATAAGGTAATACCGGGTAACGGGCGAGGTAAACAAGGAAGTTGACCTTTTAACAATCAAAAGGAAAATCAATCCAAAAGGAAGGGAAGATACAGCCATAAATACAAGCATAATAGCCTCTATAGCTACGCTGTCGTAAGAGGCAATACTGGCGTTGCGTGTACTGAATCCGCCTGTCGCAATGGTGGCAAATGCATGACAAACCGCATCAAAAAAGGTCATCCCTGCCAGTACCAGACAAAAGGTCTGCAGCAACGTAAGACCAAAATACACGTAAGCAATAACACGTATCGTTTCCTTGGCCCTGAACCGGTAGGAATCCTGAGAAAGGGAGCTGATTTCAATACGGGAAAGCCGGAGCCTGACCGAGCTGACCTCGGGGAGGATCAGCAACATGAACAGCACCACTCCCATACCTCCAATCCACTGGGTTGCTGCACGCCAGAAAAGAAGGGAATGCGGCAACGCTTCCACCGAAGTAAGTATGGTGCTGCCGGTTGTCGTAAACCCGCTTACACTCTCATACCAGGCATTGATAAGTGAAAACTCTCCACCCCAAAAAACGTAAGGCAACATACCAAACAAACAGGAAACAACCCAGGACAGGACGGCAATTACATAGCCTTCACGCGTGGCTATGTCTTCGGCTTTTTTAATAAAGATAAAAGGAAGGGCACCAACGGTTACTGTAATGGTTGCCGCTAGCAGGAGTGGGAAAAACCCGGTATCAAAACCGTAAAGGATAGATACAACTACAGAAATGAACATAAACAGGGCATTCACCAGAAGGACCAACCCCATATTCCTTGCTATTACTGCACTTCTCATAACTCGTTATACTTATGTCAATTCACGCTGGAATACAAATCTGCTAAAAAACACCACACTTTGTCCGTATAGGGATGGTCTGTTATCTTTTCCGGTAAAGTCCCGGCCTTTTTATTTTTATACAACCCGCCGGTTGCACCACGCAAAGAAAGGTCAGAGGAAAGAAAAATGGACGTATCCGCCCCTTTCTCCGGAGTTCGGGTGAAGGGTCTGAACACCGCATCTGCCACCGGATCAATCCACTTATGAAGTTTTAGGATAGGTGTATCCACAATACCGGGGTCAGCCATATTTACCGTAATTCCCTCTTCTTTCCATAGTTCTGCCAAACGAAGGCACAACAACGTAAGTGCAAGTTTGGAGCAGGCATATTGCCGGAACCTGTTGAACCTTGCGTGAGGGTACGGGAAATTTTCAGGAATGGACCCGTAGTACAATGCCAGGGAAACAGTGGTTACCACGCGACTGCCCCTGTGCATAAGCGGTTTCACCAACCGGGTGAACAACATGGGGCCCAGACAGTTTACCATATTGTGCATTTCGTACCCTTCCGCACTTACCTGCATATTGTATCCCAACATACCGGCATTGTTTACCAACACATCCAGACGTTGTTCTTTTTCCATAAGAACACATACGGCTTCCGTAATAGACGTGACAGACGAAAGGTCCATTTCCAGGCAGCCGATACGCTCTGCTCCGTATTCCTGCAACAAGGAGTTGTAAAAAGCAACTGCTCTTTCACTTTTTCGGAAAGAAAGAATAACCCGGTATCCGGAACTTAGTAATTCTTTGCAAATTACCTTTCCAATGCCTCCGTTAGCTCCGGTAACAAGAGCGACCGGAAAATCACTTGAATTCATCCCACATTTTTATAACACAAATGTAGCAAAAATTCGTATTTTTGTCTTATGAAGCATCTGGTTCACTTTATACCACTTGTAGTACTTCTTGCTATTGCAGCTTCCTGTAGCGGGAAAAGCAACAAAAAAGCAGCAACATTGCCGGAATTCCAACCTGCTTCCGTGCCGGCTCCTGTAGTATCTGCAGAAGAAGCTTTCAAGTACCGTATTGTACATTACTGGGACAAATTCCCGTTTGATGACATTCGTTCTGTACGTCAGGAGGGATATGCAGAAAAAGCATTTGCCGATTTTGTCGGTTTGTTGCTGGCAGCCGACGCTCCCCTGGCCCGGGAAGGTATCAGGCAGATGGTATCCCGTATGAATACTTCCCTTGCGGCAGACTCAATCCAAAAGCAGGTGCTCGTAAAATTCAACGACATGGCAGAACATTTTTTCTACCATCCCAATTCTCCGTACAGAAATGAAGAACTGTACCTTCCCGTGTTGGAACACATGGTATCCAGCCCCCTTCCGGACACATTGGAAAAAGCGCGGGCCGTATACCTTCTGGAATTGGCACATAAGAACCGTCCGGGTTCCCCGGCAACGGATTTCCATTTTATTGCTGCTTTAAAGAACCTGCCCCATATTCCGGAACATACTGTTCCCAAAACACTTTACAGCCTTACTTCTCCTTTTATTCTTGTTTATTTTCTCCATCCCGATTGCAGTTCCTGTAAGGAATCGACCCGGGAACTTCTTGCGTCTGAGCTCATTACCTATCTGGTGCAAGAAAAACAACTAACCATTCTTACCATATACCCGGAAGAAGACCCGGAGAGCTGGTTGAATTACCTGCCAAACCTTCCTTCCAATTGGCTCCACGCATGGAATCCGAACAGCGAAATACGTAGCGAAAACCTGTACGATCTGAACGCTATTCCTTCCCTCTATTTGTTGGATAACGCCAAGAAAGTTCTGGTTAAAGATGCCTTGTCTGTCAAACAAATAGAAGGTATCTTACGGGATAAGGCACATTTTTTGTAGCTTTGCGCCCTTGCAACCCAAAGAACACATGAGACCAAAGGTCACACTGCTGATACTATTTATATTAATACTAACCGGACAGGCTGCCTTGGCGCAGGTACCGGACAGCCTGGTTAAACCTGTCGCTGATAGCCTGGCAAAGCCTGTCGCTGATAGCCTGGCTAAACCTGTCGCTGATAGCCTGGCTAAACCTGTCGCTGATAGCCTGGCTAAACCTGTCGCTACTAGCACTTCGGAGCGGGACTTTCCGTTGGTAGATTCCCTGCGTCTGCCCAGGCTGGATTCTTTGGGGCAGCAAATTCCCGACAGCCTGGGGTTCATGTACCAGCTGGACAGTCTGGGATTGATCAAACTGGACAGCCTGGGTTTCTTTATGATTGACTCGCTGGCTACTTTTTCAACGAAAGAATTGAAGCAGTTTGCCAAACAAAAACGCCGGGAGGAAAAAGCGTTTGCAGATTCTGTTTACAAAAGTACATTCCACATGCTGGAATCTTATATTATCCCGGATTCGCTCCGGTTCAGAAGGATTATTTCATGGAACCACAACGCATATTTTAACAAGCTGACCTTCAGGGATATTGACACCAATATCAACAGCAATTTTCATGACTATGCGCACATGAAAGAAGATGTGGGTGCCGTACATCCGGGTACGATTGGCTCTCCTGTTCTGACCTTCAACTATTTTAAGAGACAAACGAAAGAACGCTTTGATTTCTGGAGTGCCGGAATGAGCGAGGCTTACGACCGGGAGACCTTGCCCGCCTACAACACAAAAAGTCCGTTTACCGTGATGTCCTATTCAGGGACTTTGTTTGCCAACAAAGAAAAAGAAGAAATGAATGTGGCACTTCTGCATACACAGAATCTGTCACCGGAAGCGAACATACAATTCTATTACCAAAAAAAGGGGACAAAAGGAATATTGCAACATGAAGCCACCAATACCCGAACGCTTGCTGTAACGGCAAATTACCTTGGGAAACGTTACGTAGCACACGCCGGGTACATAAGAAATTCACTGAGCAAAGATGAAAACGGAGGTATACAGGACGATGGCTTTATTACAGATACCGTAGTAGATGCCCGTGCCATACCCGTATGGCTTTCCAAAGCTTCCTCTGCGTTGGCAAGCAACCAACTATTTATCACACAAAGCATTGGCCTGCCCATTCGTATTTTTAAAAAAGATTCTCTTTCGGGAGCAGAAGGAACCATGATATACCTGGGACATGCAGGCAACTGGAACAAGATGAGCCGGAACTACACCGACCATATTGGTTTAACAGACCAGGCAGGTCGCGCCTTTTACAACAACCAGTTTTATCTGGACCCCGTTACAACTACAGACTCTGTCTCTACCATGGTATTTGACAACCGCTTTTTTCTGCGTATTCAGCCTTGGTCACCTACGGCTATTCTCTCTGGAATAGAGGGCGGACTGGGGTATGAATTGTTATCCCACTATTGTTTTGTACCTGATTATTATACCCGGGGCCCTTCCAAACAATGGAACAACAATGCGTATGTGTATGCAGGAGCTTACGGTATGTTGAAAAAATATTTTGCATGGAACGCAGTGGGAAAACTGAATTTTGCAGGGTATTACCTGGGAGATATGTCCCTGGATGCCAACGTTCGTTTCTCCCTGTACCCCCTCCCCCGGGGAATCCATCTGACAGGAAGGTTCCTTATCAACAGACAGACTCCGGATTGGTACTTCCAAAATTATTACTCCAATCACTTTGTATGGAATAATGATTTTCAAAAGACTACAAATACCCAAATTCAAGCCAGTCTCTCTATTCCGGATTGGGAAACAGCTTTAACTTTTTCTTACGGACTGGAAGGAAGCAGAATCTATTACGATACCCTGGGTGTGGTCAGGCAAACAGACCAGCTGGTAAATATCATGACAGCTACCCTGACGCAGAATTTTAGTTTTTGGTACGTACGGTTAGATCACAGGCTGCTGGTTCAGTATTCGTCACATCCGGATATAGTACCCCTGCCCCTGTTGGCAGCCAACCTAAGATACTACCTGGAAATACCGGTAGTGAAAAATGTAATGACGGCTCAGATTGGAGCTGATATTACGTTTCATACCGCTTACTATATGGAAGCTTACAACCCCGCTCTGGGTACTTTTCACCTGCAGCAGGAAAAAAAATATGGAAACACTCCTTACATAGATGCTTTTATCAATATGAAATGGCAACGGGCAACCATTTTTGTTAAATATACCAATGCAGCACAGGGCTGGCCCGACAGCGGTTATTTTTCTGCTCCTCATTATATACGTCCACAACGTGCGGTCAAGGTAGGTATTACCTGGCCGTTCTATAGTAAACCCTTAAAAAAAGGATCCGTTGATCCTTCTCCAAAAAGTGATAACGAAACACAAAGTAATAGTCGTTCTGGCAGCGGTATTTCTGCTGGCCGTTCTGTACGTTGAATTCCGCAATATACCGGAGACTAATAAAGCCGGTATCTGGAAAGAAACAGATCTGATACAGCTGCAAGGAGATACCCTCCGTTGCACCATTTACCTTCCGTCGTACGCCGGTACACGGGTAGGGTACCATTACGAAGTGATGCAACATTTTTCAAAAACACACGGAATGGCCCTGCAATACATACCTGCAAACGATTCATTGCCGGTATGGGACTTGTTGGAAAACCACCAAACAGATATCCTTGCCATAAATATTATCAGAGATTCTATTCCCAAATCGCTCACAGGCAAACTATTCATAACACCGCAAATTACTTCTATGGGTGAAGTTTGGGTTATGCTCAAGGGAAAAAACCCTTGGCACTTAAATCTTGTACACTGGCTTGCTCTTTTTAAACAATCTCCCGAATACTCCCGGTTTAGAAACCGTTTTATACCTGCTATATCGGAAAGAAGTCCGTACGACTCCCTGCTCATGGCACAAGGTAGTACGCTGGGCTGGGACTGGAAATTACTCAGAGCCGTCATGTACCAAGAGTCACAATACAGAATGAATGCAAAGTCTGCAAACTGTGCTATAGGCCTTATGCAAATAAAAGAATCTACGGCTGTTGATATGAGTATCCGGGATTTGTACGATCCGGAAAACAACATCCGGGGAGCCGTTACGTATTTTTCTTTCATAAAAAGAAATATGCACCTGACAAATCTGTCCAAGGAAGAAGAAATCAATTTTGTACTGGCCGCATACAATGCCGGTATGTCACGCATAGAGAAAGGCAGGGAACATGCCGCTCTGGATGGCAAAGATCCCAATATTTGGGCTCAGGTAAGTCCCTACATGCCACGGCAAACACAAGAATACGTAGAAATGATCTGGTTCCGGTATTTGGAATGGGTTAGCGCATCCTGATTGCCTTTCCGGGACTGATACCTGCAATACTTTTCAGCGGAATCAGCAAAACCAGCATAAGCACGGCAACAGCAACCGCATCTATGAGTACAACCTGAGTCCAGGATATAAATACAGGTACGCTGTCAACAAAATAATTGGCAGGATTCAGTTTGATAAAATGCGTTGTCTTCTGAAGTATGAGAAAGGCAACGGCAAGAACTGTTCCGGCCAGGGTTCCACGCAAAGCAACCCCGCAAGCATTGTAAAGAAACATATTTCTTAAGGTACTGTCTCTCATTCCCACAGCCTTAAGCAACCCTATGGTGGACGTTTTTTCAAATAACAGAATAAGCAACCCCGATACCATATTAAATCCGGCCACCAATACCATAAGGGTCAAAAGCACTACTACGTTGATGTCCATCAAATCCAACCAATCGTACAAATGCGCATAAATCCTCTTGATATTGCGCAAGACTACTCCCTCATCCGTATCTGAAGAATGCGTCATAATGAAATCTTCCATGCTTTCCTGTACAGTTTGCAGGTTCTTTCTGTTTTTCAGAAAGATCTCCATGCCGCTAACCTGGTCACCCCTCCAGCCGTTTAGCCGCTGAGCATGACGTATATCACCCAGTATTAGATGGTTGTCAATATCTTCCAATTGCGCATCATAAATACCCGAAACAACAAAACGTCTCATTTTGACACTGCTGCCAATGAAGTACAGGGTCACCACATCTTGTACCTCCAGTTTGAGAAGTGACGCCATACGTGCCGAGATCAATACCTGACTGGACGACAGAGAATCTGAGTAAACAGGCAGCGATCCCGATACCAGGTGCCTGGAGAAAAAATCCCAACAATAATCCGCCCCTACCCCTTTGAAAGAAACTGCTTGCATAGTCTCTTCTGTTCGGATTATCCCGTAAGAAACGGCAAACTCCTGTATATGTGATATTTCCGGATGTTCAGCCAGTGCCGGAAGGTAGGAAAGCGTGTTGCTTATGGGCAAAGGTTCTGTCACAAACCCGGCTCCCGGAGCTTCCATAAGAATCTCTCCCATAAACCCCACGGCTTTATTTTCAATCTCTTTTCTGAAGCCTTGTACAATAGCAACAGCCAGTATCATGGTAAATACACTCACAGCCACACTAAAGGTTGCTATCCGTGTTCCCATACGGCTGACCTTTCCGGTAGAAGTGGTATCTCCTTTTAATTTTCGGGCTAAAAAGACGGCAACGCGCATTTTGGTAATAAAAAATATCGCTATATTTGGCGGCTGTTTGGTTATGCGGGAATAGCTCAGTCGGTAGAGCATCAGCTTCCCAAGCTGAGGGTCGCGAGTTCGAACCTCGTTTCCCGCTCCTAACTAAACCTAAAGCCTAATTCTTATTCTTCGTCATCATCCATTTCAATCAGCATGGTGTTTTCACGTCCAAACAGAGCCAAAATCCGGGTTAATTTGGAGATTTCATTGGCATAACTTTCTTTTTCCAGGGCAGAAAAGCTGAACAGCAACGTTTCTGCGTAAATCTGCGCCAGGTCTTCCGGCTGCGCATCCCTGAAGGATTCAACGGGAATCTGCAAATTCATGTCCTTAAGAAAAACTTCCAATTCCCTGTGAGGAAACAACAACCCATTCTTAAACACATTTACGTAAAAGAGCACGTTACCGTCCCTGTCCAAAACAGCAGGCAAAAAACCCCCTTTAAACAGGCGTCCTCCAATGCGAACACCTGTCTGGTATGCCAGCATCAGGTATATAAACCCCACAGCCACAGGACTCCCCTTCCTTTTATTTAGCACTTCGTGAATAAATGTATTCTTAGGTTGGGAAAACATGGGATCAATGGTAAAAAAATGCAACCTGTTAAAAAAAACATGATTGAACAATTTTACATTCTCCATAATAGTTTGGTCATCCCGAATCTCCAACAATACTTCCGTGACACATTCCATCATAATTTCCCTAAGGCTCTGCAAGTCCACATCCTCTGTCAGGATGTCCTGAATAAGGCAGAGTCCGGCAAGTAAATCCTCTTCCGGATGGGCAATCCATTGTTCCAGCTTCTCAAATTTGAGTCCTTCCCTTAAGGTCTCAATCATCTTTTCAATCGCATAAACACCTTCTTCCATGCCCCCCTCTTTTCGAATACTTTCCAATTGTTCAAGGGCCGGTGTACCCATAGCTATCAGGTGCGTATACAAAGCTTCCTGAACGTACGTATCGGGGTCATCCAGCAAGGGCAACAAATCCAATATTTCTTTATCGTATACCATTTCTGCTACACTGTAAGCATTCTTTCCATAGCTTCCGCTGCTTTTTCCAACATCAGGTCCTTGTAATCCACGTGCATATTTTTGCTATCCCTTTGTGCGATTATAAGGCATACAGTGGCTCCTTCGTGTCCCAGCAAGCGGGACAAACCGGCAATGGCAGAACCTTCCATTTCAAAATTCACTATTTTCAAATCATTGTAACGGAAAGAGGCCAGCTTAGCCAGGTAATCCGGTACTGCAAGAGGTAAACGGATCACGCGCCCCTGCGGGCCGTAGAACCCGGGTGCAGAAAGGGTAATACCGAAAACGGCATCTGAAAAATTCTTTTCCAGACTTTCAGAATTGCGTACAAAATACGGAGCAGCCCATACGGCGGGCCAGTTCATATGTTGTACAAAAGCCTTTTCCATAGCAAGATCCGCTACATTATCACGCCCTGCATACCAGTTCAGCAACCCGTCAATACCTGCAGAATACCTGGAAAAAACAAGCGTCCCCGGCTCAATACCGGGCTGAATGGCTCCTGAAGTACCCAACCTGAGTATCCTAAGTGACCGGTGATTCTTTTTGGGAACACGTTCCTCAAAGTTAATATTGGCCAGCGCATCCAGCTCATTCAATACAATGTCAATATTATCTGTACCAATACCGGTGGAAAGGATGGTTATTTTATGCGTGTTAAAAAAACCGGTCACAGAAACAAATTCCCTGTTCCTGGATTCGTGCTCCACGCGGGTAAGCAACTGCCGCAACAAGGTAACCCTGTCCGGATCTCCTACCAACAAAACATTATCTGCCAGTTGTTCCGGTTTTATATGCAGGTGAAAAATACTGCCATCGCTATTAATGACCAGTTCTGAAGGTTCAATTTTTTTCATACTACAAATTTAGCGGAAAATCAGAGATTTTCCGCTAAATTTGTTGGAACTAACAAAACCTTTGCCATGATACAAAGAATTCAGACCCTCTACCTGACCATTGCGCTGGGGTTGATGGCAACTCTCTTATTTGGAATCTATGCTACCTACACCCCGTTTGTAGTATTGACCGTTGCCGTTTGTGCCCTGCTGGTGCTCACCATCTTCCTGTACAAAGCCCGGAAAATCCAAATCCGCCTGTGCATTTATACCTCCTTAATCATGTTGGGACAGCAAATCTGGATGGGAGTAGCCTATTATCAAAACAAGGCATTGGTCTCTTTTACCGTCTCCACTGTATTCCCTATTATCAGTATCATTCTTGTTTTACTGGCTCTCCGGGCCATTGCCGCTGACGAAGCCCTTGTTCAATCATACAACAGGTTGCGTCCCGGAAAGGGAAAAGGAAAAGGAAAAAAATAAAATTTTTGTTATCTTCGTAAGACAGTATAAACCATCTCATTTAACAAAATACCAAAGACATGGAAAAGAATATCTCCAGACGAAACTTTTTACAAAAAAGTGCATTGGCGACTGCGGGAGCCATTGTTGCCACTACGCCGCTTATGGGAAAGGTACCGGTATCCCCGGTATCCTCTCAAAGAAAAAAGAAAACGGCTGCTACCGATAAGCTCAACATTGCAGGAATTGGGATAGGCGGACGCGGAGGCGGTGTTATTCAGGAAATGAACTCAGAAAACATTGTAGCCTTGTGCGATGTGGACTGGAAGTATGCGGCCAACCGGTTGAACCAATACCCAAATGCAAAGAAGTACAAGGATTTTAGAAAACTGTTTGACGAAATGGGGAGCCAGATAGATGCCGTTGTCGTTGGCACGGCAGACCATACCCATGCCGTCATTGCAGCACATGCCCTGGCACTGGGAAAACACGTTTACTGCGAAAAACCTCTTACACATACCGTATATGAAACAAGGCTCCTCACCAGACTGGCCGACAAACATCAAGTAGCCACCCAAATGGGGAATCAGGGAGCCTCGGGCAGCGGCGTCCGCAAGATTTGTGAAGCCATCTGGTCGGGAATGATTGGTGAAGTAACAAAGGTTGATGCCTTTACAGACAGGCCCATCTGGCCCCAGGGCCTGGAAACCCCTGCCGAGGTTCATACCCCCCATCCGGACCTGGACTGGGATCTTTTCATTGGACCTGCCCCCTACCGTCCCTACAACCAAATTTACCATCCCTGGAACTGGCGGGGCTGGTGGGACTTTGGAACAGGAGCTTTGGGAGATATGGCCTGCCATATCTTACAGCCTGTAGTCAAAGCATTGAGTCTGAAATCACCCATAGCCGTTCAAGGCAGCTCCACCTCCCTTATGACGGATTGTGCCCCCAATGCACAAATCGCCAAATTTGTTTTTCCGGCACGCAACAACATGCCCAAAGTGGGTATGCCACGCGTAGAGGTCACCTGGTATGACGGAGGCCTGATGCCCGAGTATCCGGTAGGATGGCCCACCGGCAGGAATATGAACGACAGCGGAGGTGCCGTTGTATTTCACGGAACAAAAGACACACTGATTTGTGGCTGTTACGGAGTCAACCCCTGGTTGCTCTCGGGTCGCGAACTGCCGGCTCCCACCATGACACGCGAAGTGCCCGACAACAACCACTACCTTGACTTTGTTCGTGCTTGCAAAGAAAGTCCGGAAGCCCGCGTGAAGACAGCCTCTGATTTTTCTGAATCGGGACCTCTCAATGAAATGGTGGTTATGGGTGTGCTGGGCGTTCGCCTGCAAGGACTCAACAGGGAATTGTTGTGGAACGGAGATGCCATGAAATTCACCAATATTTCTCCCAACGATACCCTGCGTATGAAAGTAAAAGACGGCTTTTCCATTAAGGATGGCCATCCTACATTCAACCACAAGTACTCCGACCCCATCAACGCCTTGGAATTTGCTAATGAACTGATACGCCACACCTACCGGGAAGGGTATTCTTTACCTGAAATGCCTTGATTTTACAAATAACTTACTATTTTATACTATGAAAAAAATTGTTTTTTTATCTTTTCTTATGACTGCTTTTATGGTTAGTTCTTGTTCTTCCTGTAACAACAAGAAAAAAGAAGCAGTGCAAGAGGACCCCAACGTGCTAGTTCTCTTTGACGGAGAAACTTTTGAGGGTTGGCGTGCTTACAACGGGACAGAAGTTCCGGCCGCATGGACTATCGAAGACGGAGCCATTAAGATTAACGGATCGGGCCGGGGAGAAGCCGGTGCAGCCGATGGCGGCGACATTATTTATGACCGTACATTTGAAAACTTTGAACTGACCTTTGAATGGAAAGTAGCCAAGGGATCCAACTCGGGTGTTTTCTATCTGGCTCAGGAAATACCCGGAGAACCCATCTATATTTCAGCACCGGAGTACCAAATTCTGGACAACGAAAACCACCCCGATGCTTTTTTAGGTGTTGACGGAAACCGCCAATCAGCCTCCCTCTACGACATGATTCCCGCAAAACCACAAAATGCCAATCCTGTTGGGGAATGGAACGAGGCCAAAATCCTGGTTTACAAAGGAACGGTAGCCCATTTCCAAAACGGCGAACTTGTGCTGGAATACCATTTATGGACACCACAATGGCAGGAATTGCTGGATAACAGCAAATTCAGCCAGGAAAAATGGCCGGTTGCCTATGACCTGCTTCTGAACTGTGGCGGAGAAGAAAAAGCCGGTTATATTGGTTTGCAGGACCATGGCGACGACGTATGGTTCAGAAACATTCAAATTAAAATTCTGGACTAATGAAATATCCTGTTCCGGTCATCCTGGCCGTTGCAATACTTGGTCTTTTTTCCTGTACGCAAAAACAAGTACAAAAGGAAATTGGATTGCAACTGTATTCTATCCGTGCAGAAATAGCAACAAATCCGGAAACGGCATTGGACGCCGTTGCGGCAGCCGGCTACACATTTGTGGAAATGGCAGGATACAACCCGGTTGAAGGCACTTTTTACGGTATGCCGGGGGCAGATTTTGCCCGTTTATGTAAAGCCCGCGGACTGGCTGTCCTTTCTTCCCATATAAACGGCCCCGATCCCAATACTACACCATGGGAAACGTGTATGGAATGGTGGGACAAGGCCATTGAAGACCATCTGGAAACCGGCGTATCCTATATTGTTCAGCCTTCTATGTGGAAAAGCGCCTATGAATCTCTGGAAGGTCTGTTGCATTACTGTGAGCTTTTCAACACCGTAGGTGAAAAGTGCAACCGGGCCGGTATTCGTTTTGGGTACCACAACCACGACCGTGAATTTACTACTGTTTACGACCAGGTCCCCCTGTACGACCACATGTTGCTCCATACCGATCCGGAAAAAGTCTTCTTCCAGATAGATGTTTTCTGGAGTCAGGTTGGCGGAGCTCCTGCCGTAGAATACCTGGAAAAATACCCCGGAAGGTTTGAACTCTGGCATGTGAAAGACGAGAAAGAAATTGGAGCATCCGGAGAAATTGACTTTAAAGCCATTTACGAAAAGGCATCGACAGCCGGACTACGATACGCTATTGTAGAACAGGAAGCCTTTACTATGGAACCGTTTGAAAGCATTAAAGCTTCTTATGATTTCCTGCAAAATGCACCTTATGTACAGGTATCTTATGCCAATTGAAATTAAATTCTGTGTTACTGCTCTGTAACACAGAATTTTTTTATCACACTGTATGCATCTTTAATCCCCAGCTCTCCGGCTGTTGAAATATCCATACATCCTTTTTCTTTATCTTTCAGGTAGATCTGTATCAATCCCCGGTTGTAATAGGCTTCTGCCAGGTAGGGATACAAATCAATGGATTTTGAATAATTCGTAATGGATTTTGGGAAATCTCCCGACATGCAGTACAAGTTTCCCAAATTGTAATAAACGTAAGCAAAATCGGGAGCCAGCAAAGCCGCTTTCTCCAAATCGTCTATGGCTCCGGAATAATCGTATTCCCTTCTTCCCTGTTCCTGTACACGCGTACGTGTTGTTCCCGACTGGTCCAGGGTGAGGATCTGCACATTGCTTTCCATAGAGGCAATGAATTCAATCATCTCACTTTGCAGAGCTGCCCTGTTCAGGTAATAAAACACATTTGCGGGACCTTTTTCAATAGCCTTGTTGTAAGATGCCAGTGACGCATTGAACAGTTTGTTCTGAAAATCCAGGATGCCGCTAATAAAATTTAAATCAGCTACGGAAGGATTCAAGGCCAGCAATGCTTTAATCTGTTCTCTTTGAAAATCCAGGTACTCCTGTTCCAGATCCGGTTCTGTACTAAACAAGTTCACCGGAATAGATTGCTTTAAAATGAATTTTTCCAGTTCTTCGTAATAGTACCTCTGCTCCAGCGCCGTGGATGCTCCGCCCGGTCCGGCCAGAAGTTTAAACAACGGTTTCAACCGTATGTCCACATCTTTGTACTGGAGCAATTCGTTGTTAAAATCTTTTTTTGCAAAATCGGCATCCAATGCCAACAGGCGGTCAAAACGCTGGGTTGTATCTGCAAAGGCAGAATACGTAGTATCTCCCAGCCTGGATTTGTACTCACTTACTTTTTGCTGTGCTGTTTTGTAATCCAGTTCTGCTGCGGCAAACAAACCCAAACGGTTTTTCACGTAAGAACGGTTCATATACGCATTGGCAAAGTCCGGATACAACTCAATGGCTTTGTCGTAGTCGCGCAAAGCTTCTCCGTAGCGTTCCATCTGAATAAACAGAGCCGCCCGGTTATAATAAGCCAGCACGTTATTGGGATTGATCGATATAACCATATCGTAATCATCCAGCGCATTGTTGTAATCGCCAATCTGCGTTCTGATAAGGGCCCTGTTGTATAACGTAAGGGCATTCCCCTTGTCTTCTTCCAATACGTGTTCCAGATCATCCAGTGCCCCCGTCAGGTCATCCTTATTGTACCTGATCAGAGCCCTGTTAAAATAGGCAAAGGAATTATCGGGTTCCAGCGACAAAGCCGTATTCAGGTCTTCCAGAGCTTTCTCATAATTTTCCTGCAAAGCATACACACGAGAACGCCTTATATACCCTTCCGGATCAAATTTGTTCAGCAGCACTGCTGTATTGTAATCATTCAGTGACTTTACCGTATCTTTTAAATACAGGTAACAAGCACCCCGGTTCAAGTACGCTTCACTTACCCTGGGCTCAAAGCGGATAAACCTATTAAAGTCTTCTTCGGCCAGCTTAAATTGCTGAGATAGCAAGTACGTAACCCCACGGCTAAAATACAAGCCGTTGTATCCCGGACGTAATTCAATAGCCTCTTTCAAATCTTCCAGGGCTTTTTCATAATCACCCAGACGGGAGTACGTTATGGCCCGGTAATGGTAAGCCAGTGTATAAATGGGATGAATTTGCAACGCTTTGTCAAAATCTGAACGGGCTCCAATAAAATCTCCCAGGTTGTATTTGCCTATGCCTCTGAAAAAATACGCCTCGTGCAAGGTGCCATCCAGCTGAATAAGTTTGTTAAAATTATCTATAGCCTGCTGGTAGCGTCCTTCGAACAACAGGTGCTGCCCCCGGTAAAAGAATTGCTGTTTATCATACTGTGCGTAGGTTCTTTCCAACCCCTGGAAAGACAGGAAAGACAGGAAAAACAGGAAAAATAGAAGGGTTAAACGTTTTGCCATGCTCCAAAGGTATAAAATTGGCCGGAAAATTTGTTTATTTGTACTTTAAATACGTAGAAATATGCCTTTCCCCCGTGTTCGCCTTCCGGCTGTCATCCTGCTCTTCTGGCTTACAGCAACCCAGGTTTACGGTCAGGATATCCGTCCTGAGCGCTATGCAGGCACGATCACAGAACAGCAATTAATGTACCACATTCTGTACCTGACAGACAGTCTGGCACAAGGAAGAGAAACGGGAACTGCCGGAGCTGTAGTAGCTTGCAATTATATAGTTGACAAATTTAAAGAATACGGGTTGTTGCCTTTTGGATCTTATATTCAGGGTTTTGTGTGTTCCGGTAACCGGCGTGGGCGCAACGTAATCGGGTGGATTCCGGCAGATACACCCGGCAGTGACGAATACCTGATTGTTTCTGCACATTACGACCACCTGGGAATACTAAACGGTACGCTGTACCCGGGGGCAGATAGCAATGCCTCCGGTATTTCTGTCCTTTTAACGTTGGCCGGCACATTTGGGAAAATAAAAAAAGACGGGCTCCCTGTCTCCCGCAACATCCTTTTTGTCGCATACGATGCCAAAGAATTTTCCATGACAGGTGCCCATTTTTTTGCCAATGCACTAACCATCCCTACAGAAAACATCTGCCTGAACATAAATCTGGACCAACTGGGAACAACCCTGGCACCTCCTACACTTTCTAAAGATTATGTACTGGTTCTTGGAGCGGAAACACTCCCCCAACACATGCTCAAATCCCTGAACAACAACAACTCTTATTACAATACTGCCTTGGACATTGATTATTCTTTTTACAACAGTCCTTCTTTTGCCGGTATCTATTTTTCTATGACAGAACAATCTGTTCTGGCCCAACGGTCCGTCCCCTCTCTTTTAATCACTTCGGGGGTCAACGAGCATACGTACAAACCCACAGATACTCCGGAAATCATTAACCCGGCTGCTATGCAGAAAAGAACAAAATGGCTGTTTTATGTTTTATGGGATCTTGTTCAGCGCTGGTAAAGCCGAAAAATATCGTAGGACAACACAACACTTCCCCTTACCTGGTGCATTTTATAATCAAAAAAATCGTTCCCTGTTTGGAACAAATCCCTGAATCCGAACATCAAAAGCAAACCGGCACGTATGCGGGGAGTAATTCTTGTTTCATACCCAAAAAGCACACCTACATCCCAACGAGTCAACAAGGCAGAAAAATCCATAACCTGAGGTTCTGTAACGCCGGAATCCACCCGGTCCGCTTCTGATCCGATGAACCCTTTCATGGCTCGTGTCTGAAATTTTGATTTAAACGAGTACGCACCAAACAAGCCTGCCTGTACGGCGTGTATTTTTTTAGGTCCAAGAAAAAAATCAACGTACACAGGGAGTTCCAGAAAAGTAAAACTCATGGACATCTCGGTGGTGCCTGTAAAAAATTGAACGGTGTTTTCTCCTTTAAATTTTTGGTTGGTAACGCGGGCATCGGCTTCCATGGCAACTGTCTTGTAATTGATGTTGGCACCCAGGCTCCAGCGGGGATGAACATCCAATAACAAACGGACACCAAAAGCCGCATTCAGTTTGGGATAGGCATTCAAAGAACCGCCTACGGCAGAAAAAGGAACGGGAATAGCTCCGCCAATGTCCGTACCTATCTGTGCGGATACAGCAAAAACAGGTTGGAAAGGAACAGTAAGAGAATCTGCAGACTGTGCCATTACCGGCCCTCCGGAAAACAAGAGTACCCCGGAGCTAAGCATCAAATACAATATTCTTTTTCCAATCATAAAACAAATCTACAACAATTTACCATGCAGTGCTGCTCCTGTAGGAAGGTCTGTCCGCAAAGCCAGTTCTTCCGGAGTTCCACTAAACGAACAAAAACCTCCCTTGTCTCCAGCTCCGGGCCCCAGATCAATGACCCAATCTGCACACTTGACTACATCCATGTTATGTTCCACAACCAATACGGAATGCCCGTTTTTTATAAGGGCATTGAAGGATTTTAACAGCTTGGCAATATCGAACGCATGCAGCCCCGTAGTGGGTTCGTCAAACAGGAACAAACGGCCGTTTTGCATTTTTTCTTTGGAAAGAAAAGAGGCCAGTTTTACCCGTTGGCTCTCTCCACCGCTCAGGCTGCTGCTGCTCTGGCCCAGTTTAATATAGGACAACCCTACATCGTCCAATGGCTGGAGTCTTTGTGCTATACGTAAAGCAGCCGGGTCCTGTTGGGATGAAAAAAAATCGATGGCTTCTTTCACCGTCATTTCCAAAATATCATAGATATTTTTCCCTTGGTACCTTACTTCCAGAATATCCGGTTGAAAACGCTTGCCACCGCACGATTCACACGTAAGCACCACATCTGCCATAAACTGCATTTCTACTGTTACCACCCCTTCTCCCTGGCAATCCGGACAACGTCCTCCTTCAATATTGAAGGAAAAGTGCGAATGCCCGTACCCGTTCATGCGTGCATAAGGTTGTTCCGAGAACAGTTTCCGGATATCGTCGTACGCTTTTATGTACGTAACAGGATTGGATCGGGAAGATTTTCCAATGGGATTCTGGTCCACCAATTCCACCCCGTCCAACCTGTGCAAATCACCCGTAAGTTTGTCAAACTTTCCGGGAGCCGGCACCCGTCCCTGGTTGTATTCACGGGCCAATGCGTTGTACAAAATATCCCTGACCAGGGAAGATTTTCCGGACCCGCTCACCCCTGTAACGGCTGTAAACACCTGCAAAGGAAATTTTACATCAATCTTTTTTAAATTATTATGTGCGGCACCTTCCACCTGAATAAAGGAATTCCAGGACCTCCTTTTACCCGGAACGGGAATTACCCGGGGGTTGGAAAGGAACCGGAGCGTCATGCTGTCTTTCTCTTTATAGGGTTGTCCGGGTGCCGGCGGAGGCCCCTGGTACATGAGCCTGCCCCCGTCTTTTCCGGCCAACGGACCAATATCAATGATTTGGTCTGCCGCGCGCATGATCTCCTCGTCGTGTTCTACCACCAAAACGGTATTCCCCATATCTTTTAAAGCCTTCAGCGATTGTAGCAGCCGTTGCGTATCACGCGGATGCAGACCAATGCTGGGCTCGTCAAGAATATACAGACTCCCAACCAAAGAACTCCCCAGCGAACTGACAAGGTTTACCCGTTGGCTTTCACCTCCGCTTAATGTGGAAGAACGGCGGTTCAGTGACAGATAACCAAGACCCACCTGGTTTAAGAAAGAAAGACGCGAGGTAATTTCCTGCAACGTACGCCCGGCAATCTCCAATTCTGCATCACTCCAGGGCACTCCTTCCATAAAAGCAGCCAGGTCTTCGATGTTCATTTCCAGCAGTTCAGCTATACTTCTGCCATGTACCTTAACATAAGACGCTTCTTTCCGCAACCGCGAACCTCCGCATTCCGGGCAACGTGTCTTCCCGGTAAACCGGCTTATCATGATCCTGTTCTGGATTTTATACCGGGCAGATTCCAAATGCTTAAAAAATCGGTGAATCCCCGTTACCCGGCTGTCTCCGTTCCACAACCATTCTTTTTCCTGCACAGAAAGTTCTTCATACGATTTGTGGATGGGAAAACCGACCTCAGCGGCATGACGGATGACTTCTTTTTTAAAAAAGCTCATCACTTCTCCCTTCCAGCAAGCTACGGCATCCTGGTACACAGACAAAGACCTGTCCGGGATAACAAGAGATTCGTCAATGCCGGTAATTTGTCCGTAACCGCCACATTCAGGACAGGCACCCAGCGGGCTGTTAAAACTGAACAGAAATTCTGCAGGCTCCTGAAATACCATCCCGTCTGCTTCAAAACGGGTGGAAAACGGAACGGTATGCTGCCCGTCATACACCAACAAAGCCCCTTCTCCAATAGAAAAGGCAGAACGCACAGATTCCAGAATCCGGGCCCGGTTGTCGGGCGTATCTCCCGGCTCGGCTCGTCCTGTTAAAAGAAGCAAATCAGAAGAAGCGTATGCTTGCGGATGCTGCAGGATTTCTTCAATCCTGAGCACCTCTTTCCCGTCAAAAAAACGGGAATACCCGTCCTGTTGCAACTGCAACAGCGTTTCTACCCTGCGTTCCGCATCGTGCCAGCCAAACGGCGCCATAACCAGCGCGTAACTGCCTTCCGGCAAAGACAATATAAACCGCACCACATCTTCCTGGCTATGGCATGTCACCTCGTTACCGGACACAGGAGAATAGGTTTTTCCAATACGGGCGTACAACAACCGCAAATAATCGTATATCTCTGTAGAAGTACCCAGCGTTGACCGGGGATTGCGTGTGTTCACCTTTTGTTCAATGGCAATAGCCGGAGGTATCCCTTCAATAAAATCTACGTCCGGCTTCTTAATCCTGCCCAAAAACTGGCGGGCATACGCAGACAGACTCTCCACATAACGCCGTTGCCCTTCTGCAAACAAGGTATCAAAGGCCAGAGAAGACTTACCGGACCCCGACACTCCTGTAATAACTATGAACTTATCTCTTGGAATGGCAACAGATACATTTTTTAAATTGTGGACACGTGCTCCTTTTACTACTATCTTTTCTTCTCTCATATATTACTCCCTGACTGCCTTAATCATACCTTTAATCTTTCTTAAATGAAACAAGAGCAAATCCACTTGCTTGTTGGAATTCAGCGCTACTTGCAACCGACCTGAAATCTTGCCGTGTTGTTCGGAAAATTGAAAACTCCGCACATTCAGGGAAAGGTTACTGACCACATCACCAATTTCCTGAACCAACCCCATTTCTTCATAAGCCGTAAACCGTATGGTCGTCTGAAAAGTTGCCGAGGTGGCGCTTTCGCGCCACTTAACTTTCTGGATCCGGTACGGATACTGCGTTAGCAGCCTTTCTGCATTGGGACAGCTCATCCTGTGAATTTTGATTCCGTCTTTAACGGAAACAAAACCAAAGACCTTATCTCCCACAACCGGATTGCAACATTTTGCCAATTTGAACCCAATCCTTCCAAAAGAATCATCAATAATCAGGTAATCGTCATCGCGGTATTTGGCCGGAACTGATGCCGGCTCCGGAACACCCGTTGCGGGCAGTTGTTTTTCTGTTTTTTCGTCTTTTTCTTGTAAAAGAAAGGTTTTTATTTCCTGAAGCGGAATACTTTCGTTGGCAATGGCTGTGTAAAACTCATTGATCTGTTTGATTTTGTACCGCTTCATCAGTTGGGCGAAATCTTCCGGAGAAAGGTCTGTCTTCCAGTTCTTCAACCTGCGTTCCAGCATTTCCCGGCCGGCTGCAGCCTGGGTACCCTCTTCTTCTCTCAGCTTCTGACGTATCTTATTTTTGGCTTTCCCCGAAACCACAAACCCCAGCCAATCCTTGGAGGGCTTCTGGTTTTTGGAAGTCAGTATTTCCACCGTATCTCCCGTCTGCAACACATCCCGTACCTGCGACATTTTACCGTTAATGCGTCCACCGGTACACCGGATGCCCACATTGCTATGGATTTCAAAGGCAAAATCCAACACCGTAGCACCGGCCGGAAGGCGGCGCAAATCTCCTGCCGGCGTAAAAACATACACCTCGTTGGATATAAAAGACCCGAGTTCTTTACTGACGTCTGTTTCTTTGCCCGGTTCCTGCAACCGTTTGCGTATGCCAACCAGCCAGTCCTGCAACACCTGTTCATGTTGCAGGCCTTTGTAGGTCCAGTGTGCTGCCACACCGTACTCGGCCACCACATCCATCCTGCGGCTGCGGATCTGGACTTCCACTACCCGGCCTTCCGGCGTTTTTACCGTAATATGCAACGATTCGTACCCACTTTCCTTAGGTACGGTAATCCAGTCGCGCATCCGCTCCGGAATGGGTTCATACATCTGGGTAACAATGGAATACACCTGCCAGCACAGTTCTTTTTCGTTTTCGGGTTCTGCATCTATAATAAACCGAATGGCCAGTATATCATACACCTCGTCCACACCCAGCTGCTGTACCTGCATTTTACGCCAGATGGAATAAATGGCTTTGGTCCGGCTCTTAAGTTCGTACTTAATACCTGCTTGTTTCAACGCTTTTTCCAACGGCCCTGCAAAACGTTTTATTATTATATCTCTTTCAATCTCAGAAGCTTTCAAACTGTTCACCACCAACCTGTAATCTTCCGGTTGCAAGACTTTGAAAGACAAATCTTCCATCTGGCTTTTTAGCCTGTACAACCCAAGCTGATGCGCCAGCGGTACGTACAGCATCAACGTTTCTGTGGCCTTTTTTACCTGTTCATTGGCAGAAAAACAAGCGGTTAGGGAACGCATGATCTCCAGCCTGTCTGCCAGTTTTATCAGTATAACGGCAGGATCGGATGAATACGAAACAATCAATTTCCTGTAATTTTCTGCCTGAAGCCGTGTGTCCCGGGGATTGATGGTAGATATTTTGTTCAGGCCGGCTACCATCAGGGCAACGTCTTCTCCAAAAATCCCGGCAATCTCTTGTTGCAATTCCGGATGGTTGCGGCTGGCTTCATGCAGGTACACAGCAGAAACCGCCTGTTGGGACAAACCAACTTCTTTTTCCACTATACCGGCAACACCGTCTGCATGTTCTATAAACGGATGGCCGTTTCCACGTACGATTCCGGCAAGTTTACCTACGGCTATATCCCTTGCCTTCCTGACCATTTCCGGTTTCATTTTTTAAATTTTTCCAATATGTACATTTCATCCCTGAATTTGGCAGCCGTAATAAAATCGAGCTTTTGGGCAGCTTCTTCCATCCTGTGACGGGCCGTTGCTATGGCCTTTTCCAGTTGTTGCGGTGTCATGGATTGCATTACGGGATCTTCTGCCAAAGTAAGAGCCATTTGCTCCATTCCATCCTGGGCGTACTCCCTGTCCAGTGTATTGCGCACGTTCCTGGCAATCTGGGTAGGTGTAATACCGTGCTCCCGGTTGTACCGGATTTGCTTGCTGCGCCTGCGTTCTGTTTCCTCTATGGTTCTGGCCATAGAATCAGTAATCTTATCGGCATACATCACTACCCTTCCTTCCACATTACGGGCCGCACGTCCTGCCGTTTGGGTAAGCGCCCTTTCAGAACGCAAAAATCCTTCCTTGTCGGCATCCAGAATAGCCACCAGGGAAACCTGGGGCAAATCCAGCCCCTCCCTGAGCAAATTCACACCTATAAGCACGTCGTAGTATCCTTTCTGGAATTCTTCCAGAATCCTTATCCTTTCCAACGTCTCAATGTCTGAATGGATATACGTACAGCGCACCGCTATCTTTTGAAGAAATTTGTGCAACTCTTCTGCCATTCTTTTTGTCAGCGTTGTGACCAATACACGCTGATCTTTGGCTGCACATATCCTTATTTCCTCTACCAGGTTATCTATTTGTCCTTCTGTCCCGCGCACTTCTATAGGCGGATCAAGCAGCCCCGTAGGCCGCACCACCTGTTCTACAATCAATCCTTCCGACCGTTGCAATTCATAATCGGCCGGTGTGGCAGAAACATACAATCGTTGGCCAATAACTGAGTCAAATTCATCAAATGTAAGAGGCCGGTTGTCTGCCGCTGCCGGAAGCCTGAATCCGTATTCTATCAGCACCTGTTTGCGGGAACGGTCCCCGCCGTACATAGCCCTTACCTGAGGAAGCGTCACGTGGCTTTCATCAACAATCACAAGAAAATCTTCCGGAAAATAATCCAACAAGCAAAAAGGACGGGTTCCCGGTGCACGTCCGTCAAAATAACGGGAGTAATTCTCAATGCCTGAACAATACCCCAGCTCGCGCATCATTTCTATATCAAATTCAACACGATCCAGCAATCTTTTTGCTTCCAGATGCTTGCCCATTTCTTTCAAAGCACTTACCCGGTCAGTCAAATCGTCCTGTATGTTTCGTATAGCCTGTTCTTTTCTTTCTTTTGTAGTTACGAAAGCGCTGGCGGGATAAATAGCAATGCCTTCTACACGCTCCAGAACACCTCCCGTGAGCGGATCCAGCCGTTCTATGGAATCGATGGTGTTTCCCCAGAAAGCAATGCGGCAGGCAATATCGTCATAAGCCAGGTACACATCAACCACATCCCCTCTTACACGGAACGTACCCCGCTTAAATTCGTTTTCGTTGCGTGAATACAACGCATCCACCAACCTGTACAACAGCTTGTTAAAATCTTCTTTTTCTCCTGTTCTTAACGTAATGGTATTGGCATGGAAATCGTCGGGATTCCCAATCCCGTACAGGCACGATACGCTGGACACTACCAGCACATCCCTCCTCCCGCTAAGCAGGGCAGACGAAGTACTCAAACGCAATTTTTCAATTTCGTCGTTTATGCTCAGGTCTTTTTCAATATAAACATCGGTTACCGGCAAGTAAGCCTCGGGCTGGTAGTAATCGTAATACGAAACAAAGTACTCCACGGCATTCTCGGGGAAAAACCCTTTAAACTCGGCATACAACTGTGCAGCCAGCGTTTTGTTGTGGCTGATCACGAGCGTAGGCCGTTGCAATTTTTCTACCAGGTTGGCCATGGTAAAAGTTTTTCCCGATCCGGTAACCCCAAGCAATACAGACGCCTGCGTACCCCGGTTGTACAGGTCCGCCAGTTGTTCTATGGCCTGCGGCTGATCTCCTGCAGGCTCGTACGGAGCATGAAGTTTAAATTGCATAAGGATGGTTCCAAACTGCGAATTTACTGAAAAAAAAAGACCCGTGTAACCTAACCGACTCAGTACATCAAATACCCAACCAACCCGCCCGCCAACATAAGCAAAATGGGATGCACTTTGTAAAAATAAGCAGCCAGAAATGCCGCCGAAAAAATCAGGTAACTCCTGTAATCCACAAAGTTTTCCGGAGTCGCCATAATCAAGGCTGCCGAAGCAATCAGTCCTACGACCACCGGCCTTATACCGCTAAAAATTCCCTGTACAGCATCGTTCTTTCTGTATTTCATAAATACCCGGCTTACAATGGACATAAGTGTAATGGAAGGCAGGATAAGGGCCAGGGTGGTCATGGCAGAACCCAGCACATTTCCTCCTGCAGCCGTATAGCCTACGTACGTGGCCGTATTGATGGCAATGGGCCCCGGTGTCATTTGAGAAATAGCCACTATATCCGAAAACTCGGCCATAGTCAACCACCCGTGATGCAACACCACTTCGTTCTGTATGAGAGACAGCATGGCGTATCCGCCTCCAAAACAAAAAACCCCGATTTTCAAAAAAGTGAGAAAAAGCTGCAGGTAGATCATGCGTTGGGCCCTCCTTTCTTTTTCTTTTCAATCCTATGCCAGATGTACCCTCCCGTACCTGCGGCCAGTATAATCCAAATGGGAGAAACCCCAAAAAGCCAGATGAGCAAAGCGGCTGCAGCGGCAATCAGACCGGACGACAACCTGGGCCCTATAGAACGCATGGTTGTAATGACCGGCACAGTTATCAAGGCCACTACTACCGGACGCATACCCATAAAAATGCGTTCCACTACCGGATTTTCACGAAATGTTTGAAAAAACATAGCAATCACTAAGATTGAAAAGAAGGGAGCCAGAACAGCACCTAGTACAGAAATAAGAGACCCTTTCACCCCTTTTATACGGTAGCCTACAGCAACAGCCATATTGACAGCCAAAACACCCGGCAAGGTTTGCGTAACAGCTATCAAATCCGTAAAATCTTCTTTTGTGATCCATTTTTTTCGATCCACCACCTCACGTTCTACGACCGGCAACATAGCCAGTCCGCCACCGATGGTAAACGCACCTACTCTGAAAAAAACACTAAAAAGTTCCCAATACATATTCATGCTGAACCTGAATATAATCTACAACAATACTTCTTCCACCGTATTTATTTTTGAGCGGTCGTAAGGCCGTTCAACGCGTATGTAATTTCGTGTATACCCATGCATCTTTCCCCCGGCTGCCCTGCCTTCAAACAACACTTCTTCTACTCTTCCCTTGTTGGCCAAAATAAACGATTCGTGCAATGTATCCGAAAGTTGCCCCAGCTTGCGAACCCTCTCTGTAATCACCCCGTCCCGGACCCTTTCAGAGGCAGGAAAAGCTGCCGCCCGGGTATCCGGCCGCAACGAGAAAGGAAATACGTGCAAAAAAGAAGGCCTGATTTCTTCCAATAAACGGAAGGTCTCTGCGAAATCCTCTTCTGTTTCTCCCGGAAAACCGGCAATAACATCTATGCCTATAAAAGCATGGGGAAGCAACGACCGGATAAGCCGTACTTTTTCTGCAAAAAACTGCGGATCGTACCGCCTGCCCATTTTCCGCAATATTCGGGCACTCCCGCTTTGCAACGGCAAATGAAAATGCGGCAAAAAACCCGGAGTTTGAGCAATAAACTCTACAACCTCTTTTGTTAGCAGGTTGGGCTCCACGGATGAAATCCGGTAACGGGCTATACCGGGAACATGCGACAAGGCTTCCAGCAGGGCAGGAAACGTTTCTCCTGTAGTCTTACCAAAATCACCTGTATTCACACCGGTAAGAACAATCTCTTTCACCCCGGTGGCAGCAATTTCTTCTGCCTGCTTCACTACTTCCTTTATAGGGATGTTCCGGCTCCCTCCTCTGGCCAGGGGAACGGTACAGTAAGTACAATGGTAATCACATCCGTCCTGCACTTTTAAAAATGCCCGGGTTCTGTCCCTGTTGCCGCTGCCGGCAGAATACGCGGGGAAAAAACCACCTTGCGCATGGCAGGGTCCCAGCAATACGGCACCCCGCTGCCCGCTTTCGGTAACCTCAACGGCTCGGTCCCTGAATCCCGTACCCAGCAATGCACTTACGCCTTCCATGTGAGCCAGCACCTGAGGTCTGAGCTGTGCAGAACACCCTGTTACCACAACAAAGGCCTGCGGATTTTGCCTGAATACTTTACGTATGGCCTGCCGGCTCTTTTTATCGGCATGTTCCGTAACGGAACACGTATTGATGATATAGACATCTGCCTTGGCAGAAGAAGCTGTTTGTTCATAGCCATTGCGAATATAATCCCGGGCAATGGAGGCACTTTCTGCATAATTGAGTTTACAGCCTAACGTAACAATGGCAAATTTTTTCTTCTCACTCATGTTATCTCTCACCCTTGCTGTAAATCTTTCTCAGACAATACAACAGAAGCACTGCCGGCCTCTCCGCCAATGGCAGGTGACAATTTGGACACCGTTACCCGGCACCCGACAGGTTCATAAGCCGTTACCAGGCAACGGAGAATACGTCCGGCTACGTGTTCCAGCAACCGGCTGGGTTTTTCCATTTCATCCGCAATGCGTTGGTACACTTCTGCATAATCAATGGCATCTTCCAGCCTGTCTGAATACAACGCCGGACAGCTTGCTGTTTCTATTTCAACATCTACCCTAAAATGCGTCCCAATCAGGCGCTCTTCGTCAAAGCATCCGTGGTGTGCAAAAAATTTTAAATCCTGTAAATGAATGGTAGCCATACTATCTAAGCCAAAATTAAAAAAACACACGGTTTCTTATGGTACATTCCCGCAAAATCCGGACTGTTGCCTTTCCATGCTGCTATTGTCCTGGTGCAGATAAAAGCGTCCGGAGCTGTCAGGTTGATGGCAAGCGTAAGCCGGGTGTCATCGCCACAACACAACAAAAGAGCTTGAAAAAGCGACTCGTTCCTGTAAGGAGTTTCTATAAAAATCTGCGTTTGCTGTTCCTTTGCAGACAATTTTTCCAATTCACGTATCTTTTTGTCCCGCAAAGCCGCCTTAACCGGAAGGTATCCCCGGAATGCAAATTGCTGCCCATTGAGCCCGGAAGCCATCAACGCCATCAACAAAGAAGAAGGACCCACAAGAGGTACTACCGCATACCCCTCTTTATGAGCCAGCGCCACCAATTCTGCGCCGGGATCGGCTACGGCAGGAAGCCCTGCCTCTGAAACCATTCCCATGGATTGGCCCTGCCTGAGCGGTTCCAGCAATCCGTACCAGTCCCCGGGCGATGTATGTTCATCCAGTACCTCCAGCTTCAAAACAGCAGGATTCAGACCCAGGGCAGACAAATACCTGCGGGCTGTCCGCACATCTTCCACAACAAAACAAGTGAGGGTTTTGACCACATCAATATGGTCTTGCGGCAGCACGGCAGAAACCGAAATAGCAGACAAAGGGGCAGGAATCAAATACAGAACGGGTGTCTTCATGGTTCCTTTTTTTCGTTTTTAAGACGTTCTGTCAACGCTTTCTGAAACTTCCTTGCATACTGTACATGCTGTCCATGCGTAGCTGCAAAATTGTGGTATCCGCTAAAATCTTCCCGGGCGCAAAAATAATAATAATTGTGCCGGTTGTATTGTAACACAGCATCTATAGCCTCTATAGAAGGAACAGAAATAGGTCCCGGAGGAAGCCCTCTGTATTTGTAGGTATTGTACGGAGATTCAATTCGTGTATGCTTTTGCAGTACCCGGCGGATGGTATAATCCTGTGCTGCAAATACCAACGTAGGATCAGCCTGCAGGGGCATACCAATACGCAGGCGGTTCATATACACTCCCGCAATATCCTGCATTTCATCTACTTTCTTTGTTTCTTCATATACAATGGAAGCCAAGGTACTTACCTGCATCGGATCAAGCCCTATACCGGCTGCCATTTCCATTCTATCCTCATTCCAGAAGGCCTTGTATTCACGGTACATTCTGTCAAACAGCTGCTCTACGGAAATGGTCCAGTACACCTGATAGGTATTGGGAATAAACATAGCCCGGAGTCCCACCGAATCAAAACCGTACCTGGCAATCAGGGAATCATTTCTAAGTCCTTCCAGCACCGCTTCCCGGTCAATCTCCAGATTGCGCGCCAACACTTGCGCCAGCCTTTCATAAGTCCGTATTGTCCCCGACAACGTCAGATTTAAAGGATCCTGCCACCCCATGGCCAATTTTCTGGCCAGTTCTCTGTTGGTCATACCCTGCCGGATTACATACCGGCCGGGGTGTACGTTTTCAGGCAGGTGTTCGCGTTTTGCTACCCATAAGAACATGTTCCTGTGTTTCAGGTACCCATGCTGTGTAAGGCTGTCTGTCACCTGGTCAAATCCTGCTCCGGTTGGAATAAACAATGCGGTGGGTTTTCCATCTTTTGTCAATACATTGGGATGCCGGAATGCAAGATAAAACCATCCTGCAGTAAATAAACCGGCACCAAAAAGAAGGATAAAAACAACAAGGATTGCAATGGATTTCTTTCTCATACAGCTATATCTTACCTTAAACGAACCAACGTAGCCGGTGCGGGATAATCTTCCAGACCCGGATTCAGGCTACGCAAAACCTGTAAACGAATGCCGTAACGCTGTGCTATATCCGGCAAAGATTCACCTGAAATCACCGTATTGTCAGGAGCGGTTTTGGCCACTTTTTTTGCCTTACGTTCCAGGTAAACTTTCTCACCCACAACCAATTCTGCCTTACGCGGCACATCATTAAAACGTGTCAGTTCACCACGGAACAAACCAAATTCTGCCGCCAGCGAACGGTACGTATCACCCGGGGCAGACAACACATACCGCACCCCGTTTGTCTGCAGTACCTTTCTTTCCACATCAACGAAATACACCCCTTCAGCATCCGTACTTTCTGTATAAAAGGAAACCGGAATTTCCGGCAGTTCTTCTGCCGTTACATCCTGCGGCAACAACACATCAAACCGGTGCAGGTCATTTTTCTCTATCACATCAATGAGCAGGGTCGCATAATGGGGGTTGGTGGCATAACCGGCTTGTTTCAGCCCGTGTGCCCACCCTTTGTAATCGTCTTTTTCCAATTCAAAAAGAAAGGCATACCTGGGGCGCGTCCTAAGAAACACCGAGTGATCAAGAAAAGAATCTTCCGCAGTGCTGTACTTGCGAAAACACTCCCCCGGTTCATCGTCGTCGTGGAATATACTATCTCCTTCCCAATCGTGGCACTTGATGCCAAAGTGGTTGTTTGCCTGACGTGCCAGGCGGCTGTTCCCGTCACCTGATTCCAGGCAAGCCTGTGCCAGAATGATGCTGGCCGGAATGCCGTATGTATGCATCTGTCTCACAGCTATATCCTTATATGTATCAATGTACTGTTTTCTTGCCTGAGGAACAGGAAATACCTGAGAGGCACAAAGAATAAAACAAAATGCCTTATAGAGACACGTTTTCAACATGATGCAAATGTAGTACAAATTGTAGTATAAATTATTATATTTGCTTTCCTTAAACCCTACCCCTTATGAACAGGCACAGCCTTACTATTCATTATTCAGAAATACCCCAAAAGCTCCTGACCCCTGCAGATGCAACACTCGTAGCACGTGCTCTGGAAGCCGCTCAAGATGCTTATGCTCCTTTTTCCAAATTCGGAGTAGGTGCTGCCGTCCTGCTGGATGACGGACAAATCTTTACGGGAAACAACCAGGAAAACGCAGCTTTTCCTGCCGGTATCTGTGCAGAACGCTCGGTCATTGCCTATATACATGCCAATTACCCCCTGTTAAAGATCCGAACCATAGCCATTACCGCCTCGCCTTGCGGCATATGCAGGCAGGTTTTGCTGGAAAGTGAAAAACGGGCCGGATCCCCCATACGTGTGCTTCTGATTAACAAAGAGGTTGTATTGGAATTCAAAAGTGTGAAGGACCTGCTTCCATTTGGCTTTGATTCTTTCTGATTTTTTGTACCTTTGCATGGGGTAAGTCGTGTACGACCAGCTCCCACTGAACTCCCCCAGGGTTGGAAGACAGCAAGGGTAGGTGGTTGTAGCGGTGCGATACATCAAGCTTACCCTTTTTTTATGAAAACTGCCATAGGATTATCAGGAGGCGTAGATTCCTCGGTAGCTGCCCTGCTCTTAAAAGAACAGGGACACGACCTTATTGCCATGTTCATGCGCAATTGGCACGATACTACCGGCACATTGCATGGTGATTGTGCCTGGGAGGAAGACCTGGACCTGGCCAAAATGGTAGCCCGCAAATTGGACATTCCTTTCTATTACACAGACCTGAGCCTTCTGTACCGGGAACGCGTAGTGGAGTACATGTTTAAGGAATACGAGCAAGGAAGAACGCCTAACCCGGACATCTTGTGCAACCGGGAAATCAAATTCGATGCCTTTCTGAAAGAGGCCCTCGCCCTGGGAGCCGATAAGGTAGCCACGGGCCATTACTGCAGAATAGCACAAACAGACACCGGCTTGTACAGGTTGCTGGCAGGAGCCGACCCCGCGAAAGACCAGTCGTATTTTCTGTGCCAGCTCACGCAGGAACAATTGTCAAAAACCTTGTTTCCCATAGGACACCTTACAAAAAGTAAAGTCAGGGAACTGGCACGTAAGAGCGACCTGCCCACCTCTGACCGCAAAGACTCACAGGGGATTTGTTTTATCGGCAAAATAGACTTGCCCGTATTTCTACAACAGCGGCTGGCACCGCGCCCCGGAAATGTAGTAGAACTATTCCGTGACGGTTCTTCCCAGGTCATCGGACAACATAACGGAGCACATTTTTTCACTATTGGGCAAAGAAAAGGCATGAACATAGGCGGTCACAAAGAACCCTTGTTCGTTCTCAGTACCCACATACCATCCAATACCGTTTACGTAGGAGAAGGACAGGACCATCCCGGATTGTACCACAAATCGCTGTCCGTTGCTGCCAGTGACGTGCATTGGATCCGCCCCGATTTACAAATGCACGAGAAAGAGAAAAGATCTTACCAGGTTCGTATCCGCTACCGCCAACCATTGCAGGAAGCCACACTTACCTGCGACAACGGCATGCAAATAAACTTTCGCGAACCCCAGCGCGGCATCACACCGGGCCAGTTTGCCGCATGGTACAAAGACGGGGAATTGCTGGGATCCGGTGTTATTGAAGGCCGTTCATAACTTCCAGTGCTTTGTTGTATTCCGGCAACAACCGGTTAATCACACGGTAAAAATAACTTTGACCAAACAAGCGGGATGCCATCAGCGCCTTCATCTGCATGCGAATATGGTATTCAGATACAGCCAGGTCTTCGTCCTGTGGTACAATCCCCTGTTCTGCCGCACAATCCAGGAGCCCTTCAAACGGAACCAACGCAGCCGGTACATCCCTGTCAAAATCTTCAAACGTCTTATATAGGCCCGACAGGTTTTTCCGTTCCTTGTCCAGGTAATCGTTCATGTACGTATTCACAACACCTTTTCTGGCCAACTGCAGGTAAAAAGGAGAATAGTAGGTTGTATCGGCAGGTACAAACACATCGGGCATAATCCCACCCCCTCCGTACACCACCCTGTTTTTCAGCAATGTTCTGTATATCAACGAATCCGGAATATGCACACTGTCCCGGTTAAACGACTCCCCTTTCTGGTACCTTTCCAGGAAATCCCTGTAATACGCATCTTTTTCTCCCATCCGGTACGGAGCTTGTATTACCCGCCCACTGGGAGTATGGTACCGTGCCACCGTCAGCCGCAACTCAGACCCGTCGTTCAGCGGGAAAAGCTGCTGTACCAACCCCTTTCCAAAAGACCTGCGTCCCACTACAGTCCCCCTGTCCCAGTCCTGCAGGGCACCGGCCACAATTTCACTTGCCGAGGCGGACCTTTCATCCATAAGAACCACAACCGGAGTGTTTATGAAAAAACCCATGCCCGAGGCTTTCATATCCTGCCGCTTGGAATTTTCCCCCTCGGTATATAAAACCAGGCGGCCTCTTTCCAAAAACTGTTCTGCCAGAAAAAAAGCAGCTCCCATATACCCCCCTCCGTTCCCCTGCAAGTCCAGGATAAGTCCTCGGGGCATTTCGTTCAAATTCCTGAAAGCTCCAATGAACTCATCCTGGGTTGTCAATGCGAATTTGTTAAGTTTTACATACATAATACCCGGTGCTGCCCAATAGGCAGCATCGACACTGTGAATGGGTATTTTATCCCGGACTACCTGAAAAAACAACGGATCCTTTTCTCCCCCGCGCACAACAGCCAGCTGTACGCGGGTACCTTTGGGACCGCGCAACAAGTCAAACACTTTCTGGTTGGTAAGTTCCGGCGAAGAAATATCCACTCCGTCAACAGCCACTATCCTGTCATCTGCCCGGATACCCACCAGGTCTGAAGGACCTCCCGCTACCGGTGTTACCACCACCAGACTGTCCCGAAGTATGGTAAATTCAATGCCCACTCCTTCAAAGTTGCCTTCCAAAGGCTCGTTCATCGCTTGTACCTCTTCGGCAGGTATATACGATGAATGGGGATCTAACCTCCCCACAATAGTTTTGAGCATCTTGTCCGTCATCTCTTCTGTATTAATGGAATCCACGTAATACTGACTGACAGCAAATACGACTTGTCCCACCTTATTTACCTGCTCATGCACTACAGCAATCTGGCCGTAGGCTCCGGCCGGGATTAAAAGGGCGAAAGCCGCCATACATCCTGCATGTTTCAGCATCTTGTACACTACCTGTTTTATCATAATGACAAAAATAACAAATATAATGCCCAAGGTATGGATAAAAACTTGCTTTTTAGTAAACGCTTTTACTATATTTGCATTTACAATATAAGGTTTTACTATTTCTCACCCCATGACTACCATGAAAAAGACGCTCTTTATTATTGTCCTCCCGGTGCTACTCTTTCTTGGAAACCAACAAAGTATAGCACAAACACCTTCCCTGATGCCTAAATTATCGGGCTTTATAAACCTGCGTTACCAATACGAAGACGGTAACAACAGCTTTGATATACGTCGCGCCCGATTGGATTTGAAAGGAGATCCCGTAAAATGGATGGATTACCGCCTGCAGCTGGACGTATCTTCCTCTCCAAAAATCATGGACGCCTTTGTCAGACTGAAATTTCATCCTATGTTCAACGTTCAAGCCGGACAATTTAAACTGGCTTTTTCTCTGGAAAACCCGTACAGCCCTTTGGCTTTAGAGACTCTTGATAATTCTCAGGTTATCAGTTACCTGTCGGGCTTTAACGACCTTTCCGGAAATAAAGCGGCAGGACGTGATATGGGAATAGCCGTGTACGGAGGTTTCTTTCAACAAGACGGGTACAACATCATAGACTACATAGCCGGCTTTTATAATGGAAACGGAATAAATCTGAAAGACAACAACAAACACAAAGATTTTTCCGGAAGGCTGGAGATCCACCCCATCCGTGCACTCACCCTCTCTGCGTCTTATTACAACGGAAAGCTTGGAACGGACAACGATCTTAAGCCCAAAACCCGGCTTGGTTTTGGGCTGCGTTTTGACAACGGAACGTACCTGCTGCGAGGTGAATACATTTCTGGGACAACCGACAAAACCTGCAGTGACGGGTTTTATGTAGTTGCCGGCTATACCATAGCAGGAATTATTCAGCCGCTCGTAAAATACGATCGTATGAGACTGGACAAAGAAGATAGCGGCCTTACGCAAACCAACTACGTTGTTGGACTGGATTGGTGGCCGCATCACAATTTCCGTTTTCAGATCAACTATACATACAGAACCTTTGAAAACAAAGATACAAACAGCGGGTTGCTGGGTCTTATGCTGACAGCCCGCTTTTAAAACCAATACAAAAAACCATTGAAATGAAAACAAATCAAAAAAATTGGAAAGTAAAACTGCTTACAGAAGATTGGATTGTGGTGCTGGCAGCTTCACTTATCCTGTTACTTGCCATAGTGGTTCCGGCCGTCATGCCCAAAATGCCCAAAACCCTGCTGACAACAAAAGCATGGTTAGATGCCGGATACATGTTCCTTTTCTTGTTGCTGGTAACCTACCTTACGTCTGCTGTTTTGAAGAAACCCCTAAAAGGAATTTTTCTTTCCTTTCTTTTCATTTACGCACTGGCACTCGGTTCCAACGTACTGGCATCTATTCCCGCCATTAAAGAAATAGGATTGGAGTCTGTCTTTTTTTCAGTTATCCTGGGGTTGGTAATAAGTAACATTTTTGGTGTTCCCAACTGGTTAAAACCGGCCATCCAAAGTGAATTCTACATTAAAATTGGTATCATAACCCTGGGATCTACCATTTTGTTTGGTGAAGTCATGAAAGCCGGAGCCTACGGTCTGGCACAATCTCTGGTAGTTGTACTTGTTGTATGGAATTTTGCATTTTGGCTGGCACGTCGCATGAAAGTAGACGACGAAATGGCAACTATGCTGGCCAGCGGGGTATCCATTTGCGGTGTTTCCGCTGCCATAGCCACCTGCGGTGTCATCGAGGGAGATAACAAAAAACTTTCCACTGTTATTTCGCTTGTCCTGGTCGTCGCCATCCCCATGATGTACCTGCTGCCCTGGCTGTCCAACCTCATGGGCTTGTCACCCGACGTGGCGGGAGCCTGGCTGGGAGGAACCATAGATACTACGGGAGCCGTAGCGGCAGCCGGAACCATGTTGGGCGAACAAGCTGCGCAGACAGCTATCATTGTGAAATCTTCACAAAACGTGTTGCTGGGGATTGCCGCATTCCTGATTGCCCTTTACTGGACATACAAAGGAGAAGAAAGACAGGAAAAGCCCACACTCAAAATCATTTGGGACCGCTTCCCCAAGTTTGTGGTAGGCTTTATACTCGCATCACTTGTTTTCAGTATCTTTTTTAGTATTGAGTCGGCCAAAGAAGTAGGCAAAATTACCAAGGGATTCAGCAACACCTTGTTCAGCATTGCCTTTGTATGCATTGGTCTGGAAACGCGCTTTAAAGAAATCTTTTCAAAAGAAAACCGCCAACCGGCAAAAGCCTTTATTGCAGCACAAGGGTTTAATATTGTGGTAACTCTTATTGTATCCTACGTCCTGTTTGGGATTATACAACCCATGTTTCAATAATCGTTAGTAAACTGTCTGGGCACTGTAAAAGTAGATCCTTCCAGACTTAGTTCTGTATTTTGAAACACCGGCCGGGCCTCCTCCAAAAAGGCCCGGTTTTCTTTATACCGGGAAGAAAAATGCCCCAGCAACAATTTCCCTGCCCCGGCATCTTTGGCTGTTTGGGCTGCCTGACGGGCTGTACTGTGCTTGTATTTTACAGCAGCCTCCCTGTCTTCTTCCAAATAGGTAGCTTCGTGGAACAGCAAATCTACTCCCGCCACCCAACCGGGCAGTTCCGGAAACGGAGCTGTATCTGTACAATATGCAACAGACCTGGGTTTACTCTTACGGACGGGTTTTTCCCGGAACAAGTATCCGTAAGAAGGAATACTATGGTTCATGGGAAAAGCAAAAACAGTGGCTGTCTCTCCTTCATAAATCGGGAAGACCCCTTCTCCTTCCACTATTTCGTGAATGATGGGAAATGAAGAATCTTCCCTTCCCAAAAAATCAAAATAAAAGGAAAGCAGCTTTTCCAATCCTTGCGGTGCATATACGTAAAGCGGTTTTTTTCGTTCCAGCAAATGCATAGAAGACAACATACCCGGTAAACCAAGCACATGATCTGCATGCAGGTGTGTAATAAAAATCCGCTCCACCGCACTTGGTGAAATACCCAGCTGTTTCAGACGCAATTGTGTACCTTCTCCGCAATCCAATAAAAAAGACCGCCCACGTATATACAATACGTGAGCGGTAAAATAGTTCTCTTTGGTAGGCAGTGCAGATGCACACCCCAAACTAGTCAGCGTTAGCGGCATTTTGTTCCATCTCTGATTTAAGGGCAGCCAGTTCGGAAATATCGCCTAACGTTGTTTTCTCCAGGTTGGCTTTCAATTTCTTAACTGCCTTCTGGGTGCTTTCTGCTTCCGTCTCTGTCTTTTCCTTCTGGACAGGTTCTTTTTGGGGTTCCTGTTCCCATGTGCGGGTATGGGACACGGTTATGCGTTTGCTGTTTTTATTGAATTCAAGTACCTTGAAAAGAAGTTTTTCTTCTATAGCCACTTCCGACCCGTCTTCTTTTACAAGATTCTTTTGTCCTACAAAGCATTCTATGCCGTAAGGCAGGGTAACGGTAGCTCCCTTGTCTGCAAATTGGGTAACGGTACCTTCATGAACAGACCCGACAACAAATACAGTTTCAAAAACCTCCCAGGGGTTTTCTTCCAGTTGTTTGTGACCCAGACGAAGCCTTCTGTTTTCCTGATCAACTTCCAATACAACAATTTCCAGGTCTTCTCCAATGGAGGTGAATTCAGAAGGATGTTTCACTTTTTTGGACCAGGACAAGTCGCTTATATGAACCAGCCCTTCCACGCCTTCTTCCAGTTCTACAAAAATTCCAAAATTTGTGAAATTCCTGACAACAGCCTTGTGTTTGGAATCAACCGGATATTTTTCATTGATTGTTGCCCAGGGATCCGGTTTCAGTTGCTTGATTCCCAAAGACATCTTTCTTTCTTCTTTATCAATGGTAAGTACCACGGCATCAACTTCCTGACCAACTTTCAGGAAATCTTGTGCGCTGCGCAAATGCGATGACCAGGAAATCTCGGTAACGTGAATCAAACCTTCCACACCGGGCTGTACTTCCACAAATGCTCCGTAATCGGCAATAACTACCACGCGGCCTTTGACCACGGTACCTACTGTGATATCGTCACCCAAAGCATCCCATGGGTGCGATGTAAGCTGTTTCAGCCCCAGAGCAATACGTTTTTTTGTATCGTCAAAATCCAGGATAACCACATTGATTTTCTCATCCAGCTGGACAATTTCTTCCGGATGGTTGATCCTGCCCCAGGAAAGATCCGTAATGTGAATCAATCCGTCAACACCTCCCAAATCAACAAATACGCCGTAAGAAGTAATGTTTTTAACAGTTCCTTCCAGAATTTGTCCTTTTTCCAGTTTGCCAATGATATCTGCTTTCTGGGCTTCCAGTTCAGCTTCAATCAATGCTTTGTGTGATACTACTACGTTCCTGTACTCATGGTTGATCTTGACAATCTTAAATTCCATGGTCTTGTCCACGTAAATATCATAATCACGAATAGGTTTGACGTCAATCTGAGATCCCGGCAAGAATGCCTCAATCCCAAATATATCTACAATCATACCTCCCTTAGTACGACATTTAATATAGCCTTTGACAATCTCATCCTTGTCGTAGGCTTCATTAATGCGATCCCAGGAACGCAATGACCTGGCTTTCTTATGTGATATAATTAACTGTCCCTTCCTGTCTTCCGCTGTTTCTACATACACATCTACCTTGTCGCCTTCAGCCAGTTCCGGATTGTAACGGAACTCGTTAATAGAAATAACGCCTTCGCTCTTAAATCCAATATTAACAATTACCTCTCTTTTATTGAGGGCAACAACGGTACCTTCTACAATTTCATTTTCAATAACCTTGTTGAGTGTCTGCAGGTATTGTTCTTCAATAACACTTCTGTCGGTATCGTAAACGGTTTCTTTTTCAAACACATCCCAGTTGAATGAATCAACCGGAACAGATGCATTGCTCATTTTGTTTTTAGGAGCACTTGTTACCTCAGAAACTTCTTCTGAGTAATCTTCTGTTGTTTCTTTTTCCCGGATAATGATTTCATCCGGATCCTGCAAATCTGCAAGGGTTTTTTTGGGGGACAAATCTTTTTCTTTTGCCATGTAAGTAATTTCAGTAAGAATTAGGTTGTTAGACTTTATTTGTAATCCCTTTATAAGGGGTTGCAAAAGTAAACGTTATTTTTTAATTATCAAAAGAATGTAACTTTACACCTCCATTTTTACCTGTATTTTTATGAAAAAACCTGAATCCGGAATCCGTTCCTTTCCAAAAAATTACTGGACGGCCATTAGTATGGAGTTCTTTGAAAGAGGAGCATACTACGGTGTGCTCTCCATTCTGTCTGTTTACCTGGTTCTTTCTCCCGGCCAGGGAGGTCTGGGCTTTTCCAGAGAAGCCGCAGGAGCCATCATGGGAACCATCCCTCCGCTTTTGTACTTCATCCCTTTATTTGCCGGAGCATTGGCAGACAGATACGGTTTCCGGAACCTGCTTATGATTGCGTTCTCATGCCTGACTTTGGGTTATTTTCTTACAGGCTGTATGACTTCTTACGGGCTGGTGTTTGCTTCGCTCGTTGTCATGGCCGTTGGCGCCGGATTGTTCAAACCGGTGATTTCCGGTACCATTGCCCACTCAACTACAGAAAAAAACTCTACGCTGGGCTTTGGTATATTCTACTGGGCCATCAACCTGGGAGCTTTTTTATTCCCCCTCCTACTCGTTCCTACGCTAAAAAAATATTCCTACAGCTACGTATTCTGGATGGCCGCCGCCGCCGGAGTAATACTGCTGCTGATGAACATTTTTTTATACAAAGAACCGGTACGCAAACGTGAAGACGGTTCCTTTGCAAAAATTATAAAAGACCTGGTTTCTGTATTTAAAGACAGAAGGTTCATTCTTATGATTCTCATCTATTCGGGATTCTGGATTATGTATTTCCAAATGTACGGCACCGTCTTGTGGTACGTAAGCGAACATATGAATATGGCTCCCGTAAACAAGGCAGTCAATTCGTTTCTTTCCTTGTTTACCAACAAACCCGTAACCTGGGCATTTGATGTGGAACACGTGACGGTACTTAATGCCGGTGTAATTATTGTACTGCAATTGTTTGTATCTAAAATTGTTAACAAGTTCAAGGCTGTGCCTACCATCATTGCAGGTATTGCTCTGGGCACCCTCGGTATGGCTATCCTGGCCATTTCCGGAAATGCCTGGGTTTTCATTACCGGTTGTGTAGTTTTTACATTGGGAGAGATGACTGCCCACCCAAAATTCAACTCCTTTGTAGGATTGATTGCTCCGGCAGACAAAAAAGGCCTTTATATGGGCTATTCTTTCTTTTGCAGCGTCATTGGCAGTTTTGTAGGAGGTTTCATTGGTGCCCCCCTGTACAACCATTTTGTGGACAACATGGGCCGGCCGGATTACCTGTGGCTGCTGTTCAGCTGCATTGGTTTTACCAGCGTAATCGGACTGGTACTATTTAACAGGCACGTAGTTAAAAGCAAATCTATTTAAGACAAAGTAATATCATGGATATAAACAAAAGAGTCCGGCAGTTGCGTTCCCTTATGCAGGAATACGGTTGGGACGCTGTTGTTGTTTCCGGAACAGATCCGCACAACAGCGAATACCTTCCGGAACGCTGGCAACAGAGAAAATGGATCTCGGGCTTTACAGGCTCCTACGGAACGGTTGTAATAACCGATACACATGCCGGACTGTGGACGGATACACGCTATTTCATCCAGGCACGCCTGGAACTGGAAGGTACAGAATTTGAAATCCATCCCCTGCGTGTTCCGCAAGCCGTAGATTATCCCCGGTGGCTGGCTGATAATATGCCTCCCGGTGCCGTTGTAGGGATTGACGGTGGGTGTATGTCTTTCCGGGAAGTACAAGCATTACAGGAGGCTTTAATTCCTCTTCACGGCAGCGTGGACAACAAGAATGACTTGCTGAATACACTTTGGACAGACCGGCCTGCCCTTCCCGTAACTCCCGTATTTGTGCTGGAAAAAGAATACAGCGGACTGGATGCAAAAGACAAACTGGAAGGTCTTAGAGAAACAATCGGTCGCGCCGGATGTACCCATATTTTGTTGAACGGACTGGATCAGATTGCCTGGCTTTTTAATATCCGCAGCCACGACATTCCCTACAACCCGGTAGCCATTTCCTACGCCCTTATTGGCACAGAAGAAGCTACTTTCTTTACCACCCCCGGCAAAATAAATGCCGATGTAAAACAAGCCCTGAATACCCGGGGAATTGGCACGGCTCCTTATGCTTCGCTGGCGCAGGCTTTGCAGGAGCTTCCCAAAGATTCTGTAATTATGGCAGATGGCAACACGCTAAATTACAGCACTTTTACCCAATTATCCGCCCACCTGGGACTGGAAAACATACGGGATATTCCTTCACCTGTCATCCTGAAAAAAGCCATCAAAAACCCCATTGAAATTAACGGATTCCGAAAAGCCTTCCTGAGCGACGGTATTGCCATGGAACGTTTCTTTTTCTGGCTTGAAACAGAACTGGAAGCCGGCAAAACCCTGACAGAACAAGATGCCTCCAAAAAACTTTCCTGGATACGTAGCTTATCAGAAAACGCTATGGGAGACAGTTTTCAGTACATCTCTGCTTACGGTCCCAACGCGGCATTACCCCATTACAGCCACGGTACAAAAGCCGGAAGCCTGTTGGAAAAAAAAGGCCTCTACCTGATAGATTCGGGTGGCCAGTACGTGTCGGGCACTACGGACATAACGCGTACCATCCCTCTGGGACCTGTATCCCAAACAGAAAGGGAAGATTACACCATAGCCCTCAAAGGAATGGTTGCTCTGAGTACAGCCGTGTTCCTGGCCGGTACAAAAGGCACACACCTGGATATGTTGGCCCGGGAACCGCTTTGGAAGCATTTCAGGAATTACGGCCACGGAACAGGACACGGAATCGGCCATTTTCTATGTGTACACGAGGGACCCCAGGATATAAGGATGACCTGGAAAGACCAGGACCTCCTGCCGGGCATGCTCACTTCCAACGAGCCGGGGCTCTACCGTGAAGGTTCACACGGCGTCAGGCACGAGAATATCCTCTTATGCAATGTCCTGAAAGAAAACGAATTTGGACAGTGGCTGGGTTTTGAGACCATGACCTTATGCCACATAGATACATCCCCTCTCCTTCCTGCACTGCTGGACAGTTCGGAAATAGTCTGGCTGAATGCATACAACCGACATGTATTCGATACGCTGTCGCCGTTTCTTACTTTTACTGAATCGGCCTGGCTGAAGCAGAAGACCGCTCCCCTTCCCGTTCCCTGAAAAGCCACATACCAAAGAATGTAAACAGGCCGTTGCATATCAGAACGGTGAAACCCAATCCAAAGTCAAACCATGTTTTAAGTGCCAGGTCAATCAGGTAACATAAAACAGGAGAAGCCACGGCAATGTACGGAGCTACTTTATCTTTTATACGGTATTTGGTGAGGATTCCAAAGAAGAAAAAGCCCAGCAAAGGTCCGTACGTATAGGCAGCCAACAAGTAGACTAAATTAATGATGGCCTGGTTGTTTACCAGATACAATACAAGCAGGATCAGAAAAAAGAGTATGGCAAAAGCTCCATGCACTGTTTTTCGGATTTTGTCTTTTTTGTCCTGGTTGATATCATCTCTTTTATTAAAATTCAGAAAATCAATACAGAAAGAAGTGGTAAGGGAAGTCAAAGCCCCTCCGGCACTGGGATAGGAAGCAGAAATGAGCCCAATTATAAAGAACAGCCCCACCCCCAATTGCAGGTACTGCGATGCAATTACAGGAAACAGTTTATCTGTCTGTGCTTTACTAAAAACCCCCGTGGCATCTGCCAGCCCGATTCCCTGCATGCCGCCAAGGTGTTCGTTAACGTAAATGGCCATAACAGCTCCCAGGGTTAAAAACAGCACATTTACAACAACCAGAATCAGGCTGGTGGAATAGATATTCTTCTGCGCCGATTTCAAGTCCTTGCAGGATAAGTTTTTCTGCATCATTTCCTGATCCAGCCCCGTCATCACAATCGTAATAAATATACCGCTTATAAATTGTTTGAGGGCGTTGTTGGAAGCACTCCAATCCCAGTTAAGCCAGCGCGAATAATCAGTAGCAATAACAGCACGTGATATCTGGGTAAAATTCCATCCCATAGCCCTGGATATGGAAATTACGGTTAATATTACAGCCAAAAGCATAAAAGTAGTCTGCAGCACGTCTGTCCAGATAATAGTCCGGACCCCTCCCTTAAATGTATAAAGAAATATCAGCAGCATAAAGACAGCAGCCACAATCCAGAAAGGAACGGAACCTGCCGGTAAAAACGTATGCAATACAAGAACTACTATAAAGATCCTTACAGCAGCCCCCAATACACGGGAAACCATAAAAACAGCAGAACCCGTTCTGTACGTTGTGAACCCAAATCTTTCTTCTAAATAGGAATAGATAGAAGTTACGTTCATTTTATAATACAGGGGCAACAGTACCCGGGCAATGACAATGTATCCAATAACAAAACCCAGGACAAGGGGCAGGTAATAAAAATTTTCATTCATTACATTACCCGGAACAGAAATGAAAGTTACTCCGCTGATGGAAGTACCTATCATACCGTAGGCCACAATGGGCCAGGGAGATTTTCTATTACCAAGAAAAAAAGAATTGCTGTCGGCTTTGCGGGATGTTACCCATGATACTAAAAAAAGCAGGGCCGTATAGGCGGCAAAAGAAATCAAAAGCCATGAAAGGGGAAAAGTATGCTCCATAAACAAGTAGTTGATCCGGTTAATTTATTCCGGTTTAAAAGGTTGTCTGTTTTCAATGGAACGGCCCAGGGTAAGTTCGTCTGTATATTCCAACTGGTCACCAAACCCTACGCCGCGTGCTATAGTTGTTATTTTTAAAGGAAACTGAGCCATTTTTTTGTAAAGGTAAAAACAGGTTGTTTCCCCTTCCATTGTGGTACTCAGGGCCAGTATTACCTCCTGAACGTTTCCTTTCTGCAGTCTTTCCAACAAAGGCTCAATGGCCAGGTCCGCCGGACTTATTCCGTCAATGGGAGAAATAATTCCCCCCAACACGTGGTAAAGTCCTTTGTAGCTGCCTGTATTCTCAATGCTCATGACATCCCGCACGTTTTCCACCACACAGATGACACCTTGTTCACGTTGCGGATGAGAACATACAGGACACAAAGGAGCATCCGATATCATCCGGCACGAAGAGCAATACACTACTTTTTTACGCAACTCCAGTATGCTGTCGGCTAAATTTTCCGCCTCGGCCTCTTCCTGTTTAAGCAGGTACAAGGCCATCCTGAGTGCAGATTTTGGACCAATTCCCGGAAGGCGGGCAAAGGCATCAACCGCCTTTTGCAGCAAATCGGAAACGTAGCGCGGTTCAAACATGTTGGTTGTCTTTCACGGCTTGCACAGCTGCCCGTACCGTACCGTATTGCAACAAAAGACCACGTGCTTTTTCATAATCCTCAATCCCCGTATCTTCCATAATCATCCGGGTTCCTCTTTCCACAAGCTTTGCATTGGTCAGCTGCATATCTACCATCTTATTCCCTACCACATGACCCAGCCGGATCATGGCAGCCGTAGAGATCATATTCAGTACCAGTTTTTGAGCCGTTCCTGATTTCATGCGGGTAGATCCTGTAACAAATTCGGGCCCTACTACCGGCACAATAGCTATTTCTGCTTCTTTTGTCACAGGCGACCCGGGATTGCATGTAATGCATGCCGTTAGCAGGCCCATCTTACGGGCCTCGCGTAAGGCTCCAATAACGTAGGGAGTAGTACCGGATGCGGCAATACCAACCACTACATCGTTGGTTCCAATGTGGTGTTTGCACAAATCTTCCCATCCGGCTTCCGGAATGTCCTCGGCTTGTTCCACTGCCTTTCGGATAGCACCGTCACCTCCGGCAATCAGGCCGATTACAAGATCGTAGGGCGCTCCAAAAGTTGGAGGTATTTCAGAGGCATCCAGAATACCCAGCCTGCCGCTTGTTCCGGCTCCCAGGTAAAACAACCGCCCCCC
>DIRP01000005.1 GCA_002427525.1 Bacteroidales bacterium UBA5433 | reverse complement strand
CACTTACTACCCTTCGCTCAAAAGGCACGCCAAAAGCGCCAAAAAAAGCCGTCCGGAAGAGGACGGCTTTTTGCTAACAGGCACTGCTCTTGTAAGCAACAGGCTGCGTAGTAATTAATCATTATACATCTGCGGGATGTCTACGGTATTTTCGTAGTCGCCTAGCAGGTAGCGGGCAAAGTAGTCTGCCATCCTCCAGAAGAAATACTCCTGCATGTCTCCAAAGCCGTGGCGCTGGCCCGGGAGGATAAGCATGTCGAACCGTTTGTTGGCGCGGATAAGGGCGTTGGCTACGCGCAGGGTGTTGCCCGGGTGTACGTTGTTATCAATATCGCCGTGGATAAGCAGCAACCTTCCCTGCAGTTTGTTGGCTAGCTGCGAGTTGGTTCCAATGTTGTATTTGAAGGTGGTGTCTCCTTTGGCGGTGATTTCTTCCAGTACGCCGTGGTGTTTTTCGCTCCACCAGCGGTTGTATATGTTGTTTTCGTGGTTTCCTGCACAGGAAACGGCTACTTTAAAGAAGTTGGGATACTGCAGGATAGCGGCCGTGGACATGAACCCTCCGCCGGAGTGGCCGTGAATACCTACGCGCGATACGTCAATGAACGGATAGCGGGCGGCCAGTTGTTCAATGGCGTATTTTTGGTCTTCCAGTCCGTAGTCGCGCAGGTTTCCGTACCCAAAGTTATGATACCATTTGGAGCGACTGGGATGGCCTCCGCGGTTTCCGACGGTAATCACTATGAATCCTACCTGAGCCAGGCGGTCCAGGCGGTCCATGGAGTAACTCCAGTTTTGTCCGGGGCCTTCTACTTGCGGGCCGGGATATACATACGTAATGATGGGGTATTTACGTGACGGGTCAAAGTTGAAAGGCTTGTACATAATGCCGTACAGGTCGGTGATGCCGTCGGCGGCTTTCACTTTAATGCGTTCAGGGTATTTGTATCCGGCTTCTTCCAGCAGGCTGATGTCTGTTTCCTGCAGGGTAAGCAGCTTTTTACCGGTCACATCGTACAGTTCCGATACAGGAGCTGCGTCAACGCGGGAGCGGTTGAGTACAAAGAATTTGCGACTGTCTGCCAGGTCTGCCGTGTGGTGGAAATCCCCGGGCGTGAGCAGGCGCAGCTGGCTGCCGTCAAGGCGTACGGAGTAAACGAACTGGTAGTAGGGATCAATACCCGGTTCCTTGCCGCAGGCTGTAAAATAAACCGTACGGGTAGCTTCGTTAACACCGAGGATTTGTTCCACATGCCAGGGACCCGAGGTAATGGCGTTCTTTTCGTTGCCTTGGTTGTCGTACAGGTACAGGTGAGCCCAACCGGTACGTTCTGACCAATGGATCAACTCTTTGCCGTTGTTTACCAGTTCCACCTGCCTTGTTTCTACGTAGGTGTTCAGGCGTTCTTCTATGATGGTCAGTGCGGTGTCTTTGTCAATCTCGGCACGGCACAGGTCAATGCGCTTGAGGTCGCGGCTGGTACGGGTGAAGTAAAACCCGTTGGCGTCTCCCTGCCATACCCTGAAGCGGAACTCGTCAGACATAGTACGTTTTTCCATAGGTTTGTACACCAGGCTCAGGGATTGATCCTTGAAAGCGGCCGTCTCTATGTTTTTCCATGTTTTGTCTTCCATGTTGAACAACACCAGGGATTCTTGCGGGATGTTTTCTTCACCCGGCATTTCGTATTTGTACCGTTCCAGTTTGGGCCGAGGCTCTGCCAGTATATTGATCACAAACAGGTCTTTTACTTTGGTAGCATCGGAGCGCTGAAGGACAAAATGGCGGGAGTCGGGGCTCCATAACAGGCCGTACAGGCCGGTGCGTTTGTTCAATTCCGTGGAATCTGCGTAGAAGTCCTCGGAGCCGGAACCAAAGGGGAAATCGCGCGTGCCGGTGGTGGTCAGGCGGTGTTCTACAATGGTGGAATCTTTATCGTCTTTGCGGGCTTTTTCAAAGTTTTCCCAGTCCATCCAGTACAGGTCAAAATTGCGGGAAAAGACAACGTACTCTTTGTTGGGCGAGATGCTGGCCCACATGGGGACGGGGTCTTCTTTCTCCTTGTCTTCCAGCCAGGTGAGGGTTTTGGTACGCCAGGCGTATTCAAAATGGAAAAGCCGAGGCTCTTTGCCGCCTGCGGCTCCCGGCCTGCCGGAGGGCATCCCGGCACGCATCTGTGGGTCATCAGCCGTCACTCCTTCCTCCTCACGCTTCACTTTCTCATCACCCTTCACTTCCTCACCCTTCACTTTCTCACCCTTCACCTTCTTCTCCACCATCTCGGAGCTTTGAATGTAGAAGGTGAACGTGTTGTCATCCTTCAGTTTGAGTGATTTAAGAGGCAGGTTTTGTGCATCAAAGGGGTCTTTTACGATGCGGGTAAGGTCGGCGGCCAGCTGTACGCGGTCGAAAAGTTCTTGTTGTGTACCTTTTACCGGGTCTGCTACATACCAGCTCTCGCCTTGAGGTGTTTTGTATGTGTACCAGAAAAGGTCCGAGTTTTTAAACCAGACGGGGCGTACACCCGTAGAGAAGACCATTTTTCGTACTTTTTTCATGGAGAACCGTGCAGCCGCTTCGTAATCGGCTTTTTCACGTGTAGGTCCGCGTTGGATTTGTGCCTGCAGGGGCAATCCTATAAGGAATACCAGGCAAACGAGTAACAGGTGTTTTTTTCTCATCTTTTTCTTTTGAAAGTTTATAATTTGATAACGATTTTTTTCTTGTACAAGAGCATAGCCAGGAGCGTAAAGACCGCCACATAGAAAATGGCATAGGCAAGCGATCCGGCCGGATTGTTCCCAAACACCGCCACAAAGACGTTTTTGTACAACCAGCTGAGTGCGCTGTATTTTGTGCCGTCTGCTGCTGTCCAACGCACAAGTCCTCCCAGTATTTTGGAAGAAAGTCCCGCGAGGACAAAAGCAAACAACGGATTGAGCCCCAGAGCCCGGAAAGGCAGGAACCATTTTTCTTTTCCTTTGATATCTATCAGGTAAATGAAAAAGGCCAGCATCAACAGGGTCCATCCGCCGGCGTATAGCACGTAGGAACTTGTCCAGAGCGGCTTACTGATGGGCAACCAGATACTCCACACCATACCGACTCCCAGGGCCACAAGACCCCACGTGTAGAGCGACCCCATAGCGTGGATTTTTTCCGGACTTTTGCGGATGCGAATACCGGCCATGTATCCCATGAGTACCGTTCCGGCACCTGAAATCATGCCCAATACCCCTTCCGGGTCAAAGGGCAGTCCGTACCCTTTGTACACGTGGTTGGGACCCAGCAGAAAGAGGTCTACGGTGCGGGCAAAGTTGGTTTCCCGTCCGTACGGGTCTTCTCCGCCAAAGGCATACAGCAGAATCCAGTGCAATAACAAAACGGCCACAAAAGCCCAGGAAATACGCTTCGGCTTTTTAAGCCATAGAACCAGCGTACCACCCAGCGCATACGCCATGGCAATGCGTTGCAGTACCCCAAAAATCCTGAGGTTGGAGTAATACCGCACCACGTTTTCCCAAAACGTAAGGTCAGCGACCTTTCTTGTGGGTATAAAAGGAAATGCATGCAGCAGCAACCCCGTCAGAAAAATAAGGGCTGCCCGTTTGTACAATTTCGCATAAGCGTTTTTCATAGAACCCTCTCCTTCCAGGAAGCGGGAAAAAGAAAAAGCCATGGCTGTACCTACTACAAACAGAAAAAACGGAAACACAAGGTCTGTGGGAGTACATCCTGTCCAGGCAGCATGACGCAGTGGCGGATAGATCTGTCCCCAGTTGCCCGGGTTGTTTACCAGAATCATTCCTGCAACGGTCATTCCCCGTAGCACATCAAGTGCTACGTAGCGTTGTTTTGTTAAAGGGGTTGACATGATAGAGATAGTTTTTACAAATATAGAAAATGGAAAGCAGTCAGAAAAACAACCCCTAAGGCTGCCGTTTCTGTTCGCAGTATGGAAGGCCCCAGGTCCACCGGGGTACATCCGGCACGGATAGCCGCTGTTATTTCAGCAGGGGAAAAGTCTCCCTCGGGGCCAATCAAAACAACCAGATTCGTTCCCGCCTGCCGGATCCATTGGGTAACAGGTATTCGGGGCTCGTCTGTAAAGCAGCAGGCAATGGCTGCCCCGGCACCTTCCAGGGCTCCGGAGTGCAAAAAATCTGCGAATGCCACAGGTTGGCGGATTTCGGGCATTTGTGCCCGTTTGCATTGTTTAAGGGCGGCAACGGCTACGCGTTCTGCTCGTTCCGTTTTGTATATTTTTCTTTCCGAACGCTCACAAATGAGCGGGGTAATGGTATCTGTCCCTGCCTCGGTGGCTTTTTCTACAAACCATTCAAAGCGCTCCGTGTTTTTGGTAGGAGCAACGGCCAGGTGCAACCGGTAGGGACGGGCTCCGTAATCCTCGGCAACCTCTGTAATCAGCACACGGCAGCCACGCGGATTGGCATCCAGCAGCCGGCCGGTACACAGCGTTCCTTTACCGTCTGTAATATATACCGTATCAGACTCTTTCAACCGGAGTACCCGGGTACAATGAGCACTTTCTGTAGGGGAAAGCGTATGTTCCGGAGTGTCAATATGAGGGGAGTAGAAAAAGTACATTATTCAGAAAAAGACCATTCTCCTGCCAGGGGGAACGATTTGCCGGTAGATTTATCAAATGTGGACATCACGCTGCGTGACCGGACCCTTACGTTTCCTTGTTCGTCCACAATTTCCTGCAACAAATGCAGGCTTTTTTCTCCTGTTTTTTCTAAGTAGGTTTCTACAAAAAGGGTATCGGTAAAAAAACACGGAGCCAGAAAATCGTATTCTGTATGAACCAGTATGAGGACTTTGTTGTCGTTCTGAAAATCCGTGATGGGGGAAGTCTTATTCAAAAAATAATCCGACCGCGCCACATCGCAGTAATGTCCGAACATCACGTTGTTGACATGTCCCAGAATGTCAATGTCGTTAAACCGAATTTGAATGGGGGTTCTTTGCATGGTATATAGGGTTAAGGTCTGATAATTTCTACCTGGTTTTGGAGGCCCACCCGGATAATGGAAGACGGCCTGCCGGTGGCACCTGCCTCTAAAAAAGAAGGAGCAACCCAATCCACCTGCCGCAGCAGTTCCGGCTCTATGTCTGCAAAGACGGCCGGGGTATGCGTTCCGCTTGTGTTTGCCGAGGTGGACAACAGCGGCCTTTTGAGCCTTCGGATGAGGGATTGGCAAAAATCGTGGCCGGGAATACGGATGGCCACGCTTCCGTCTTCCGCTGCTACTCCGGGGGCCAGGTTGATGCCTTTCGGGTAAATGAGCGTGAGCGGGCTGTCAGCCACTTCCAGCAGATCTTCCGCCACTTGCGGGATCTGTTCTACGTACCGTCCCAGCATGTTCAGATCGGCTGCCAGGACTATGTAATGTTTCAGGGAATTTCTGTTTTTAAGGGCCGAGATTTTTTCCACAGCTTTGGCGTTGCAGGCATCGCATCCCAACCCCCAAACGGTGTCTGTAGGGTAGAGGATGGTACCTCCGTTGCGCAGTACGTCTGCAGCGGTATCCAGGTGTTGGTATATGTCGGGGCTGTATTTCATAAAGTAGTGCGGTTAATAGTACATTCTGTTCTTCTTTTTCCAACGGCGGATAAGGAAAAACCCAAAAATCATACCTCCCAGGTGGGCAAAATGGGCAACGTTTCCGCCGCCGACCAGTCCCAGAATCAATTCAATGACAGCAAATATGATGACAAAATATTTTGCTTTCAGAGCAATGGGGGTAAGAATAATGCGGAGCTCGTTGTTGGGAAACAACATGCCGTAGGCCAGAAGGATTCCGTAAACTGCCCCCGAAGCGCCTACCGTAGGCACGTTCACCATCATCCGGTACCGGTTAAGTGCAGCCATGGTATCCGGTCCGTTCGCTGCAATTTTATGTGCCAGGGAGGAGATGCTAATCCATTGTACTCCCATATGAAGGGCTGCCGCACCCAGTCCGGTTACAAAGAAATAGAGCAGGAATTTTTTAGGTCCCCACAGTTGTTCCAGTACCGAGCCGAACATCCACAAGGCGTACATATTGAACAACAGGTGCGTAAAATTGCCGTGCATGAACATATGCGTGATTACCTGCCAGGGCTTGAAAAAATGCGACGTGGGAAAAAACAAGGCAAAATGCTCCAGCATGAACTCCCTGTTTATCGTAGTCAGGATAAGCATGAAGGTACTGACAATAATAATATTCTTTATGACAATCGGCATGCGGGCAAAGAACCCGCCCTGGTTGTATTGGTACATAATCTTTACGTAAAGTGTTTTGCTATTTGTTCCATTGTAAGCACAATCATGCAGGATTTACCGTCCGGTGTCAGCGCCGGCTCTTTGCAGGCGAGCAACTTGTCCACCAGCACCCGGTCTGCTGTTACCCCGTCACCTGTCCGGTAGTTACCTGCATCCGTTCGGTAGCTGTTGCTACCGGCGCTTGCGGCTTCTGCTGTTGCCAGCCTTCTGGCTACCGTTGCGGCCAGCTGCCGGCCGTAATTTTCTTCCGCATTCTCCGGCAGGGTGGACAACAGTTCGTTGACCGATTCCCTTACCGACTCCTCGTCAGTGGGGTGTTCCGGGGGAACGGAGGTAATGTTGTTTGCCTCGTCTGTTTCAAATCCCATCTTCAGGAGGAGGTCTCGGCTTTCTTCAAAGAGCAGAGACATTGGGGGTTGCAAGTTCAGTGCCACAGGGAAATACAGCTTTTCCGGAACGGGCCGTCTGTCCTGAAAGCGGGGAAGCAGTTCTTCGTAGAAAATGCGCTCCAGGGCCCTGCGCCGATGAATAATCATAAGCCCCTGAGGTACAGGCACCATCACGTAACTTTTTTGTAAGGGGACTACCGGTGTTTCAAAGGTTTGCACCGGTTGCTCCTCGAAAAGAGCCGGAGTTTCTTGCGTTTCCTTAAAAGGGTCAAAAAGCGGATCGTACTTAATTTTTGGCGGAGGTACGTATTCTCCCTTGGCAGGAGGTATGGGTATGTGGTGCTGCATGGCGCCCACTTCAAAATCAATGCTGGGTCCCAGGGCATACCGGCCCAGTGTTTCCCGGACCAGGGCCTGCAACATCTGAAAGATTACGTTCTCGTCCTCAAATTTAATCTCTGTTTTGGTGGGGTGGATGTTTACATCTATAATTTTAGGGTCTGTCCGGAAGTAAATGAAATAGGTGGGCAGCCTGTCATCCGGAAGCAGTTTTCCGTAGGCGTTCATTACGGCTTTGTGCAGGAAAGGACTTTTAAAGTACCGTCCGTTGATGAAAAAATACCGGTGACCTCCTCGTTTGTAGGAATCTTTGGGGTGGCTTACGTATCCTTTGATGGACACAAGCGATGTTTCTACACCGGTATCCAGCAGTTGGGTATTCAGCTCTTTGCCCAGTGTACCGGAAATGCGCGAACGCAAGGTATCGCCGGCTGGCAGGTGGTACAGGGTGTTTTGGTTGTGGGTAAGGGTAAAAGTCAGCCGGGGGTGGCAAAGTACCACCCGGTAAAATTCTTCCAGGATGTGGCGCAGTTCTACCTGTTCCGATTTTAGGAACCGTCGGCGTGCCGGTACGTTGTAAAATAAATTTCTGACGCAAAAATCCGAGCCTTTGGCACAGGCTACCTCTTCCTGCGAGGTAATTGCCGAGCCGGACAGGGTGATTTCTGTGCCCAGTTCGTCTTCCTCCCTTCGGGTGCGCAGCCGCACGTGTGCTATGGAAGCAATAGAGGCGAGTGCCTCGCCCCGGAATCCAAAAGTTTCTACTTCCTCCAGGTCTTCCACGCTTCTGATCTTGCTGGTGGCATGGCGATCAAAGGCCAGAACGGCATCCCGGGCATCCATTCCGCAGCCGTTATCGGTAACCTGCATAAGGGTCGCGCCTCCGTCTGTGAGGACTACATCAATGCGGTCTGCACCGGAATCGACGGCGTTTTCCATCAGTTCTTTGATGACCGAGGCAGGACGCTGGATGACCTCACCGGCTGCTATCTGGCTGGCAATATGTGAAGGAAGTACGGAGATCATCAGAAGAGCCTAAAAAAATAGCTGAAAGACTGTGAAAAGTATACGGCTGCCAGCATGATTATTACAAGGGAAATAATGACAACGCTACGTATAAGTTTTTGTCTTGCAGGATACCTTCGTTTTACTTCGTGGCTTTTGCTAAACGAGCCGCGGATGGTGCTTCCCGGGACATAGGGTTTGTTCTCGTTTTTCTTTTGGGCCGCCACCAGGCTGCGGGTTTTCTGAACGCGCTCTTCAAGTTCTTCCTTCTTGGGGTCCCAGTACAGGGGTTTGTAATCAAAAACCCGGTGTTTGGGAGTATGAAAAAATGAAATTCTGAAAGCCATGGTATTATTTAATTAAGTGGTTGCTCTTCTTGTTGTGGCCGGCTTTTTCAGCCCGGCAATGTACTGGTCCACAACCTGCGGAAAATGCCGGTGTTCCAGGGTGTGGATTTTTTGTGCCAGCGTTTGTACCGTGTCTGTCCTGTCCACGGGACACGATGCCTGAAACAGAATCCGGCCCTTGTCGTAGTGTTCATCTACCAGATGAATGGTAATACCGGAGGTGCCGGTGCTGTTTTCGACTGCCGGTACGTCGCGCCCTGATTTCAGGTTGCTCAGGACGGCTTCATGCACTTTGTTGCCGTACATGCCTTTGCCGCCGTACCGGGGCAGCAGCGCCGGGTGGATGTTCAGGATCCTTTCGGGGAAAGCATCCAGCACGTGCTGCGGTATTTTCCACAAAAACCCGGCCAGCAAAATCAGATCTATTTGGTAGGCCTGCAATATATCTAATACGCTTTTTTGTTGGGTAGTTGCGCCTTTTTGTTCCAGTTGGCCGGCTGTAAACACGACAGACGGGACCTGGTGCTTTTTGGCGCGTTCCAAAACAAATGCTTTTGGGTTGTTGCATAGCAACAGAACTACCTTTCCTTCCGTAATATTACATATCAGGTTTTCGGCATTGCTGCCGCTACCCGATGCGAAAATGGCAATTCTTGTCATAACTTACAAAGATATGGAAAAATAGCTATTTTTGTATGTCTATGAAAACAAGCAAAACACGTACTGAAAAATTACCCAGGATAGGAAACGGGTACGATGTGCACAGGCTGGCACCGGACCTCCCGTTTTTTCTGGGAGGCATTCAACTGGAATATCCGCTGGGCTGTGTAGCTCATTCGGACGGAGATTGCCTTATCCATGCACTTTGCGATGCATTGCTGGGTGCTCTGGCGTTCGGGGATATAGGGAAACATTTTCCCGATTCTTCTGACGAGTATAAGGGAATCGACAGCAAAGTCTTGTTGGAAAGAACCTACGATCTTGTGCAGGATGCGGGGTATCAGTTGGGAAATGCAGATTGCACCGTGTGCCTGCAAGCTCCCAAAATTCTACACATGATTCCCCGTATGCGTTCTGTCCTGGCTCAGATATTGGGAGTTGCCGAGGAGTGTATATCCATTAAGGCTACTACCGGAGAGCGGATCGGATTTGTGGGAAGGGAAGAAGGGATTGCCGTATATGCCACCGTGCTGCTTTGGCCGAAGTTGGGTGAGGAGTGAGGTGGCGTTTGCACGTTCAAAAATATTGTGTACTTTTGCACCTCTGCAGTTTGAAGCGCAGATTTTTTTGGCGAGGTAGCTCAGATGGTTAGAGCGCATGATTCATAATCATGAGGTCACGAGTTCAATTCTCGTCCTCGCTACAGCAATCAATTACCGTTGAAAGGCGTCCGAAAGGTCGCCTTTTTTCTTACATTCTTGCGCTCTAATCAATAAATTTTATTATATTTGTTATAGTTCAAAAAATCTTTTCTTATGGGAACACCTGATAAGAGGGTCCTGTATATTACATTTCTGGGAGTATGGGTAAGCCTTATTGCCGGTATTTTACTTTTAGTAAAGCCTTCTATACATATCATTCTGCTGGCAATTCTTTTCCTGATAAGTGGAGAAGCTGTTTTTATGGTATGGGGAATCAACAGGACAGATTTTCTGGCGAAAAATAAGGCCAAAGATTCACAAATTATTAAAGGAAACAAAAGCCTGCGGGAACTCTTTTTTACCGGAACAGCTACATTGGTACTATCTATTATCCTTCTGCTGTTCAGAGAACATCTGGAAGGCTACGTGGTGCAGTTGACATCTCTGGGGCTTGTTATATTACTGGCTCTTCAGTGGAGTTGCAGTGCCCGGCTATACAAAACGACAAAGAAAAAAACGGCATGGTTCCTGTTGTTTTTTGTGATTGTTCTGACAGCCGGAGCGTCTCTCTTTGCCATTTTTCCGCTCTTTGCCGTTGAAACGCGTTTTAAGGTCCTGGCAGCCCTGTGTTTCTTAAGCGCCGGAGAGCTCCTTATTAACTTTGGCTATACTATGTGGGTAATCAGGTCTTTTGTTGCACCCAAGGAGCGCACGCTGCCGGACAAATATCCTGCGGTTTCTGCAAACACTTAAAGAGGCTCGGCATTTTCGTAAATGAATGAAATCTGCAAACTGCCGTTGAAGTTGTTTCCTTGAAATCTGTCGGCTCCTGTTAATGTGGCAGTTCCCCCAAGATAAAGAGTTACAGGATGGGATTTACTCACTTCAAAGGGAGGTTCAAGGTGGAATGTAATATCAGATAACGTTACATCTCCTGCCTGAGAACCGATTCCCAACAAAGGCACATTTGAGGGAGCAATGCAATTGGTAATAACAAGGGTATTTTCTCCGTCGTATTCCAAATACAACTCCGCCGCATGAAAATCCTGATCCAGGGTAATGATATTTCCTGAAGTTTGCCGGGTTGTCATACCCGTTCTGTCAACTAAAAGAGTAATCTGTGCTTGCGATCCCTGGACGATAACGTTACCAATATGAAAGCTTCTGACCATGGTGACCCTAAGCTCTTTTGTTTCGTTTTGCACAGAAGGACCGCTTTGTGCGGAAAGTACAGAAGAAGCAAATAAAAGAATAAACAGAAATACCGGCTTGTAATTCATGGTCAATGTAAATCCAACTGTGCCGTGGCATACGTTTGCGGACGGACATCGGACTGGGCCGTGTAGGTAATAAGTAATTTACCGGAGCTGTAATCAATCTCTTCCAATTCTGCCAGTTGTAGCTGGAATGTTCTTATGGTATTGGGGGTATAGACTGCAATTCCGTTAACTACGCCTACTTGTGTTTCCAGACCGTTGGGCGCCACATGTGTTACGTTTATGTCACCATACACAGACATGTTTCCTGTGCGGTTAAAGGTAAACCCCAGACGGATTTTTCCTTCTTCATCTTTCGTAAGATCCAGGTCTGAAAGAGTTACTTCTGTGGTATTATCGCCTACTCGGATAATTACCGGTATGGTAATCCCAAAAATAGGAATCAGCCGAATACTTACAGCCGTTGTATCTGCATTGGGATCTATTTCACCCAGTGCCAGCTCATTAGGTACAGCTCTGAAATACACGTGGGATCTATACTCTCCCGGTTCCAGGTGTTCTCTTCCCAAAACCTGCATGCGGACCGTCTGGGCTTCGTTGGGTCCCAGGAGTATGGTGCGGGGGAAAAACCGCAAATGTTTGTCTGCAAACAACTGTCCGGGATCCGGCTCTGTAATCTCTTCAAATGCTCCATCTTCCGTCATTCTGTATTGCACAAACGAGATATTGTATCGTGCTGTATCCTGGCCGGTATTAGCCAGGTTTAGTTCCATAACCTTGCGGGAACCATCAAATACAACGCGACGGGGGGTGATAAGCAGGTTCCCTTGTCCAAGTGCAGGTGCTATGGCACTTGTTAAAAAAGAGAATACCAAAAGAATGGTAATATTTCTAATTCTACGCATGGTAAGCCGTTTAAGAAAAATACAGTCCAACAAATATAGTATAAAAAATAACAACTACGTGTTGAACTGTAAAAAGAGAATGTAAATAGCCTGTCAGTTGTATGAGAAAATAAGGGTATATGTACCGTAATACAGGCCAACAGGGTTATCTGCCAGCGTTCCTACCTGCAGGCTGGCTCCCAGATACAGGGTAAGCTTACCGTCAGAGTTCAGTGTGGGAGATTGCGATGGGTACATAGTCCAGGTATCCACTGTCATAACATGTGCCGGATTTTCTATTTGAGCAATTTGTACGGGAGTCGGGAGTGTTATACTTAGGGTGCTTTCCGGATAGCCTCGGACTTCATAAATTGCCGGGCCTTCATGGCCTCCCATGGCCAGGTGGACAGAACTTCCGGTTGTAGTTCTGTAAGTTGAGGGGAGGGCATTTACTATAATACGGCCTGTCCCTTCACCGTCTATAAAAAACCTTCCAAAGCCCAACGGAGACACTTCGGCTGCCGACAAGACCTCTATCAACTCGGCTGTTACCGTACCCACAACTTCCGGTTCCTGTGCAGCCAATGGAACGGCGAGGACAGAAACAAAATACAGGCCGGCAATCAGCAGGAAAGCACATAAATTCAATCTGTATTTCTTTGTGGACATGGCTCTCAAAAAGTAAGACATTTGTAAAAAACGCTTCTTTTTGCATAAAAAAGAAGCGTTGTAAGTTTTATACAGAGTAAAAAGAACCTCTTTTATTATGCATCAATTGTGTTGGAAAGTTACGGCATAAGTTCCTGTAAAAATGCCTTTTGTTAATCCAGCTTGGTTATCGGGAATATTTAATGTACCACCTACGTAAACAATAGCGGATCCATCCATACCCAAAGTGGGATTAGCATTTGAAACGGTAAATTTAGCTATAGTCAATTCATCGTTAGCTGCATTTAATAATTTTACCGAATTGTCACCAGGAAGAGTAACGCTGATTACTTGCGAGGCTATGCCATAGATTCCGAATTTTCCGGCAGCGGGATTGCCACTGGCAGTAACAATGGTTACACCACCTGTTTGACTGCGGTTCAGAGCTTCGGTTGCGTCAATAATAATAGTACCAGTAGAAGATCCGGGCACAAAGCGACCGAAATTCAGTGCTGTCAGTTCATCGGCGGAAAGGGCTTCAACCATTTCTGCGCTGGCATTAGCTGTGACTGCTGCGCTTACCTGGGCTTTCAGACTCACGGTAAACCCGGCAAATAACAGACCAAAAATAAGTGTAAGTGTGAGCTTTTTCATGATTGTATTCTTTATCGTTTAAGTTCTTGTTTTTCTAAAATTCTCCCCGAAACGCTCCATTCATACGAAAGGAGCGACCGGGGAAATATACTGTGCTGGATTAATTGTAGTTAACGGTTACCTCAAATGTTCCATGGTAAACGCCAGGTTTTTGGTCTGCACTAACTGTAAGAGAAGCTCCAACATTGAATGTGTCCTTTCCTGCTGTAGTTCCTTCATTAGGAAGTGTGAGCGTGGCATTAGTTGTAAAAGATTCAACAGACATTGTGGCGCTATCGGGACCATTCAGCTTAACGTTTGATTCATAAGTAACAACATAAGCAAGACCAGGTTCACCTTCTATTTCAAATTCAGCAGCTTGGGGGGTTTTCCCTCCAGATGTCAGAGTCAGTAACAAATCGGGATTTGTTGCAGTTCTAGAACCATTAGCAGCTACTGTCACAGTATTTTCTCCTTTAATGATATCTCCGAACTCCAAGGCCTGTGTGGCAATAAGTTTAAGCGGTTGAATAATTCTGGCACCTGCATCTGCTGTAGCGGAAGCTGTGCTTTGTGTACCTTGTGCGAAAGAAATACTAGAAAATCCGAAAAGGACTGCTACGAAAGTAAAAAATTTTAACATTGTTTTCATAATGAATGAGTGTATTTAAATGGTTTTTACTAAAAAAAATAATTTCGTGTTTTTAATGCCGGGCAAAAGTGGGCTGTTGGTACAGAAAATAAAAACATTTTCAACATACGCCTGGTTTTTTTCAACCAAACGCACCTATTGTTCTATTATCCGGCGTGGTGAGAGGAGGAAGGAAGTGAGAAACAGGGGTTAATTGTAAATTACAGTTGCGGTGTAAGTACCGGAATAGGTTCCCTCCGGTTGATTCCACCACATTGTTATGGTACCTCCTATATAAAAATACCCAATTCCCGAGGTGTTCAGGATAATGTTCGAGGCGCTGCAGATATAGGAAATGTTAACACTATTATTTGAGGCATTGTAGAGAGAGTGAACCCAATTTTCGTATATAACATTAACAGATGCATTGGGGGTCCCCGAAACACGAAATATACCCGGTGACAAACCTTGTGTGGAAAGAATGGTTAAGGTGCCGGTGGTGGAAAGCTGTGGGTTCTGCGAAGCGGTAAGTGTAACTGTTGACTCGCCCGTTCCTTGCTGGAAATACCCAAAGAAAAGCGCTGCTTCCTGCGTTAGAGTAAGGGCTGAACTTACGCTAAGGCTTGCATTAACGGTAACGTTTTGCGTTTTTACCTGTGCCACAGCAGGAAGGACTCCCCACAGCAGGGCTGCAAAAACAAAAACAGTTGACATAGCGCCTCTCATGACGACGCAAAGATACATAAAAATATTTTTTACATTTGCATGTATGGTTAAAATACTGATCATTGAAGACGATGCTGCTTTCAATTCTCTGTTGCAAACGTGGCTTACCAAGGTCGGGTACAGGGCGGAAAGTGTGCTCTCTGCAGGAGAAGCTATGAAGGCAGTACAGGCCCAGGTGTACGATATTATTTTGTCAGATTTGCGTCTTCCCGACACAGAAGGACTTACGCTCCTGAAATGGATACGTGAAACGTCGCCCGACAGTGCCGTATTTATTATGACCGGGTATGCAGATATCCACACAGCGGTACAGGCCATTAGGCTGGGAGCGGTGGATTACCTGGAAAAACCGGTAGACCCGGTAGTGTTGCGGGAGAAAATTAACGAGATTACCAGGAAAAAGGACCGCCCGCACGAACGCATACCTTTTATAAAAGGAGAGAGTGCGGCTTCCGGTAAACTGTATGAACATATGATGCTGGTAGCCCCTACATTTTTATCGGTACTTATTTCCGGAGCCAGCGGTACGGGGAAAGAGTACGTAGCCAACCACATCCACCAGAACAGCCTGCGGCGGGACGGGCCGTTTGTGGCCCTGGATTGCGGGGCCATTCCCAGAGATTTGGCAGGAAGCGAGTTATTTGGACACATCAAAGGGTCGTTCACAGGAGCCATAGGCGATAAGAAAGGAGCTTTTGAAACGGCAGACGGTGGCACATTGTTTTTGGACGAGGTGGGGAACCTGTCTTCGGATATCCAAATGCAATTGTTGCGTGCCTTGCAGGAAGGGGTAATAAAACCGGTAGGCAGCTCTAAGCTTATAGAAGTGAATATCCGGATTATTACGGCCACTAATGTGGACTTAAAAGAGATGATAGAGCAGGGAAAATTCCGGGAAGACCTGTACCACCGCATAAACGAATTCCAGCTGCATATGCCTCTTTTGAAAGACCGTGGGCAGGACATCCTGTTGTTTGCCGGTCATTTTCTGGAGTACGCTAACCGCCAGATGAACAAAAAGATCAAGGGGTTTGCCCCGGAAGCCCAACAGCTTATGTTGGCTTATGAGTGGAGGGGAAATTTGCGGGAACTGCTGAATGTTGTAAAACGTACGGTTTTGCTGAGTGAAGGGCCGCTGGTGCTGGCTACCGATTTGCCGGAAGAAATCTGCAACCTGCCCCTTAAAGGCACAGTGCCTCAGGTTGCCGGACAAGATGCCCAGACTTTAAAAGAACAACACGAGCGCCAGATGATTGCAGAGGCACTGGCACGTACCCGAAACAACCGTACCCGGGCAGCCCGCCTGTTGGGCATTGATCGTAAAACGCTATACAATAAAATGAAGCTCTATAATATGGAGTAGTTTTCGTCCCTGCTCTACTACGTAGTGTACTTTTTCAGAATCTTTTCCGCCGGTCCGCTCCAGAAGGGCCAGCTGGTCTGCTAACGGGGCGTGCAGTTGCCGGAACATGGGAAGCATTTTGTGGGCAAGAACGGCAATTTGTGCATAGTCCTGAGCTTCCAGACTTTTTTCCATGGATGCAAGACCCTCCAGAGCGGTGGTGTGGAATACTCGCAGCACCTGGGTTACAGCCTCTAGATCTCCGTCCAGCATATGCCCCATTTCAGAGAGGGAAAATAAGGTGTAAGAAACGCCGGGAACAACCCGGTGCAGGATTTCTTTAAGCTGCTCCAGAATAAACGGTTTGGGCAGGTGGGCAGCAAATCCCTTTTCGATATAATGGTGTGACGGATACATCCCCTCTGCTGTAACGGCTATTACGGGAATGTCTTTGAGTGCACGAACAGATTCAAGCAAACAAAACCCGTCTTCGCCGGGCATGCGGATGTCTGTAAGTACCACATCTACCGGCAGGATGTTGAGCAGCTCTAAGGCTTGTTGTGTTCCCTGGGCCGAGGCAGACAGATGTCCCAGCATGCGGAGCATTTCCAGGGAAAGGGCGCGTTGTGACGGATCATCATCTACTACCAGGACCCGTAAGGGACCGGGAGGTGCTTCTTCTTCTGTCGCGGGAACAGCTACAGGGGGTTCTGTGTGGGAAGGAGCTTCTGCCATCCGGACAGGAAGTGTTACACTAAAGGTGCAGCCTCCTTCTTTGTTTCCGGCAATAGAGATGTTGCCTTTAAAAAGATCAACGGTATGTTTCACAATGGATAACCCCAACCCCAGGCCCTCTTTTTCAGGGTGGCCGGAGCTGTCCAGTTGCATAAATTCTTCAAAAATGTGTTGTCTGGCCTGGGTGGAAACACCAATCCCCGTATCGTAAACAGAAAAGAAGAGCTCTTGCTCTTCCAGGGAGCCGTACAAACTCACATAACCTTTTTCTGTAAACTTCACCGCGTTGGAAAGCAGGTTCATGATAATCTGGCGCAGGCGTAACGGGTCTGTTTCAATATAAATACCGGCCGGTATGTTGGTTTTCAAATTCAGAACTATTCCTTTTTTTCCTGCAACGGGCTCAAAAACAGCCAAAGCCTCTTCAAAAAGTTGCCGGATGGGAGTGGCCACAGGATTCAATTGTACTTTGTGGGCTTCTAACCTGTAGTATTCCAGCAAATTAGACAGCAGCTCCATGACGTGTTCCGCAGAATGCATCATGGGGTTTAAGTACTCCGATGCTTTTCCTGTGGTGTGTTTTCCCGACGGTTGGCGCAGCAGGTCCAGGTAGCCCACAATGGAACTCAGGGGGGCTTTGATATCGTGTGTAACAGTTAAAAGCAATTTTTCACGGCTTTTCATAAGTTCTTCGGCCCGGTTTCTGGCCGCTTCCAAATCTTTGCGGTATTTCCGGCTTTTATTTACATCTGCAAATATGAGCAGGGTAAATAAAAAGATGATAAACAAAGCAGCTGCCCCCAGGACAGAAAGGGAGGCGCCGGCTTGTTCCAGGGAAGCCCTGCGTGTTTCCAGCGCGCGGGCAGTGGAGTTAAACCATTCTTTGTTTAATTCGTCCAGCAATTTGTTGATTTGTAGATTTAGTGCACGGTCTGTTTCTATAAGTTGTTCCAGGCGTGTACCTATGATTTTTAACTGTTCCTGCCGCTCTGCTTCCACATGGTCCAGTACCTGCATAACGGCCCTGACCATGGTGTCCCGGTCAGACGCTCTGGAAACATTTTGTACAGGGGGAGGCTGGATCATCCGAACCAGAGAGTCTGTAACGGTACGCCGGATCTGTTTGAATTCCATGATACTGTCCTGCATACGCGTTGGTACAAAAGCATGGCTCAGCCGTTCAAAAAATGTCTGTTTTGGTCGCTGTACAGCTGTAAAGATGGTGTCGTAAATGACCTCTTCTCGCACGACAACGGCAGGGGTGGGGCGCGAGGTGACTTCTGAGAGCACAGGGGCCTGTGGCATGGGCGGAATCTGTGGAAGGGCTCTGTCTACTCGTTGAACGACGGTTTCTTGTTTGCTGCGCCGGCTCAACTCCTGTTGCTGGAGGGCAATGTCCAGGATGTTGGTATCCCGGCAAAGTAGCAGGCTGTCAATTTCCTGCAGGATTTTCTTTTGACGTTCTACCGGGGTAGCCCGGCTGAGGGAGTCAAGTATGGTATCTACTTTGTTGAGTGCGTGGCGGTACAGGTTGTAATTTTCTTCTTTAGGGTCCTGGATGAACCGGGTTCCCAGCCATTCGGCTTCGTACAACAAAGAAATGGAATTGCTTATAAGCAGGCTTCGCTCCAGGATTTCTTCCCGGCTGTCTTCGTTTTGAAACAGGAAAGGATATACATGTTTGTAAACATACCACCCCGACCCCAGAGCGAGGGCCACGAGCAACAGGTAACTGAAGATGATCTTTAGTTTAAAACCCGCATCTTGTTTCATGAGACGAAGTTAAAAAGAAATCCCGGCCGTACAAAACGGGGAATATTTCCCCATTTTGTCCTTTAAATTCCCCAAAAACAGTTCAGGTTCCCCGGTTGCGTTTGTGAACCAGAAAAATTAACGTCCTTTTTTCTTTCGAACACATTGATTTATTGAATATTGAAAAAAACGAACTATTTTGAGAGAAGAAAAACAAATTGTGGAATGTTTTTTGAGTAAAAAGAGTACGAAAGGTTGCTGTGCGCGCGTGATATTTTTTCATGCAAACAAAAGATCGCCAAACGCGCCACCAAATAAAAAGAGGAAGGTGTAAACCCTCCTCTTTTTATTTAGAGTTCCTGTTTTATATTTCCCACTCTGTTCCGCCGGAAGTGTCTTTTACGGTAATTCCAAGACCGGACAGACCGTCGCGGATTTTATCCGATGTTTCCCAATCTTTTTGGGCCCGTGCCCGGGTACGAACATCCAGGATCATGTGCATCAATCCTTCAACTAAAGGCTGTTGGTCTTGCTGTTTGTCTTCTTTCAGACCTAAGATACCGTTTACTACACGTTCGTACAAGCGCAGGGCCTGTTCTTTGTCTTGCGGGGCAACAGGTTTGCCCGACGCAACAGCGTTATGGATCCAGGTTACCATTTCAAAGAGCGCAGCCAGGGCCACGGGGGTATTTAAATCGTCACACAAAGCAGTGTAAATTTTTGCTTCGATACCTTGCAGTTGTTCAGAAGGTGCCACCTTGGTGTCTACGGGTAACTTTAGCAGTTGCGCCTGTCCGCTGTACAGCCTTTTTAAACCTGCACCGGCGGCAATCAGAGCCTGATCGCTAAAATCAAGCGGTCCTCTGTAATGTGCCTGTAAAATGAAAAACCTAACGGTCATAGGGTCAAAAGCCCGGGAAAGGAGTGGGTGGTTTCCGGTGAACATTTCTTCTAACGTGATAAAATTCCCCAGAGATTTGCCCATTTTTTGCCCGTTAATGGTAATCATATTGTTGTGCATCCAATACCGGATGCTGTTTTTACCGCGTGTAACAGTATTCTGCGCCAACTCGCACTCGTGGTGCGGGAACAGCAGGTCCATACCTCCGCCGTGGATATCAAAAACCTGTCCCAGGTATTTGGAGCTCATAACGGAACATTCCAGGTGCCAGCCCGGGAACCCGTCGCTCCAGGGAGAAGGCCAGCGCATGATGTGTTCCGGAGCCGCCTTTTTCCAGAGGGCAAAATCGTAAGGGGAGCGTTTGTCTTCTCCGCCTTCCAGGTCCCTTGTCTGCACCTGCAGGTCTTCCAGTACACGACCGGAAAGAATGCCGTAGTGGTATTTTTTGCTGTACGCCTGTACGTCAAAATAGACAGATCCGTTTACTTCGTAGGCCATTCCTGCGTCCAGAATTTGCTGTACCATGGCAATTTGTTCTGTGATATGCCCCGATGCCCTCGGTTCAATGGAAGGGGGAAGCGTGTTGAGCATATCCATGGCCCGGTGGTACCGGATGGTATAGTGCTGGACTATTTCCATGGGCTCCAGCTCTTCTAAACGGGCTTTGCGGTTGATTTTGTCTTCTCCTGTATCTGCATCGTTTTCCAGATGCCCCACGTCTGTTATGTTGCGTACGTAACGGACTTTATATCCCAGGTCCTTTAACAACCGTACAAAAACATCATATACTACACCGGGACGGGCATGACCCAGGTGCGGATCACCATATACGGTAGGGCCACAGACGTAAAGTCCTGCATGGCCCGGTACCAAAGGTTCAAACTTCTCTTTTTTTCTAGAAAGGGTGTTGTAAATAAACAGTGTGTGCGGCATAATGTATTATTCCAAACTTACAAATGTAAGCAAATTTTCAATCTGCACCGGATACTTTTCCATCCGGCGTTACTTCTCTGAGTGACTGTGCCAGGATTTCCTGAAAGTACCTTGTTTGTCCTTCTTTCTCATACACACTGGTACGGATACGGCCGGTTACAAACAGACGGCTTCCTTTTTTTACTTTATCAAAAACAGCCATCTCTTTTCCTTCCCAGGCCACAATCCTGTGCCACGTAGTTTCTTCTTTCAGAACCCCGTCTGACGTCCGGATGACTTCTCCTGTTGCCAGGCTGAAATTCATCACTTTTCTTCCTTCTTCTGATTGCCCGATTCTGGGATCTGCTCCTACGCGTCCCATCAGCTCCACTTTGTTAATTGATAGTTCCATACATATTTAGGTATTAAAGATTTACAGTTCAAATCTATACCTTGTGTATGTAAAAAAAAGGACAAAATGTAAAAAGTCGCTAAAAATTACTTTAGGTATTTATCCAGGAAGTCAAAGAAAACACGGTTCCAGAGCATGTTGTTCTGGGGTTTCAGGATCCAGTGGTTTTCATCCGGGAATAAAAGCAATTGGGCAGGGACTCCGTTGAGCTTTGCGGCATTAAAAGCGGCCATGGCCTGGTCAACCGGTACGCGGTAATCCAGCTCTCCGTGGGTAATCAGGATGGGTCTGTCCCAATTCTGTACCTGTTTGTGGGAAGAGAGTGCGTAATGACGCGTGGCTACGGGATTTTTGTCCCACGGTGCCCCTCCGTTGTCCCAGTGGGGGAACCAGAGTTCTTCCGTAGTCATGTACATGTGCTCCTGGTTAAAAATACCGGCGTGGGCAATAAATGCCGCGAACCGTTCTTTATGGTAACCGGCCAGCTGAAAAATAGAATACCCGCCGTAGCTGGCACCCACGGCTCCAATCTTGTTCCCGTTCACAAACGGTTCTTGTTTTATATGGTCAACGGCACTCAGGTAGTCTTGCATATTTTGGCCCGGGTAGTCTCCGCTTATCTGTTCTGTCCATTCTTGTCCAAAGGCGGTGGTGCCCCTGCGGTTGGGCAGGAGAACAATGTAACCGTTGGCAGCAATCAGTTGGTGGCACCAGCGGTAGGACCAGCTTTGCGACAGGGCGGATTGTGGCCCTCCTGTACAGAACAGGACGACCGGATATTTTTGTTCCGGATCAAAATGCGGCGGATATACAACCCATGTAAGCATCTTTTTGTGATCTGTGGTAGTAATCCAGCGCTCTTCTACACGTCCCATAGTCAAGTGGTCCAGCAGGTGGCTGTTTTCCCGGGTGAGCTGGGTGTAGGCACCGGTTACAGGGTCAATGGAGACAAGTTCTGTAGGCATGGAAAGGGAAACGTACGTACCAATGAGCTGTTCCCCTTCGGAAGAGCCTCCTGTTACCTGCAGGGAACCACAATCGAACAGGTCGTTGGTAATTTGGCCAATTTTTTCTGTGGCCAGGTCCAGCACAAATACATGGGTCACGCCTTCTGCACAGGATGTGAAATACAACCCGCGGCTGTTGGGCATCCATGTGGCGTTGTTGACATTGTAACGAAAATTGGCCGTCAGGTCTTTGATGGAACCGTCCCGGAAGGAATACAACATCAGGCGGTTTTTGTCTGCCTCGTACCCGCCACGTTCCATGCTGTTCCACACAAGGTACTCACCGCAGGGAGAGAATAAAGGAGTTGTATCGTAACCCATCATACCCTGGCTCAGGTTCTCCTCGCTGCCTGTTTCCAGGTTGTACAGATAAATATCAGTATTGGTGGACAGGGCATATTCCACTCCCGTAAGTTTGCGGCAGGAATACGCTATACTTTTCCCGTCCGGACTCCAGCTCAGTTCATCAATACCTCCAAAGGGGAGTGTGGGCAGTTCATAGGGCTGGCCTTCCAGCAGGTCAATTTCGTTGGACAGGCGTGTTCCGTCAAAAGAAGCAACAAAGGAACGGGGGATTTCTTCTACAAAGCAATCCCAATGCCGGTACATAAGGTCATCAATGATACGTCCCGTTGCTTTGTCCAGGGAGGGGTCCAGATCTGTGGGCTTTGTTCCCCAGGGGATTGATGAAATAAACAGGATGTTGTCTCCTGTAGGCGAAAGGCTAAAGGCGCTTATGGAGCGTTCCGTGCCGTTGATTTGCTTTTTCCCCGTTCCGTCTGCACGCATAACCCACAGCTTGCCTTTGCTTAGGAACAGAATGTGGTTGTTATCCAGCCAGCGGGCGTTGGATTCGTTTTCCGAAGTATGTGTAATCTGGCGGTTGTTGGAGCCATCTGTATTTACAACAAAGAGCTCCCGGTTGCTTTTGTTTTGTTCTACGGAAATGTAGCTGATGCCGTACACCACTTTTTCCCCGTTGGGAGAAACCTGTGGATCTGAAACCCGGCCAAACTGATTGAGCACAGATGCACTCAGCAAATCGCTCTCCGGGACGGCTGTGCTTTTCCCAATCAGGGGAGCAGATTTTTGGGCATCCCCGTTACATCCGGTTAGAGCAAATGATCCTGCTAATACCATAAGTAAAAAAATATATCTATTCATAATGTTGGTTTTTAGGTCTTCAAAATTAGCGAATAGTTTGTAAGTTTGGGAAAATTTTAAAGAAATAGATTATGAGACGTTTACTAAGCGTGCTGTTTGTCTTTGTTGCATTCGCACTCCAGGGTCAAAATATTAAACTGGAATTTAAGCCGGTCAAAGGGGTGGAGTATCCTGTTAATCTGGAGGTGAACCAAACCACGACCCTTCGTGTACCCATGATGGGTGATATGGTTACGGAATCTGAGCAGATCCTGGGAGCTGTTGTGACTTTGGCAGAAGAAACAGAACAAGGGTATGTGGTGGAGGCTTGCCTGACAAGGGTGACTTTGCGCACTTCAGCTCAAGGCCAGACAAAGGTATATGATTCCGAAGGCGAAGATATTATGAGCCAGGCCATACGGTCTTTGATGGGAAAACCTTTTAAAATGCTTGTTTCTCCTTTGGGGCAGGTGCTGGAGCAGTTTCCCGTGCCGGAGGATATGTTTGCCGAGGCAGACAGTACGCTTGCCACACAATACGCACGCCGGCGCCGTGCAACGGCTATGGAGGAAATAAAAGCCATTTTCAAGGAAGCGACCATAAAAAGCGTAGTGGAGTCGGGGCTTACTAAATTTCCGGGCAGGCTACTGGCGGTTCCTTCTGTGTGGACAGAAGACGACACAAGCGAAGAATTGGGAGCCTTGGTTACTGTACAGCAGCGGCTGACAGCCCTGGAAGGGAACTGTGCATCGCTGACGGCTACTATTGTAGTCATGCCGGATCCCAATGCAAAAAAACAGGAAGCATCCCAGCGTATAGAAAATATTTCCGGCAGCGGTCAGGCTACGTCAACAATCAATACAGACAGTGGCTGGGTAGTGCAAAGTGAAGGCACGCAGCATTTGAAAGGAACCTTTGTGGTGGAGCAGGGTGGAATGGTTCAGACTATAGATTTGGTTATGGACGTTAAGACCAAAGCAAGCGGTGTGCGGTAGCTGATTTACCTGTGCGTTTGCAAATTTATTGGAGTATGATGACCAGTTTAAGGTCTGAAGTGTTGGAATAGACGCCGTTGGCCTGATTGGCATTGATGTTTAATGTGCCTCCCACGTAGATGCTTGCTTTTCCTTGATTGTTCGTTTGACCGCTACCTGTATTATTCCCTTGGCCAGCTTGTCCGGACTGAGGGTTTTTATACACCCTCATATCGCTAATAGTCATGGTGTTGCCCTGGGGGTTTCTAAGTACAACACTTGCCGGGAGCGAGTACGAATAGTTTCTTTGTGCATTAGGTCCTTGCAGATCAAACCTGGCAATACTGGTGCTGCCTGACAATACAAAACTGCCCGACAAGATAGTAACTGCCCCGTTTTGCGGGTTAATGGCAATAGAACCGCCGGACTTCGATACTGGTTTTATGTCACCAAAATAGAGATCGGATATTTTTGTTACTGAGATCCCACTTCCCGTTCCAAGTACAATTGAAGTATTACCGGTTTCATTAACAGCACCAGGTTGCCATTGTGCGGCTGCAACAGAAGAAAAACCCACCAGGCAGGTTGTCAGCAGAAGTATTTTTAAAGTCTTCATAGGGAGGATTTTTCTGTTAGTTACAAAAGTATGCATTTACCTGCAAAAACCAAACCGGTTTCAACAAACGGTTTGGTTTACCCGTTAGAAAGATGTTGTTGGTTGGTTAATAACTTAACAGAGGCCACAAAATGGGATCTTCCAGCAATTCCTGAAAACGGTATTCTTTTCCATCTACAAGAACTTTGTTGGAAACAAGGCGGACACCGTGGCTGTAATCTACATACGTGTTTATGTGTCCGTCGTATACAGGTTGAATGGGGGTGCCGTCCGGCCTGTGCCATCCGTAGATAATGACATGGTGTGTACGGGAGGGGTTGGGAGGAGTTCTTGTAATGACGACATCCTTTTTTGTACCGGCGGTAAGCATTCCGGATTTTTTACCTGCCGCCTTCAACTGGGCAAAAATCACCTGTGAGTGGTCAAAGAAAAGATCCGGATCCAGGTTGCGGTATTCGCGTGGGATGTAATTGAACGGTTCTGCCTTTGCTTGTGCTTTTTGGTAAATAATATCCACAATTTTTGGAGTAGGCAGGGTGCAATCCAGGGAATCGGCTATCTTGCCGGCCGCCATGGGAGTAAGCGGGACAATAAAGGGAATCGAACCGCTCAGCACTGTCAGGTAATCGGGTTTGACAAACAGGGTAAGACGGTGTGTTTTTCCGTTCAGGTCTTTTTGTTTTGTAGTGATTTGAACAAATCCTTTCATATATTCGGGTACGTTTCCGGCCAGGATTTCTCTGATGGTTAGCTCTTCACGTTCTTCTAAAGTCAAGATGCGGAACTCTTCATAGAAAGGACAGCCGCCACGTACGACCTGAGCTTGCAAGAAATGGGAAGATACCAATAAAAAGAGGCTAAGGGTTTGTGTTACAATTAAAAGTACTGTTTTCTTCATAAGGCAGAGAAGTAGGATATTTCGTAATCTGAAATAATTTATTTTACTTTGTCGGTTGCAAAGTTCGTGTAATTTTGCTTTAAAGTTACTTTTATTAACTAATCACTTAATTATGGCAGTTAACATTGAAGAAAAAGTTAAGCAAATTATTGTGGATAAATTGGGTGCAGACGAGAGTGAAGTAACCCCCACGGCTAACTTTACAAACGATTTAGGTGCGGATTCTTTGGATACCGTAGAATTGATTATGGAGTTTGAAGAAGTTTTTGGCATCAACATCCCTGATGAAGCCGCTGAAAAGATTTCTACAGTAGGCGACGCCATCAAATACATTGAAGATAACGTAAAAGCCGAATAATTAATCAACCAACATGCAACTGAAACGGGTAGTCATTACCGGCATTGGTACTATCAATTCGCTGGGACATAATGTCCCTCAATATTTTGACAACTTAATTGCCGGTACATCCGGCGCCGGTTTGATTACCCGTTTTGATGCCCAAAAATTCAAGACCCGGTTTGCGTGCGAGATTAAGGGGTACGATCCGGAGAAATTCGGGATTGAAAAAAGAGAAGCCCGCAGGAACGATCCGTTTGCCCAATATGCTTTCATTGCAACAGACGAGGCGCTTAAAGACAGCGGTCTGGATTTGGATGCGATAGATAAGGACAGGGCAGGAGTAATTGTAGGATCGGGGATTGGCGGGATTGAAACACTTCTTGAAGAGATCCGCCATTTTTACGAAGGTGGTATGGAGCCCAGGTTCAGCCCCTTTCTGGTACCCATGATGATTCCGGATATGGCCTCGGGGATGATTTCCATGAAATACGGGTTCCGGGGTCCCAATTACGCCACCGTCTCGGCCTGTTCTACTTCCAACCATGCCATGAGCGATGCTTTTACGCTTATCAGGCTTGGGAAAGCGAACATCATTATTACAGGTGGATCTGAAGCACCTATCAACGTGGCCAGTATTGGCGGTTTTAACGCCGCAAGGGCTATTTCTACAAACAATGCTGAATATATGACCGCTTCCAGACCGTTTGATAAAACACGGGATGGTTTTGTAATGGGAGAAGGGGCGGGTATTCTTGTGTTTGAAGAACTAGAGCACGCAAAACGCCGTGGTGCCAAAATATATGCCGAGGTAGGGGGAAGCGGTATGACAGCCGACGCCTACCACATAACGGCTCCGCATCCCGACGGGGAAGGAGCCCGCCGGGTTATGGAATTGGCCATTGAAGAGGCCGGGCTGAAACCCACCGATGTAGATTATATCAACTTGCACGGGACCTCTACGCCTCTGGGGGACATTGTAGAAGCAAAGGCCATTGGGGACCTTTTTGGACTCCATGCCTACAAAATGAACCTGAGTGCCACCAAATCTATGGCAGGACATTCCCTGGGAGCAACAGGTGCCATAGAGATTCTGGCCTGCATTTGTGCTATGGAACGCGACATGATCCCACCTACCATCAATTTCAAGGAAGAAGATCCTGCTATTGATTACAAATTGAATTTTACGTTCAACCAGGCACAGGAACGAAAAGTACGCGTGGCCATTTCCAACACATTCGGTTTTGGAGGGCACAATTCCAGTCTGTTGATTAAAAAAATGGAGTAAATAATGACCTTCCGTCTGGCGGATAAAAAACCAAAAGACAGAGAGCTAAGAAAAGCATTGCACGATTGCTTTGGCTTTTGGCCAAGGAATCTGGAGTTTTATAAAATTGCCCTGACACACCGTTCGGCTGTAGTACAAAATAAAGAATCCAACGAAAGACTGGAGTTTTTGGGAGATGCTGTGCTGGGTGTTGTGGTAGGAGAAGCTGTTTATAAGAGGTACCCAAACGAAGATGAAGGGTACCTGACCCAGATGCGCTCTAAGTTGGTAAGCCGGGATTCCCTGAACAGAATAGCGGAACAAGGAGCAATGCACGAATGGCTTTCCGTGAAAGGGAAGGATCTTAATTCCCGTCACCTGGCCGGAAATATGTTTGAAGCCCTGGCCGGTGCTATCTTTTTGGACAGGGGATTTACCAGGTGTAAAAAAATCTTGCTTAGACACTTGTTTTCTTTTGTAGACTGGCAGGAGTTGGAATGTACAGAAACGGATTTTAAATCCCGGATGGTGGAACGGTATCAGAAAAAGGGAAAAACCCTGGTGTTTAAGGTACACATGTTGCCTCCAAAGCCGGGAGAACCTTCTGCTTTTCAGGCTACGGTTGTTACAGACGGAAGTGAGCTGGGAACAGGAATCGGATATTCTAAAAAAGATGCCGAGCAGGAAGCTTCCCGGCAGGCCTGGATGAGCGAATGCAATCGCATTGGCTTCACAGAATAAATAAAAAGAGAAGAA
>DIRP01000004.1:393-89335 GCA_002427525.1 Bacteroidales bacterium UBA5433 | reverse complement strand
GTGACCTCGGAGGGATTCGAACCCTCGACCCAATGATTAAGAGTCATTTGCTCTGCCAGCTGAGCTACGAAGTCTGGTTGGGGGGTGCAAAGGTACTATTTTTTCTTATTGCTGCAATACTGCGTAGGTAATTCGTATGTATGGAGGCCTTTCAGACAGGTTTCCGTTAAAAATGGTATTGCGGTAAGTGAAGTTGTCCACCTGATAAACTTCGCCTTGGGTGGTAGTATAAGAATAGGTGGGCAGAATCCAGAGGTTGTCTTTTTCTGTAAGTTCAGATTTTTTAACAAGATCCTGAATGTAAGACGTTATATCGTATGTATATTCCCAGTGGGTCCGGTTCATGGATCCACCGTGTTCTTCCTGATTGATTTCCCGGAGCGGACTGTGGATGACCAACGTGTCGTTGGGAGTTAATGTACAAGGGAACAATTGGGTGGGGGCGTTGTTTACCTGGGAGTAGTCACCGTCAACAGGTATAGGAACCGGCATGACCAGTTGCGCACGTGAAATCAGCAGGAGGTTGGTCTGGATTGGCGGAGTTTGTTTACTACCCCAGGCCTTAATCTGTTCTGCAAGGGCTGTAGCATCCAGGCAGGGTTTAACACCGGCCAGGCCTTCGTAGTACAGATGCCGGTCCGGCTCTTTGTTGGCCAGATGAGAAGACTCGTGCGTGGCTATATTATAAAAGGTATCGTAGGTGTTGAAAAAATAGGTAACAAGGCTGTCTCCGTCGCCTGATTTGTAATCAAGGTAGATACTGGCTTCTTCTACATCCAGGTAGTTAATCCGGCCGCCGGGTGCTATTCCTTTGTATTCTTCGGTCGCAAAACAGAGGCCTTTGAATCTTTTTACAAACTCATCCGGGTTGACCCTTTCTGCGGAATCTGCCTGCAACAGTTCGTAGGCAAAAGATTCTTTAAATTCAATGTACAAGGTGTCGCCTCCTAAATAGACATGACCGGGCTTGTTAACGGGAATGGGGTCAATATAGTCTGCAGAAAAAGAATTGTGGTATACATGCAGGTGGTCAAGATCTTTAACCAGTTTATAAACATATATATTCTGTGGCTCATACCTTTCCACTGCATCAAATATGGTAAATCCACTTACGGGGATATGTACGGACATGCTTTGTACGACAGGATCGGGCCCGTATTCATTCTGGTAGGTATAGGGGGCAATCTGAACCACACAGGCGCTGGTTGTTTTCCCAAAAATAGGCGTACTTAGGGAGCCAAACTCCAGGTACGCCGGGTAAGACATATTCAGACTGTCAGCTATTGCTGTGAACATGGGAGCTTCAAAATCTGCAGTATAAATATGCATTATATGGTTGGATGGGATTAGATCAGATCCCATACGGTTGTCAACTGTAATACAGGACGTAAGGGATAAAGCAAAGATTGCAGCCATTAGAAGGCCGCCGGCCCTGAATGTCATTTGGTACGTAATATTTGATCGTAAAAATGTTTATAATCAGAGATGTATTTGCTTTCAGGGGCTTGTGGGTTTGTGTAAGGAAGAACCGGAATGTTCCTGGATTTGATGTATTCCCGAAGTTCACTGTCTGCTTTCTGTGGGCTGGCCATAATCACTCCGTCTGCATATTGTACGGCTGTTTTGGTCAAATTCAGTGCCGTGGGATTTTCCAGGTATTCCATGTCTGTGTTATTCAAACCGGGAACAATAACTTTAGAGCGCATATTCTCATTAAAGGTTTCTGTAGTGAGGTCGTTATATAAAGAAACAACCACACGCGTATGCGTAAAGAGCGGGTCGTCGCGGTACACCTTTTTCAGGTACATGGGCAACAGGTGGCTGAGCCAGCCGTGGCAATGGACTAAAGTGGGCTTCCAGCGTAACTTCTTTACCGTTTCCAGTACACCTCGAGCAAAAAATATGCCTCTTTCATCGTTGTCTTCAAAAAACTCGTTGTTTTCGTCCCGGTAGAGGGGTTTTCTTTGGAAATAATCTTCGTTGTCTATGAAGTAGACCTGCATGCGTGCTGCCGAGATAGAGGCTACTTTAATAATCAACGGACGGTCTATTTCCTTGATAATAATATTCATGCCGGAGAGTCGGATTACTTCATGAAGCTGATTTCGGCGCTCATTAATACAGCCGTATTTAGGCATGAATAAACGTATTTCTCCTCCGGATTCCTGAATTGCCTGAGGCAAATGACGGCCAATGTGGGACATATCCGTCTGTGGCAGGAACGGGAAGATTTCTGAACTCACATAAAGGATTCTTTTTGCTTTGGCCATAATCTTATTTTACCCGGTTTAATCAGACAAAGATAACAAAATTCCTGGACTTTTCATTACCTTTGGCTTTCACAACCATGGTACAGCAAGATAAAAGTATTATTAACCAACAACTTGTACAGTCCTACTTGTCATCTGTGGTAAGTATAGCGCTGGTGTTGCTTTTGGTTGGAATTACCAGCCTGCTGGCTGTTAATGCGCGGACTGTTTCCGATTACTTTAAAGAGCACCTGGGAGTTGCAGTTGTCCTGAATAAAGAAACAAAGGATACGGATTCTACGTTGCTGGTCAAACAGCTGCTGGCAACAGAATACGTACGGGATGCTGTACGGGATGCTGCTTTTATTTCCCGGGACAGGGGGGCGCGTGAAATGGAAGAGTTGCTTGGATCCGGTTTTATGGATATTTTTGAATACAATCCCCTGCCAGCTTCTGTGGAGTTGCAGCTGCGTGCTGCTTATGTGCATAATGACAGTATTGCACGTTTGGAACAAACGCTCAGGCGGTTGCCTTTTGTAGAAGAAGTGTCGTACCAGGCTCCGCTTGTTTCGCTTATTAACAGGAATTTACGGAATATTGGCATGGTGCTGGGAGCCATTATCCTGGTGTTGTTGATTATTTCTTTTGCACTGATTCACAATACCATAAGACTATCTGTGTATGCAAGACGTTTTACTATCTATACCATGAGGCTGGTAGGGGCCACCAAACGGTTTATAAGAAGACCGTTCATGCTACAAGCTATGGTGCAGGGATTTTTGTCTGCATTGCTTGCTGTTTTGTTGCTTATGGGGGGGCTGTATTTGTTGCAGCGTGAGTTTCCCGGCATTTTGATGCTTATTTCAAAAGAAATATTTTTGCTGGTTTTGGGAGCTATGATAGCAACAGGTGTTTTGCTGTGCCAGCTGTCTACTTTTTTTGTTGTCAACCGTGTGGTGAAGCTGAAAACTTCTGCCTTTTATTATTAATACCTATGAAAAAACAAAACAAGAACAATAAAGAAACGGAAGGAAAATTTGCCTTGCCCCGGAGGAATGTCCTGCTGCTGATTGCAGCTATGGCTGTTGTTGCCCTGGGTTTTATCCTGATGGCAGGCGGAGGTGCCAAAGATCCGGAAGTGTTTGCCGGAGAGACGCTTTTTAACTTCCGGAGGATGGTCGTTGCCCCGGTACTGGTATGTGGCGGTTTTGTCTATGCGATTGTTGCCATTATGCATATAAAAAAGCAGAAAGACAATGAGCGGACTTGAAGCCCTGATCCTTGGATTGGTACAGGGGTTGACTGAATTTTTGCCGGTCAGCAGCAGTGGCCATCTTGTAATAGTGAAATCGCTTTTTGGGATAGAATCGAAAGACGCTTCTTTTGAAATCATAGTGCATATTGCTACGGTCCTGAGTACTATAGTGGTTTTTAGAAAGCAGGTAAGGGAGATGGTGGCCGATACGGTACGTTTTCGTAAAACCCCGGCAACAGGTCTTACATTGCGTATTTTGTTTTCCGCCCTGCCGGTTTTGGTTGTGGGCTTGCTGTTCAAAGAACGTGTAGAAGTACTTTTTACTACGGGGACGGGTATTATGGGATGGATGCTGCTGTTGACAGCCTTGCTTTTGGGTCTGTCCCAGTGGCTTTCCGTAAGCAGGCAAAAAACAGGTACAACCCATCCGGTCAGGTATGCCGATGCATTTATAATAGGTGTGGCGCAGGCCTGTGCTGTGATGCCCGGTCTTTCCCGCTCGGGGGCTACCATTGCTACCGGGCTGACCCTGGGAGTAGAAAAAGACAAAGTGGCTCCTTTTTCTTTTTTGATGGTTTTGATACCGGTGCTGGGAGAAGCTTTTCTGGAAATTTTGGCAGGGGGATTTGCTCCGGCTGCCACAGGGTTGTCTTTCCAGGCGATGGCTATTGGCTTTGTTACGGCTTTTGTAACGGGGTTGCTGGCCTGCAGACTTATGTTGGCCCTGGTTCGTAAAATACGGCTTACGTGGTTTGCAGTATACTGCCTGCTGGCGGGAACAGCATGCCTGTTATTTCTCTAAAAATAGATGGTTTGAACGCGTATTATTTTGTAGCTGATGTGCATCTGGGGCTGAAGGTCGGTAACCCGCAAGAACGGGAGCAGTACTTTATTGCTTTTTTAGAGGGGTTGGGAGCAGATACGGCAGGATTGTTTTTGCTGGGGGATATTTTTGACTTTTGGTACGAATACAAATATGTGATACCCAGGGGGTATACGCGGGTATTGGGGGCTTTGGCCCGTGTGGTTGACCGGGGAATTCCAGTCCATTTTTTTCCGGGGAATCACGACCTGTGGACGTTTGGTTACCTGGAACAGGAGCTGGGCATTAAGGTATATAGAAACCCGCAGTACATGCAATTGGACGGAAAGCATTTTCTGTTGGGACACGGCCATAGGATGGGGCACTATCCCTTTAAAAACAGAATATTACACAATATGTTTCATAGCCGGATGTTGCAAAGAGCCTTCAGTTGGCTGCACCCGCGGTGGGCTTTTGCCCTGGCCGGGAAATGGTCTGCTTTTAACCGGGGAAAAGGAGGGGCCGGGTATGTTTTTAGGGGAGAAGAGGAACCGGTTTACCGGTATGCCGCTGCTTTTGATAAACCTGTAGACTATTGCATAGTTGGTCATTTGCATACTTCTGCACGTTGGCCTCTGCCCGGTGGCGGAGAGCTGATTGTGTTGGAAGACTGGCTTTCAGTTGGCGATGGCGCGGGTCCCGTACGGGGAGATATTGGGGTCTTTGGGGGGACCGAACAAAGAGAAGTACAAGTAGTAAAAGCGTCCGTCGTGGTACATCCGGACTAATTCTTCAAGCTGTTTGTCCTGGCCGTATTTGTCGTAAGGCTGTTTCATATCTGCTCCAAAAATACGGGCTACTCCCTGCCAGAAGGAGGCCGTTAGCCCGCCTCGGTAACTTTTAACAATACCAAAAGACGTCATACCAAGCTCCCGGTCAATGAGCTGGAGCAGGATACGTCCCTGGGAAAAAGTCAGTTTTCGCAGGGGGCCCTCAAACTCGGCAAATAATTCCCGTTCTGTTTTTGCCAGGAAGCGCTCCCGCTCCCGTACTGAAAACGAATGGGTATTCAAAATACTGTCTGCTCTGTCCAGCCGCTCCCTGGCCTGAAGTGCGTAAGGATACGCCCGGGCAAAATTGTGGACTGTCTGGTAATACTCCCTCCATTCTTTGTCTTTTTTCTTTTTGTCTCTGCTGAAGATGTACAAAGGGGGTATGGAAGATACAAACAGGGTGTCTCCGTCTTCGATAACATAGCCCATGATATGGCCCTGTGTTGGTACAGTCTGGGCAGATAGCACAGTTGGAACCAGCAGGAATAGAAAAAGAGCCGGAAATATCAGTTTTGCTTTCATTGTTCTTGTAACAAAAGTAATAAAATTGGGATTAAGTGGTATATTTACAAGATGAAACTCTTTTTCCTTATTTGTATTCTGTCACAAGTTTTTCTTCCCGACTCCTTGGATATGAGGGTAGAACAACTTCACGATTCTATTGTGTCCATAGACACACATAATGACTTTGCCATGCTGCTTGCTTTTCCTGATTTGGAACCCAGCGTTGAAAAAGGTCAGGTTTCTTTTGAGCTGATGAAAGAAGGGCGGCTGGATGCTGCTTTTTATGCAGCTTATCAGGCTCAGGGGCCTTGTACTGAAAAGGGGCACGAAAATGCAAAATTTCTTGCTGACAGCATGCTGTTGGCTTTGCACAGGTATGCAACTGAATTTAAACACCTGGGAGGTATAGCTTACACGGCACAAGACGTAAAAGATCTGAAGGCGCAAGGCAGGGCGGCCATGCTCCTTTCCATAGAAAATGCCTATTGCCTGGGAGAGGATATTTCCCTGGTAGAGCATTATTACAACCTGGGGGTACGGATGATAGGTCTTACCCATAATGGAGATAATTGTGTTGCAGATGCGGTAACCGATACTACGGAAACACATGGAGGTTTGTCTGCTTTTGGGTACGAGGTTATTGCCGAGATGAATCGTTTGGGTATTATAGTAGATGTGTCGCATGCTTCCAGGAAAGCTTGCCTGCAAGCAGTAGAAGCAAGCCGTACGCCCATTATGGCCAGCCATTCCGGGGTGTATGCCCTTAAGCCTATTCCCAGAAATCTGACAGATAAGGAAATTGTTGCGATAGCAGAAAAAGGCGGGCTGATTCAGATTTCTATAGGGCGGTATTTTTTGTCCACCTTGCCAAGAGCTCAGGTTGGTATACCGCATCTGATAGAGCATATCAATTATGTAGTGGAACTGGTGGGTATTGATCATGTGGGTATCGGGAGTGATTTTGATGGCGGAGGAGGTATTATAGGGGTGGCAAATATGGGAGAGATGAAGGCCATTACACGGGCCTTGCTGGAAGAGGGATATTCTGATCGTGATATTGGGAAATTATGGGGTGGTAATGTTTTGCGCATAATGGAGATTGCCCGCCAACAGGCAGGAAGTTTCTAACATTTTTCCCTCCCTTTTGTTCATAAATTTTTGTAAATCAGAAATTAAGTTCTATCTTTGCAACCCGCAATTTTAGGGCGAGTTCATTCTAAAAAACTGTGGGCCAGAGGGTTACATTTGCAACCTTCCTACTTATGCACCGAAGCAACAATACATATTTACGTTACGTTAAACGTTAGGAAAAACAATGTTACAACCTAAAAAAACCAAATTCAGAAGGCAGCAAAAAGGCCGCATGAAAGGTATGGCTCAGCGAGGCAATCAGCTTGCCTTTGGGTCATTCGGAATCAAGGCTACGGAATCCTGCTGGCTGACCGGTCGTCAAATAGAGGCCGCCCGTCAGGCAGTCACCCGTTACATGAAACGTGAGGGACAACTTTGGATTCGCGTATTCCCGGATAAGCCTTATACTAAAAAACCTGCTGAAGTACGTATGGGTAAAGGGAAAGGTGCTCCGGAAGGATTTGTCTGTCCCGTAACACCCGGCAGACTTTTGCTGGAGGTAGAAGGTGTTCCCTATGAGGTAGCTAAGGAAGCCCTTAGGCTGGGCGCCCAGAAACTGCCTATCGTTACCAAGTTTGTGGTACGAAGAGATTATGTAGAATAAAATTAGTTTAACAACAATGAAAGCACCTGAAATACGCGAGTTATCTGTGAAAGATTTAAGCGATCGTATTGAGTCGGAAAAAGTAAATTTGCTTCGTCTTAAAATGAATCATGCCATCTCTCCGTTAGATGATCTGTCACAAATCAGAAAAGCACGTCGCACCATTGCACGGATGCTTACTATTTTAAGTGAATCTCTGGCCAAAGAGAATCTTTAATGTTAATGATTCATGGAAAGAAATCTTAGAAAAGAAAGAACAGGACTTGTGGTCAGCAATAAAATGGACAAATCCATAGTAGTTGCTGTAAAAAGAAAAGTCAAACACCCGGTTTACGGCAAGTATGTGAATAAAACCACCAAATTTGTTGCTCATGATCAGAACAACGAATGCAGCGAGGGTGATACGGTACGCATTATGGAAACCCGGCCTTTGAGTAAAACCAAATGCTGGCGTTTAGTTGAAATCCTTGAAAAAGCGAAGTAGCCATGATACAGCAAGAATCACGTTTATTAGTGGCTGACAACAGCGGGGCAAAGGAGGTTCTTTGTATCCGCGTTCTGGGCGGAACAAAACGCCGTTATGCCGGTATTGGAGACACCATAGTAGTCACGGTAAAAAGCGCTGTTCCCGGTGGGGGCGACGCTAAGAAAGGTACCGTTTCTAAAGCTGTGGTGGTAAGAACTAAAAAAGAAATCCGTCGTCCGGACGGATCGTATATACGCTTTGATGACAACGCCTGTGTTCTGTTGAACAATGCCGGTGAGTTGCGCGGAACGCGCATTTTTGGTCCGGTTGCCCGCGAACTTAGGAGTCGTTATATGAAAATTGTATCACTTGCCCCGGAGGTATTATAGGAGGTGAATAATATGAGTACAAAATTGCATATTAAAAAAGGAGACACGGTATTTGTTAATACCGGGGAAGATAAAGGAAAAACGGGAAGGGTACTGGAAGTTAAACCTGCAGAACAAAGGGCTATTGTTGAAGGCGTGAATTTGATAAGCAAGCACACCAAGCCTTCTGCAAAACACCCTCAGGGCGGTATTATCAAAATGGAAGCCGCCATTCATATTTCCAATTTGCAGGTGGTAGATCCCGTTAAAGGTGGCCCTACACGCATAGGACGCCGTCCAAACGATAAGGGCAAACTGGTACGTTATGCAAAAAAATCGGGAGAGGAGATTAAATAATGGCAAAAGCAGTTAAAAATGAAAAAGTGGCATCTGTAGTACCCAAAGGTTACATGCCATCTCTGCAAAAGAAATACAAAGAAGAAATTGTTCCCAACTTGATGAAAGAGTTTGGTTACAAGTCTGTTATGCAGGTTCCCCGGTTGGATAAAATTGTGTTGAACGAAGGGGTGGGAGCTGCTGTTGCAGATAAGAAACTGATAGAAACGGCGCTACAAGAGCTGACGCTTATAGCAGGTCAAAAGGCGGTGCAAACGGTGTCAACCAAGGACGTTTCTAACTTTAAACTTCGCAGGGGCATGCCCATTGGTGTGAAAGTTACCTTGCGCGGTGCCAAAATGTATGAATTTCTGGACCGTCTTATTTCCATAGCCTTGCCCCGTATCAGGGACTTTAAAGGCATTGCCGAGAAGTTTGACGGGCGTGGAAACTATACGCTGGGTATTAAAGAGCAGATTATTTTTCCCGAGATTGATATTGATAAAATCTCTAAGATTATGGGTGTAGAAGTTACTTTTGTAACCAATACAAATGAAGATAAAGAAGCTTATGCCTTGTTAAAGGAATTTGGATTACCGTTTAAAAACATAAAAAAAGTACAATAGATGGCAAAGGAATCAATGAAAGCACGCGAAGTGAAGCGTGCCCGGATGGTAGCCAAGTATGCAGAAAAAAGGAAGGCTCTTAAAGAGGCCGGTGATTGGGAGGGGTTAGCAAAATTGCCCCGGAACTCCAGTCCAGTACGTATGCATAATCGCTGCTCCATTACGGGCAGGCCCAAGGGGTACATGCGGAAGTTTGGCGTTTCCCGTATTCAGTTCAGGGAAATGGCAAGCAACGGTCTGATACCCGGCGTACGCAAGGCAAGCTGGTAATTACAGACCGGCCAAAGGGCCGGCAACATATAGTATTTATTGGATATCGGGCAATTTATTGCCGAAAACAAATTTTAAAACTTTTAATATGACTGATCCAATAGCAGATTATCTGACAAGGATTCGTAATGCGGTGCAAGCAGGACATAAGGTCGTTGAAATTCCCGCATCAAAAGTAAAAGCGGAACTCACCCGTATTTTACATGAAAAGGGTTACATCTTAAGCTATAAGATTGAAGAAGGAAAGCCCTCAAACACCATTAAAATTGCTCTCAAGTACCACCCCCAGACAAAACAACCGGCAATCAAGAAATTGATCCGTGTTTCCAGTCCCGGGTTGCGCCGTTATACAAGGGTTGATAAAATGCCCCGCGTATTGAACGGTTTGGGCGTTGCAATTATTTCCACATCCAAAGGCATCATCACCGACAAGGAGGCCAAAGCGCTGAACGTAGGGGGTGAAGTAATGTGTTATGTATATTAATTAACTGAACAATATGTCACGAATAGGAAAACTCCCTGTAAACCTGCCAGTTGGTGTGAGCGTTAAAGTTGACCCACACAATTTGGTTACGGTGAAAGGCCCTCTGGGAACGCTTGAACAAAAAGTGGATCCGGATATTAAAATAAAAATAGAGGGAACCGAGCTTACATTAGAACGTCCTACAGACCAGCCCAGGCACCGGTCTATGCACGGGTTGTACCGTGCACTGATTCACAACATGGTGGTTGGAGTTTCTGAAGGGTATACTATCAAACAGGAACTGGTGGGTGTAGGATACCGTGTAGAGGCCAAAGGACAAGTCCTGGAATTTAGTCTGGGTTATTCGCACGAGATCCACTTTATGTTGCCCGATGAAATAAAGGCTTCTGTTGAAGTAGTACGTAGAGGGGCCAACCCGGTCCTGACGCTCACGAGTTATGACAAACAGCTGTTGGGAACAGTTGCTGCCAAAATTCGCTCGCTGCGCGCACCCGAACCCTACAAAGGCAAGGGTATTAAATTTGTAGATGAACAAATTCGCCGGAAAGCCGGGAAATCGGCAGGAGCTAAATAGAAGGAGACAGAATTATGGCGTTAACAAAACAAGCAAGAAGACAACGGATCAGGTACCGCATACGCAAGCGGATATCCGGAACTACTGAACGCCCCAGAATGGCGGTTTACAGGAGCAACAAACAAATATACGTGCAATTGATAGACGATACCAAAGGAGTGACTCTTACACAGGCTTCTTCAAAAGATGCTTCTCTGGCAGAAGAAGTCAAAGGGAAAACCCCTGTTCAGGTTGCCGCCCTGGTAGGCAAGCTTGCCGCAGAGCGGGCATTGGAAAAAGGTATTTCTACCGTTTCTTTTGACCGTGGCGGTTATCTTTTTCACGGAAGGGTTAAAAGTTTAGCAGATGCTGCCCGGGAAGGCGGTCTAAAATTCTAAAAAGGATATGGTAAACATAAAAGCAAAAAAAGTAAAAGCTGCAGATCTTGAGTTAAAAGACCGTCTGGTAGCTATCAAACGTGTCACCAAAGTAACCAAAGGCGGCCGTAATTTCAGTTTTACCGCTGTTGTTGTGGTAGGAGATGAAAAAGGAGTTGTCGGATACGGGTTGGGGAAAGCCGGAGAGGTCACATCGGCCATATCCAAGGGAATTGAAGAAGCTAAGAAAAACCTGTACCGCATATCCCTTATTGGAGAAACCATTCCTCACGAAATTAACGGTAAGTTTGGCGGTGCACGTGTGTTTATGAAACCGGCCGCACCCGGAACGGGAGTGATTGCCGGAGGAGCCATGCGGGCTGTATTTGAGTCTGTGGGTATTAATGACGTGCTGGCCAAGTCTCAGGGATCATCCAATCCCCACAACCTGGTAAAAGCTACGGTACATGCCTTGCTGGAAATGCGTGATGCATATCAGGTAGCCGGATTGCGTGGTATAACAATGGATAAAGTCTTTAACGGATAGGAGGCGAGAATATGGAAGTTTGGAAAATTAAGCAGGTAAAGAGTAGCAATTCTGCCACAAAACGCCAGATAGCTACACTGGAGGCTTTGGGAATCCGCAGGATAAATCATTTTGTGGAAAAAGAAGCTACTCCTGTCATTAGGGGGATGGTAGAAAAAGTTCGCCACCTGGTATCAGTTGAAGAAGTAAAGTAAAGGAGAAATCAACATGAATTTATCAAATTTAAAACCTGCAAAAGGGTCTGTTTCCAAGAGAAAACGTCTTGGACGGGGTGAGGGTTCCGGCAGAGGCGGTCAATCAACACGCGGGCACAAAGGAGCTCAGTCTCGTTCCGGTTATTCCCGCAAACCCGGGTTTGAAGGAGGTCAGATGCCCCTGCAACGCCGCGTTCCCAAGTTTGGATTTAAAAACAGGAACAGGGTTGAGTACAAAGCTGTTAACCTTTCTACTTTACAAGCATTGCATGAAAAAACAGGCATTACAGATTTTGATCTGAACGTATTTCGCGACCAGGGTCTGGCTTCTAAGAATGATCTGATTAAAATTTTGGGGAATGGTGAATTGCAAGCCAAACTGAATGTTACGGCTCACGGTTTTTCCAAGAAAGCAAAAGAAGCTATTGAGGCTAAGGAAGGGAAGGCTGAAATCATAGAATAACCCAGAATAAGCCTGAGAAATGAAAAAATTAATAGAAACCATAAAAAATATTTTCAAGATAGAAGAACTGCGTAAACGGATTGTTTATACAGTTTTGCTTCTTTTGATCTACAGGCTGGGCAGTTTTGTGGTACTCCCCGGTATTGACCCTATGCAACTTGCCAACCTGAAGACTCAGACTTCCGGAGGGCTGATAGGGCTGCTGAATATGTTTTCCGGAGGAGCTTTTGGAAACGCATCTATATTTGCACTGGGGGTTATGCCCTATATTTCAGCATCTATTGTCATCCAGCTTCTGGGAATCATGATTCCTTATTTTCAGCGGATGCAACGTGAAGGAGAAAGCGGGCAGCGGAAAATCAACCAGTGGACACGTTACCTGACCATTATCATATTGGCCCTGCAGGGACCTGCATACCTTACGAATTTGCATGCCCAACTGCCCGAGTCGGCTTTCCTGCTGAGCGGTTTTTCGTTTAACCTGTTTGCCACCATAGTGCTTATTGGAGGGACTATGTTTATTATGTGGCTGGGGGAAAGAATTACCGACCGTGGGTTAGGGAATGGTATATCTCTGATTATTATGGTAGGGATTGTAGCCCGTTTGCCATTTGCCTTTACGGCCGAGGTGGGAGACCGCTTGTCGCAGTCTAACGGTGGGTTGCTGATGCTGGTTGTTGAACTGATTATATTATTTTTTGTTTATATTGCTTCCATTGCACTGGTGCAGGGTGTCCGCAAGGTCCCGGTACAATATGCAAAACGTATTGTTGGCAACAAACAATATGGAGGTGTACGACAGTATATCCCCTTGAAGATCAACGCCGCAGGTGTTATGCCTATTATTTTCGCCCAGGCTATTATGCTCTTTCCCATGATTTTTGCCAGCTTTGATGCCACCCGTGGTTTTGCTGCAGTTATGAGCAATATGCAAGGTTTTTGGTATAATTTTGTATTTTTTATATTGGTGGTTGCATTTACGTATTTTTATACGGCTGTTACTGTCAATCCTACCAATATGGCAGATGATATGAAAAAGAACGGTGGTTTTATTCCGGGCATTAAGCCGGGCAAGAAAACAGCCGAGTATTTGGATGCTGTGATGTCCCGCATTACGCTTCCGGGATCTATATTTTTAGGTCTGGTTGCCATTTTGCCGGTATTTGCCCGGATGCTGGGAATAAATACGCAATTTGCGCAGTTCTACGGTGGTACGTCCTTGCTGATTTTAGTAGGAGTGATCCTGGATACGCTGCAACAAATTGAAAGCCATCTTCTGATGCGTCATTACGACGGACTTATGAAGACAGGAAGGATGAAAGGTCGTTCCAATATGTAAAAAAGATAAAAGAGTTCTTTGTTTAATGAGTATTAACAAAACCGAAGAAGAAATAGCGCTTATGCGCGAAAACGGGATTTTGGTTTCCAAAACCCTGGCAGAGGTTGGAAGGAATATTGCCCCCGGTGTTACAACCTTAGAGTTGAATGCTGTAGCAGAAACTTTCATCCGAGACCACGGTGCAGCTCCCGCTTTTCTTGGTTACAACGGTTTTCCCTACACCTTGTGTATCTCTGTTAATTCGGTGGTAGTCCATGGTTTTCCGAGTGATTACAGATTGAAGGAAGGAGATATTGTGTCCGTTGATTGCGGAACAAAGTATAAAGGTTTTTTTGGAGACTCGGCTTACACGTTTGCGGTAGGAAAGGTTTCCAAAGCGGCTGAACTTCTTATGCAGGCAACAAAGCAATCGCTTTACGAGGGAATTGGGAAGGCCATTGCCGGTAATCGCGTTGGCGATATTGGCGCTGCTGTCCAGACTTACGTGGAAGAACGTGGTTTTTCCGTAGTAAGGGAAATGGTTGGCCATGGTATTGGCACCGGGCTTCATGAAAAGCCTGATGTTCCAAACTACGGCAGACCCGGCCAGGGAAAACACCTGACGGAAGGGATGATCCTGTGTATTGAACCCATGATCAATGAAGGAGGGAGAGGTGTATATATGGAGCGGGACGGATGGACCCTGAGGACAGCGGATAACAGGAATTCTGCGCATTACGAACTGACGGTAGTCGTGCGTAAAGAGAAAGCAGAACTCCTCTCAACATTTGCCTTTATAGAAAGGCCAAATGATATAAATATGAAGTAACAGGAAGATTAAAGATTGACAACATGCCCAAACAACCTGCCATAGAGAAAGAAGGTGTAATTATTGAAGCACTGTCCAATGCTATGTTCCGTGTGGAACTGGATAACGGACATGTGATAATTGCACATATTTCCGGTAAAATGAGGATGCATTACATCCGCATATTGCCCGGCGACAGGGTAAGGGTAGAAATGTCTCCTTATGATCTTACCAAAGGTCGGATTACCTTTAGGTATAAGTAATACCAGTAAAAGATTACACCAATGAAAGTCAAAGCATCCGTAAAAAAGCGCAGCGAAGATTGTAAGATTGTAAGACGCAAGGGGCGTCTGTATGTTATTTGCAAGAAGAACCCCAAGTTCAAGATGCGCCAAGGATAAAAACAAGTAAAACAAAAAGGAATATAAATTATGGCAAGAATAGCCGGAGTTGACTTACCAAACAACAAACGTGGAGAAATAGGCCTGACCTATATCTACGGGATAGGTCGTAGTTCTGCCCGTACAATCCTTGACAAAGCCGGAATTAACCTGGATATTAAAGTAAAGGATTGGAATGATGACCAGATTGCGGCCATCCGATCGCTGATTGCAGAGGAATACAAAATTGAGGGTGAACTTCGTTCATCTGTACAAATGAACATCAAAAGGTTGATGGACATTGGTTGCTACAGAGGCATACGTCATCGAATTGGCTTGCCTGTGCGGGGACAAACAACAAAAAACAACGCCCGTACACGTAAAGGACGTAAAAAAACGGTAGCCAATAAGAAAAAAGCAACCAAATAACGTTTAGGATTATGGCAAAAAAATCAAGTACTTCCAATAAGAAAAAAGTTGTCAAAGTAGATACCTACGGACAAGCTCATATTTCTTCCACATTCAACAATGTGATTGTTACCCTGACCAATAGTGAAGGACAGGTTATCAGCTGGTCTTCCGCCGGGAAGATGGGTTTTCGCGGGTCTAAAAAAAATACGCCTTATGCTGCTCAAACAGCAGCTGCCGATTGCGCCAAAGTTGCCTTTGACATGGGCTTGCGCAAAGTTAAAGCTTATGTTAAAGGACCGGGATCGGGACGTGAGTCTGCTATTCGTACCATTCACGGAGCCGGTATTGAAGTTACAGAAATAATTGATGTTACTCCGCTGCCTCATAACGGGTGCCGTCCTAAAGGACGCCGCAGGGTATAATTGATGATGTATTAAAAATTAAAAACGATGGCAAGATATACAGGTCCAAAGACTAAGATTGCACGTAAATTTGGAGAACCTATTTACGGACCCGATAAATATTTTGAGAGGAAGAATTATCCTCCCGGACAACACGGGATGATTAAAAGAAGGAGAAAAACATCCGAGTATGGTATTCAGCTTAAAGAAAAACAAAAAGTTAAATATACATACGGACTTCTGGAGCGTCAGTTCCACAATTTGTTTAAAAAAGCTTCTTCCATGAAAGGGCGTACAGGTGAAAACCTGTTGCTTTTACTGGAAAGCCGTTTAGATAATGTCGTTTTCAGAATGGGAATCGCTCCCTCCAGGCAGGCTGCACGCCAGTTGGTAACACACCGTCACATTACTGTTGACGGAGAGATTTGTAACATCCCCTCGGCACTTGTCCGACCGGGAACACTGGTAGCTGTCAGGGAACGCTCCAAGAACCTTGAGGTTATTCAGGAAAACATTTCGCGTACCATAAGTAAATATCCCTGGATAGAATGGGACGCTGTCTCTGTGTCCGGTAAATTTTTGAGTTACCCGGACAGGACAGAGATACCTGAACCCATCAATGAACAATTAATTGTGGAGTTGTACTCCAAGTAATTTTTAAATTTTTACAATGGCCATTTTAGCATTTCAAAAACCCGATAAAGTAATTATGCTGGAAGCTACCGATACATTCGGTCGTTTTGAGTTCCGCCCGCTGGAACCCGGATATGCAACAACCATTGGTAATGCGCTCCGCAGGATATTATTGTCCTCATTGGAAGGATATGCGCTGACCTATGTTAAGATAGACGGCGTTGAACACGAATTTGCAACCATTCCCGGTGTCATAGAAAATGTTGTGGATGTTATTCTTAACCTAAAACAGGTTCGGTTTAAAAGAATGATTGAAGATGTTGAGGAAGAAACGGTCACGGTTACGGTTAAAGGCAAAGAAGTTTTTACTGCTGCGGATATTTCCGGTCAATTGACTGCTTTCAAGGTCCTGAATCCGGAACTTGTTATTTGCAATATGGCCCCTTCTGTTACCCTTACCATGGAATTCCATGTGGGAAAAGGTCGTGGTTATGTGCCTGCAGAAGAAAACCGGATGGAAAACGCACCCTTTGGGCTGATTGCAATGGATGCTATTTATACTCCTATAAAGAATGTAAATTACCTGATGGAATATTTCCGCGTAGAGCAAAAGACAGACTACGAAAAGTTGATTCTGGAGGTGACAACGGATGGATCCATTCATCCGAAAGATGCTCTGAAAGAAGCTGCTAAAATTCTAATTCACCACTTTATGCTGTTCTCTGATGAACGTATTAGCCTGGAACTTCCGGAAGAAAGTAAAGGATCTGATTTGGATGAGGAATCTTTACGTATGCGCCAGCTCCTGTTGACAAAACTTTCAGAGGTGGAAATTTCTGTGAGAGCACTAAATTGTCTGAAAGCTGCAGAGATTGAGACTTTTGCTGATTTGGTCTCTGTGCCCAGGCATGAATTGATGAAGTTCCGCAATTTTGGGAAAAAGTCCTTGTCAGAAATTGATTTACTCATGGAGGGTATGGGTCTTTCTTTTGGGATTGACGTGACCAAATATAACATTGAAAAGAAAGTATTGAAATATGAGACACAGAAAGAAAGTTAACTCATTGGGAAGAAAAGCCGGACACCGCAAAGCCATGATGGCTAATATGGCATCGTCCCTTATCATACATAAACGTATTGAGACTACTGTTCCTAAAGCTAAAGCCTTGCGCGTATATATTGAACCACTTATCACCAAGTCAAAATCAGATACGACCCACTCACGCCGTACGGTGTTTGCTTATCTGAAAGACAAAGAGGCCGTGAACGAACTCTTTCGTGTAGTGGCTCCTAAAGTTGCCGATCGGCCGGGAGGCTATACACGTATCTTGAAAACAAGATTTCGTGCAGGTGACGGTGCTGAGATGGCTTTGATTGAATTGGTGGACTTCAACGAACTGGCTTTGGCCGGGACAACTGTAAAAGAAGAGAAGAAAACCACCCGCCGCAGCCGCTCCCGTTCCCGCTCCGGCGCTCCCGCAGATGCTGCCTCGGCTCCTGCCACCTCGGCTCCCGCTGTCGCAGATGCTGCCTCGGCTCCAGCTCCCGCTGCTACTCCTGCCGCTGAAGAAACCCCTGCTGCTGCATCGAAAGCTAAGGCCGCTCCTGCGGCTGAAAAAGCTCCTGCTGCAAGCAAGGCCAAAACCAAGGCTGCTGAAGCTGCACCTGTCGCTGAAGAAGCTGCACCTGTCGCTGAAGAAGCTGCACCTGTCGCTGAAGAAGCCCCGGCACCCAAGAAAAAAGCTCCTGCAAAGGCTGCTCCTGCAAAAACAACCGAAAAACCGGTTGAAGATGCGCCTGCAAAAGAGGAACCTGCCGAAGCTCCTGCTTCCGAACCTGCCGCAGAGTAACAGTAACTACGCATATTCCGGCAACAAGTCCGGTAGCATAAATAACAATAAAGAGACCGACCAACATGTCTATGTGGTTAGTCTCTTTTTTTATTGAAATATACGCAAGTTGTTTTTCTATGTAATTGCCAGGCAACGGGCTATTTGGTTAGGGCTTGCTCTTTGATGTTTAAGCAATAAGGTCAATTTGAGCTTTTCTTCTTTCCATGAAACTATGGGGATGTTGAGATCTCGAATACCAAAATCCTTCATAAAATAATACCTGGTAGAGCAAAAAGGATATCCGCTCGGATAGGATACAACGTTATGATGGACTCCATTTCTTAAGACGTATGTTATTCCGTCCAAAATATGTTCCAGCGTATCTAGTTCTACTGCATGGAAACCGGAGTAGCCCAAAGGCCCTTTTCGTGCATACTTATTGTTGAACCATTTAGTGTAGCCATTCCGTATGGAACCGATATAGATTTCGGGGTTCTTTGTTTCAGCAATTATATGAAAATGGTTTGACATAAATGCGTATGCCAGCAGGTTGGTATTATGATGATAAGCTGCTAGACAAGCCCTGTTTATACCTTGGAAATAATCTTCCTGAACCCGAAACATTACTTCGGATGAACTGACACAAAGATGATAAAGCTTTTTTTCATGAGACCTTCCCTTCAAATCAACAATAGTAACTAATGAACAGAACAAAAATACTGAATATACTTCTTACATGCAAGTCACAAGGTTTAGGCGGAGGGTGGTAAGTAGTGATAAACGGGAAATTGCCTTTAATGAGTAGACAAACAGCGCGAAATTGCCGGAAAGCAATTTGGAAGATAACTGGTGCAGCGACCGAATTAGTGCATCGTACTCATATGCGATAAATGTGGGGTACAGGAAGGAATCTGCCGGCAGGAAGAAAATTAAAAGGTTTATATTTGTAGGATGAATTTTACGGTGTTGCATAAAGATGCGGGAAGCAGGGCCCGTACCGGGAAGTTGGTTACGGATCATGGGGAGGTAGATACTCCTGTTTTTATGCCGGTAGGCACGTTGGCAACCGTAAGAGGTTTGTTCCACAGAGATTTGGTGGAAGACATAAAGGCACAGATTATTTTGGGGAATACGTACCATTTGTATTTGCGGCCGGGAGTTGAGATTATTGGGGAAGCGGGAGGTTTTCATAAGTTTTGCAGCTGGGACAGACCGGTGTTGACGGATAGCGGAGGATATCAGGTGTTTTCTTTGGCATCTAAAAGAAAGTTGACAGAAGAGGGGTATTTTTTTCAATCGCATATTGATGGCTCAAGCCACTTCTTTTCCCCGGAAAAAGTGGTTGATATACAGAGAATTATTGGAGCAGATGTTATAATGGCTCTTGATGAATGTACACCGGGGGATGCCACGTATGAGTACGCAGCACGTTCCCTGTCCATGACACAGTTGTGGCTGGAAAGAGGGCTTAAGCGTTTTAGAAGTACAGAAGGGATGTATGAATACAGTCAGGCGTTTTTCCCCATTGTGCAGGGGTGTGTGTATCCGGATTTAAGACGCCGGGCGGCAGAATATGTGGCAGGATTGGATGCTCAGGGTTATGCTATTGGCGGGCTTTCTGTGGGAGAGCCTACCGAGGTTATGTACCAAATGATTGAAGAAGTAGAGCCTTTTTTGCCGGAAGACAAACCCCGGTACTTAATGGGGGTGGGAACACCGGCCAATATACTGGAGGGGATTGCCAGGGGTGTGGATATGTTTGATTGTGTTATGCCTACCAGAAACGGGCGTAACGGAATGCTTTTTACCAGAGAGGGCATAGTAAACATCAAAAATAAAAAATGGGCAAACGACCACAGCCCGATTGATCCTTCGGGAACTTCCTTTGTTGATAAAACGTATTCCAGGGCTTATTTACGCCACCTTTTTACAGCAGGGGAAATGTTGGGGCCACAAATTGCCAGCATGCACAACCTGGCGTTTTATTTGCAGTTGGTTGCAGATGCTGCGGAACATATAAAACAACAAGATTTTATTTTTTGGAAAAACAGCATGGTTAAGCAGCTGGAGCAAAGACTGTAAACAAGAGCAAAGACTGTAAGATGGCAAAAAGAAAACCTTATAACTGGCGCATTACTACATTAGACAAGTACATTATCCGTAAATTTATTGGTACGTACTTCTTTGCTATCCTTATTATCATTGGGATTGTTATCATTTTTGATATCAGTGAAAAGATAGATGATTTTGTTGACAAAGAGGCTCCGTTACGTGCTATTGTTGTGGACTATTACATGAATTTCATTCCGTATTTCATGAATATGTTCTCGCCGTTGTTTGTCTTTATTTCTGTTATCTTCTTTACGTCTAAATTGGCCAGTCATAGCGAAATTATTGCTATGCTGAGTGGCGGAATAAGTTTTAACAGAATCATGTATCCGTATATTTTGTCTGCTTTGTTTATAGCCCTGTTGTCGTTAGCTCTGAATTGGTTTGTGATACCACCGGCCAACCGGGTACGGCTACAATTTGAGGAACAGTACTTGAAAAAACGTACGGAATACAACCGGGATATTCATTATCAGGTAGAGCCCGACACCTATGTATATATGGAATCTTACAATTCATGGAACAATACAGCCATCCGGTTTACACTGGAATCTTTCGAAGGGAACCAGCTGGTATCCAAACTTTCGGCTGAAACAGCACGCTGGGATTCTACCATGGGAAGGTGGCGGTTGCAAGAGTACCATTTGCGTAATTTTTCCGATACGACACATACGGTTACCTGGGGGAAACAGCTGGATACCCTTGTTGGTATCACGGGGGAAGATTTGGTGCGCAGGAAAGAATCTGTTGAACAGCTCAATCTAAGGCAGTTGAACCGATTTATTGAAACGTTGCACATGCGAGGTGATGCCAACATTAAATTTGCGTTAATTCAAAAGAACTCACGTCTGGCTGTCCCGTTTTCATCCTTTATCCTTACCATTATGGGGGTAGCCTTATCTTCCCGAAAGAGAAGAGGTGGCATTGGTTTAAATATTGGCATTGGTATTGCTCTCAGTTTCTCTTATATATTGTTTTTAAGGTTTTCAGAGATGTTTGTGCATGCAGATGTCATGTCTCCCGGGATCGCACTATGGATTCCTAATATACTATATGCTGTTGTTGCCTTTGTATTGTACAGACTTGCACCTAAATAATGTAACCCTATGATAAATTATCTTCTTATTGTTGTTGGATTTGCCCTTTTGACCGGGGGCGCTAATGTGCTGGTAAATGGCGCATCGGGATTGGCTGCCAAAATGAAAATATCCAATCTTGTAATAGGGCTTACTGTAGTAGCCCTTGGTACCTCGGCTCCGGAGTTGTTGGTGAATGTGGTGGCAGCTATTAATGGAAACAGCCAGATTGCCATTACAAATGTTTTGGGGAGCAATTCTGTTAACACGCTGTTAATCCTGGGGGTATCGGCTTTGTTTTATCCGCTTGTAGCTCAAAAATCAACCCTGCGTATAGAGATTCCGCTAAGTTTTTTTGCAGCATTAGCTGTACTGATCCTGGGAACCGTGCAATTTGCAGGTAAAGCAAATGAAATCTCGCGCCTGGATGGCGTTTTTTTGCTGTTGTGCTTTGTCGGCTTTCTTGTCTATACTATCAGGTTGTCAAGAAAAAGTGAACTAGTTGTTTCGGAAGAAGATATTAAGACTACAACCCTTGGGAAAGCCATTTTTTTGGTAATTGGCGGCCTGGCTGTCCTTGCTATAGGGGCGGAAATGGTAGTGCGCTCTTCTGTCAAACTGGCGCTTGCATGGGGAGTTAGTGAATCTGTCATTGGAGTTACCATTGTGGCATTGGGTACATCCCTGCCGGAATTGGCTACTTCTGTTGTGGCAGCCATTAAAAAGAATCCCGATATAGCCATAGGCAATATCATTGGGTCTAATATATTAAACGTTTTCTTTGTATTGGGACTAAGTGCCGTGATTAGGCCGTTACCCGCCTATCCTAACCTGGTAGCAGATGCGTCGGTCGCTGCGCTTGGAAGCCTATTGGTGTTGCTTTTCGTTGGCTTTGGGAAAAAGCGAACCCTCAACCGTTGGCACGGCATGGTCCTTTTATTGGTTTATGCCGTTTATCTGGCCTGGATAATCAGCACATTATAAGCAACGCGGGCTACAGGAACATGCCTATCATAGAAGCCGAGAGCAAAGCGGCGAGGGTAGCGCCCAGAAGTGCCCGGAATCCGTATTTTGCCAGCAAAGGTCTTTGGTTGGGAGCAATCCCGCCAATGCCTCCAATCTGGATGCCTATCGAGGCAAAGTTGGCAAACCCGCATAAGACGTACGTGGCAATGATAATGGATTTGGTATTGGCAAAGACTCCATCCTGGATCATTTGTGCCAGGCTGCTGTATCCAACAAATTCTGTCATAATAAGCTTCTCACCCAACAAACGTCCTACCAGGGCCAGGTCCTGACCGGAGACTCCTGTAAGCCAGATAACAGGTGCAAACAGGTAAGATAGAACACATTCCAGAGAAAGACGGGTGTACATGCCGTTTGTCCAGTTAGCAATAAGTATGTTCAGGTGTGTCCATTGCCCTACTTTCCCAAAGATGTAATTGACTCCGGCTATGAGGGCATAGAAAACAAGAAGCATAGCGGCTACATTAGCTGCCAGTTTTAATCCGTCAATGGCTCCGTTGGAAATGGAGTCCAGGACATTGCTGCCAATTTTTTCCTTTGTTACTTTTACGTTATTGTCAATTTCTTCTGTTTGTGGTACCAGGATTTTGGCCATAGCTATAGCTCCCGGGGCGGCCATTACAGAAGCCGAGAGCAAGTGTTTTGCAAAGGCAATGCTCATGTGCACATCGCCTCCGCCCAGCATGCCAATGTAGGCAGCCAGCACGCCTCCCGCCATGGTACTCATGCCGGCTGTCATGACCAGCATAATCTCGGATTTTGTCATGGACGGAACGTAGGCTTTAACCAGAAGCGGGGCTTCTGTTTGTCCCAGGAAAATGTTACCGGCCGTTGACAGGCTTTCTGCACCGGAAAGGTTCATGAGCTTAGTGAAAATCCAGGCCATGACCCAGACCACTTTCTGGATAATCCCCCAATAAAACAACAAAGAGGTAAGTGCCGAAAAGAATATAATGGTGGGCAATATCTGGAGAGCAAATATATACCCAAATTTGTTCATATCCATCAGGGATCCGAACAGGAATTCGGAACCTGCTTTTGTCCAGTCCAGGACTTTTACAAAAGCTTTTCCAAAGATTTCAAATACTGTTTGTACAGCCGGAACAGATAAGATTCCTATGGCTATAAGCAGTTGTAAGGCCAAAGCAATTCCTACTGTTTTCCAATTGATGTTTTTTCTGTCTGTACTGAATAGAAACGCTATGAGCAGGATGGATACCAATCCTAAAAGCCCGCGCAGGATAGACCGGATACTGAATACAAACTGACGGTCTTGCAAAATACTTTTGTATGGGTTTTCGGCTGCAGAAACTTCGTGGACGGCCTGCGGAGTTTCAGCCGCGAGGATATCGGCTATGGCAAAACTATCCACTACGGGGAGTGTTTTGTCTGCTGAAGCGTTTGTTTCTTGTTGTGTGGTAGGCACACTATCTGTTTGGGCGGAAAGTGGGCCCGAAAACAGCACTGCCATAAAGAGCAGGAGAATTGTTTTTTTCACAAAGGCTTGTTTTTATGTTGTATGGACAAAGATAAACAAAATGCTAACTTTGTGTCTATGGAATGGCAAACAAAAGTGGCTGCCGAGCCTTTGAAAAATCGTTTTTCGTATGCTACACGTTTTCTTTTTGCCGGGTCTTGTTTTGCACAGGAATTGGCTGTCAGAATGCGGGAATTGCATTTTTTAACGGCACCCGATGCTTTTGGGCCCTTGTTTAACCCGGCTTCTCTTGTTTCTGCTTTGGAACGTTTGGAAGGATCTGTTCTTTTTGACGCATCGCAGGTAGAGAAATTCCCTTATGGCGGGTACGGATCTTTATACCACCATACTTCTTTTTCAAGAAACACTCCCGAAGATTTTCTGGAACATGCCAACGATTGTTTGCAGAAAGCGGCCACTTTTTTTCGAACGGCAGATACGGTTGTTCTTACGCTGGGAACAGCCCGGGCTTATATGCACAACGGCAAAGTAGTGGCAAATTGCCATAAATTACCGGGGAACCAATTCAAGTGTGTTTTCCTTGAACCGGAGCAAATTGCTAACATGATGATTCCCATAGTGCAAAGAAATCCGGACAAATTGTGGGTTATGACTGTAAGTCCTATCCGCCACTGGGGAGACGGTGCACATGGCAACCAATTGAGTAAGGCGTCTTTGCTTATGGCTATTGAATCCATGCAGAAGGTGTGTGACAACATATACTATTTTCCATCATATGAGATAGTTATGGATGAATTGCGGGATTATAGGTTTTATGCTGCCGACCGTTGCCACCTTACCCGGGAAACAACAGATTACATTCTGAACCGGTTTTTTTGTGAAGTAGCCGACGAAGCAACAGTTGAACTTGTCGGGAAAATTGAAAAATTAAATAAGTCCCTGCAACACAGACCTTTTTTCCCTGAAACAACGGAGTATGCAACTTTTGTTCAAAAACTTGATAAACAAAAGGAAGAGTTGCTGAAAACTATTGCAAATCAAAGAAATTTGTAATAGATTTGTGCCAGTTGACCTTTGAATAACAATATTTAACCTAATTTTTTTATTATGAACAAAGCAGATCTTATTGCCGCAATGGCTGCTGAATCCGGACTGTCAAAAGTTGATTCCAAAAAAGCATTGGATGCATTCCTGGCTGCTACAACAAAAGCGCTGAAAAGGGGTGAAAGAGTCACTCTGGTAGGTTTTGGCTCATTTGTTGTGGGAGAAAGGGGCGAGAGAATGGGTAGAAATCCTCGTACCGGTGCTACGATTAAGATTAAGGCAAAGAAGGTTGTAAAATTCAGACCAAGTATTGAGTTATAAACAACACATGTTCCGCCTGAAATAAATCAGACGCAGATAAGGAGGACGAAAACGTTCTCCTTTTTATATATTGAATAGGTTCATGAAGCGCTCCTTTACCCTTGTATTCTTATGTGCCCCGTTACTGTGGTGGCTATTGGTAATATCGGCTGTACCTGCATTTGCACAGGAAAACCATTCTTTTTCCGGTAAAGTGATGGATGCGGCAACGGGTGAAATACTTCAGGGGGCTGTAGTCAGGGTGTCCAACGGAATGGATTTTTGGACAATTACAGATGCAAAAGGGCTGTTTTCGTTTCATTTGCCGCAGGGGGAGATCAAATTTGAAATTTCCTATATTGGATACAAATCTGAAAACAGTCAACTGCACCTGAATACCAATAAGGATTCGGTGTTTTTTCTTGCACCTCTTTCTTATTACTTGCATGGTATTACGGTTTTTGCCGAGACTCCGGCACAGCGGCTCAGAAAAGCCCAGATGAGTATTGAGCATATAGATGCCGAGATAATCCAGCGTGTCCCCATGCTCTTTGGAGAAACCGATTTGCTGAAAGTGGTACAGATGCTCCCGGGAGTACAGTCGGCTTCTGAAGGGAGTAGCGGATTTCTTGTGCGCGGAGGAAGTCCCGATCAGAACCTGATTCTTTTTGATAATGCTGCCTTGTATAATGTTTCGCATATGCTGGGGTTCTTTTCTGTATTTAATTCTGATGCAGTAAGGACCATGACTTTGTATAAAGGTGATATCCCTGCGCGGTATGGAGGCCGGCTTTCTTCTATGTTGGACGTTGTCCCACTGGACGGGAAGGAACGTTTTTCCATAGACGGCGGCCTTGGACTTATTTCCAGCAGGCTTGCCTTAAGTGGTCGGATTGGAGGTGACAACCTTACTTACCTGGTTGCAGGACGCAGGACTTATGCAGATCTTTTTCTTCCATTGGCAAAAAACGAAATATTAAAAAATACGGTTCTGAATTTTTACGACCTGAACGGACGCTTGCGTTGGAGGATAAATGATAAGAATTTTCTACATCTGACTTTGTACAATGGGAAAGACAGGTTTAAAATGTCAGAGATGGGGCTGCAATTTGGAAATTTAGCGGCTACACTCAATTGGAATCATTTTTTTTCCGACTCTTTTTACCTGAAAGTTTTCACAACCTATACAAATTATAATTACGATTTCCAGGGTAAGGCAAGTGAAATGTCTATGGAATGGATATCGCGCGTTCAGGATGCCGGTCTGCGGATTGATTTTTCGTATGCGCCTGTTCCGGAACACCTGTTTGAATTTGGATATACCTCCAATTTTCAGTGGTTTCAACCGGGACAGGTAATTGGGAGAAGTGAGCTGGAAACAGGCCCGCAAATAGAACAGGACATTACCATGTCTCCCCGTCAGGGTTTTGTGAACGTGTTGTATTTTTCCAATGAACATAAGTTTTTGGACGAGCGGTTAGAGATGCGTTATGGGTTAAGGTTTACGCGTTTTGATAATGTAGGTCCCGCTACAGTTTACAGGGTAGACTCTGATTACAACCTGCTGCAGGAAGAGGGGGAAGTCATCCCGTCCGGAGAATTCTTTCACCATACGTACGGTTGGGAACCCCGGGTTGGGATTTCATTTTTAGCCACTCCTAATCTTGCCCTGAAAGCTTCTTATTCAAGAACAAGCCAGTATGTTCATCTGCTTTCTTTTTCATCAGCAGGATCTCCTTTGGAGATATGGATTCCCTCGGGACCGTCTATTCCACCGCAAACTTCCCATCAGGTATCGACCGGTATTTTTGCTACACTTTTTGAAAATAAGTACGAGGTTTCTGCCGAGGCGTTTTACAAAAACCTGGACAATGTACTTGACTTCAAAGAACATCCCAATCTGTTACTCTACGATAAGATTGAAACGGAACTCCGCTTTGGAAAAGGAACAGGATACGGATTGGAGTTTTTGATTAAAAAGAACAGCGGAAACGTGAGTGGGTGGATCAGTTATACCTGGTCGCGGGCTTTCCGGACCATCCCGGGGGTTAATGAAGGAAAAACATACCGTGCTCCTTCAGACCGGCCGCATAATGTGAACGTTGTGTTGTTTTATGATATCAGCAGGCGACTGCAGGCATCTGTTAATTGGATTTACGCAACGGGCCAACCGCTTACCTTGCCTGAAGGGCGTTATTGGTTTTTCAATGAATTAATACCGGTGTATACAGAAAGAAATGCATACAGGATGCCGGATTACCATAGAATGGATGCTTCTCTTACTATCCGGCTGGATAAGCCGGGCAGACGTTGGCAACACAGTATAAATATTTCTGTTTACAATTTGTACGGAAGAAAAAATCCGTGGGCGATTAATTACCGTATGAAACCAACGGGGGAACAATACCTGGAAATGACGTACCTTTTTAGTGTAGTTCCGTCTGTTACCTGGAATTTTAGTTTTTGATCATGAAGTATGCAAAAAATATAACACCTTTTTTACTCTTACTCTTTGCTTTGCTACAGGGATGCACGTACCCTATGGAGCTGAAAAGTGAGGGTATGGAGCCCCACCTTGTGATTACAGGGCTTATTTCTACGGATCCGGGTCCTTATATGGTAGAGATTTCTGCAACAACACCGTATTTTAATTTGGAATTGCCTGTTAATATACAAGCAGAAGAAGTACGGATTGGTGGTGAATTGTTGGTATGGGACCCATCGGGAGTATATGTAACGGCAAGCACATTTACAGCCGAGGAAGGAGAAACGTATGTGCTGGAAGTATGGATTGACTTTGACGGTGACGGGGAAATAGAATATTATCAGGCTTCTACCACCGTACCTTATATTCATACACTGGACGCACTCAGCCTGAGATCGCTCATGCCTTCAGGGAACGATACGCCTTTCCTGCTTATGGCCGGGTTTCTTGATACACCGGGAGAGGACTATTACGGAGCAGCTCTTTGGGTGAATAACGTGTTGTACAGCAACCGTATTTTAAGGTACTACGTTCATACGCTGAATGAATATTCCCAGGATGGGGAGTACCTGCGTTATCCCATTCCGGAATGGATAATAACCGGTTCCCTTGTCTGGGATAATGAACAAACGTTTGATCTGTATGCAGGGGATGAGTTGACGGTAGAGCTTCAGACCCTGAGTAAGGAATATTACTTGTACCTGCAGCAGGCAAAAATTGAAAAAAACCAAAATTTTCCTCTGTTTTCGGGACCAAGAGGTAATGTGACGGGTAATATTTCAGGCGGGGCGCTGGGTATTTTCGGATCCTATGCAAGCAGTCGGAGATCAGTAACATTGCCCGAATGCCCCGGCTTGCCCTCCAGGTAAAAAAGGCAGGAAAACAAGCAACGGCCCGTTGGCAAATTCCAACTGCAGGCAGTCGGTCGTGCATGTGTTCAGGGTAGCTTTCCACCAGGCATCAAAAACTACATCTTCTACCGGATAGGCTACGCCTTTTGCACGTAATTTCATGGCGGGATTCAGTGCAAAAAAAGATACAGGTGTTCCCGGTGTACAGGGAACAGATACCTTGGTATGGTTACTTTTTGTTTGTAGCGGTTCGTCGGTTGCGGCAAATACGTAGAAAATTCCGTGGTCTGTGACCATACGGACAGTATTTAAAAGTTGGGCGTAGGTACCCAGCAGGGAGATATTCCCCAGGGTGTGGTCTTCCCTAAGACCGGTAGCTCCCAGAATGGTGGCGTCGCGTATGCCTTGTTTGTAGCAGTAGGTAACGGCTTTTGTCAGGTCGTTGGTTTCTGTGCAGGTATCTTTAATCAGCCGGGACTTGAATTTAATTTTCAGTTCTTCAGATAACGAATCCATGTCCCCTACAATTATGTCCGGCTCCCTTCCCTGTAACAAATTGACGGCTCCGTCCGTACAGATAAGAATTTTAGCCGTGTGCAGCAGCTGCAACGGGTACGGATGGGTTGGATACGCTCCTTGTGCCAGTATGACAACTTCTTTCATAACGGGTTTTGGAATAGGAGAGGACCTTCTTCTCTGAATCCTGCCAGAAACGCCTCTGTTTTCATACGTTTTTTACCGGGAACCTGCAGTTCCAGGATATGAACGTAGCCTCCTTTGCAGGCTATTTTGAAGGTTTTCTTTTTATCGGTTGCAACTGTTCCGGGTTCCTGCATACAGGCGGTATGTTCTGCCCGGGCCAGGCATATTTTTACATCTACCTGTTTTCCGTTATTGTCCAGGGTGGAAAAAGCGCAGGGTGCGGGGCTTAGTCCCCGGACAAGGTTTACAATCCGGGTAGGGCTGCAGTTCCAGTTTATCCGGCAGGTTTCCCGCGTGATTTTCGGTGCAGGTTTTAGATTTTCTGCCGGTACGTCCGGCTGGGGTATAGCTTGCAGATTTCCAGCCCGGAGTCCGTCAATGGTTTGAGCTATAAGCGGACCTGCCGCTTCCAGCATTTTGTTGTGGAGTGTTCCTGCATCATCTGTATTTGCTATGGAGAGGACTTTTTGCAGTAGCAGGGCCCCTGTATCAATTTGGTCGTCAATGAGGAATGTGGTCAATCCTGTTTCAGTTTCTCCGTTAATAAGGGCATGGTTGATGGGGGCGGCTCCGCGGTATTGCGGCAGCAGGGATGCATGCAGGTTAAAACAGCCCAACGGGGGCATTTCCCATACCTGGCGGGGAAGCATCCGAAAGGCAACCACCACGAATAAGGGGGCCTGCCACAGGGCCAGGGATTCTAAAAACTCCGGATCTTGTAACGATTCCGGCTGTAGTATGGGAAGGTTGTGTTCTTGTGCTGTAGTTTTTACAGCAGAAGGACGTTGAGCAAGCCCCCTTCCGGCCGGTCGGTCGGGAGCTGTAACGACTCCTTTTACCGGGTAACCTCTTTGGATGAGAAAGGAGAGGACTCCGGCCGCAAATGGAGGAGTTCCCATAAAAACCACAGGGGTTTTGTTAGTAATGGCGGGGATATTATTCTTCTTTGTCTGCATGGTGTCCGGGCAGTAATTTTTTTACTTTCTTAAAAAGAAGAAGGTACGCATCTTTGTTGAACAAGGCAGAATCTGTAGTGGCTTTGTAGGTGAGAAAAATACCGAGGGGAAGCAGGATCATGGCAGAAATAAATGTTCCCATAAAAGCAGAAACAGAGCCGTCTGTGGCCAATTTTTTTCCTGAAATATCTATTACGTAATAAACAACGAAGAATAACATAGAAACAATTACCGGTGTTCCCAGACCTCCTTTACGGATGATGGCTCCCAGAGGGGCTCCGATAAAGAAAAAAATAAAACAGGCAAACGCTACCGTAAACTTCCGGAACCATTCTACCTGGGTTCTACGTAAAGGCAGGTGAATTTGGATTTCTTCTATCATGTAGTTTTCTACCTGGTTTGTCAGTTGGTCTGTTTTCCCAATGGACCGGTTGATCAGGTCAGGGAATTGTGCGCTTTCTTCCGGGACATATAGCAGTTCTTGTGGAAAATATCCTTTGTATTCCTGTTTGTTTGCTGTGTCCAGTTGGCGAATATAAGACAGACCTCCCGTAACAAAGAGCCGCTTTTGGAACTGTGCCAGTGAAATTGAGTACAAAGAGTCCAGGGAATCGCGTCGGTGCCCCAGGCTGCTTAATCCCTGTGCCATGACGTCGCTTCCAAAACGGTCCCCATCCCTTCTTTGGAAGGCATAATTGGTTAGTTCTATAACAATGTCTTGTCTGTCAAAAATAAGATGCTGCAAAGGGAAAGAGGTGTCGGCAACGGATTGTCTGTTTCCTTCTTCGTAGCTCTCTCCGCTGAACAAGGTAAAGATGATATTCTTTTTGTCTTCTGTAAGCCGGATGGTCCCCGAGTCTGCCAGGGTTACGCTGTTGTTGCCTCTCCTGGTACTGTGGTTATACACCATGATATCATATAACATATCGGTGTTCTTGTCACGGCTGTCTATCCTCAGGCTGTAGTTGTCAATGCCGTTGTAGAAAATTTCTGTGGGAATGCGTATCTCTTCTTTGGTGCGCGAGATGTCATCCCGTAAAGCAAATATATTTTTATAAGCTAAGGGCATGAGGTCGTTGGCAGCAAAGAAAGCGGAAATGGATATGACAAAAGACAGGATGATGAGCGGGCGCATGATGCGGAGCAGCGGAATGCCTGCTGCTTTCATGGCCAGCAGTTCGTTGAATTCTCCCATATTGCCCATAGTCATGATAGAAGCCAGCAGGGTGGCCAGGGGAAGTGCCATGGGAATTACAGTACAGGTACCCCAGAAGAGAAATTCCAGAATTACTTTTAAGCCCAGACCTTTTCCTACCAACTCGTCTATATAAACCCAGAGGAACTGCAACACCAGTACAAAAAGTACTATGAATATTGTCAGAAACAACGGGCCCAGAAACGAGCGGACAAGGAAACGGTCAAATATCTTCACCTGCAAAAACGTTAAGGGTTCTTTAATGCACGGGCAATGGCGTCCAGGGCGGCCAGCAGGCCATCTGTGTTTGTACCTCCTGCAGAAGCGTAAAAATTCTGTCCTCCGCCTCGTCCTTCAATATGGTGGGAGACGTCGCGGATTATGGTACCGGCGTTGAAGCCGGCATCTACCAGATCCCGGGAAAGAAATAAAGCCAGGTTGGCCTTGCCCTTATGTTCATAGGCTGCGGCAAAAGCTGTATTGGCTGAATCTTCCTGTCGGAAAGAAAAGGCCATTTCTTTTACTATTTCCGGGAGGGATACACCTGTAAGTGTTACAAATTGGATGCCGTTTAGATTTTTTCGTTGTTCCCAAAGGGTTTTGCGGAGAGCAACCGCGCGCTCGCGCTTGTTTTCTTCCATGGCTTTCCGCAGTTGTTCGTTTTCCTGAATTGTTTTATGTAGTGCGGCAAGAATGTCCGGGTTGTCATTCATCAGGGTTTTAACACCGGACAAGATGGTCTCCATTTCCTCTACCTTAGATTCTGCAGCAATGCCTGTGATGGCCTCTATCCTGCGAACACCGGCTGCGATGGCACCTTCACTTACAATCTTAAAAAAACCAATGCTGCCTGTAGCTTCTGCATGGGTTCCCCCACAGAGTTCCAGAGAGTCTCCAAATTTTATAACCCGTACTTTTTCTCCGTATTTTTCTCCAAAAAGCGCTATAGCTCCCATGGAACTTGCTTGTTCCGGAGTTAGGTTGTCCAGGGTATCACGCGATGTGTTTCTCCGGATCATTTCATTGACCATACGTTCAACTTTTCTTATTTCTTCCGGGGTCAGGCGGTTGAAATGGGAAAAGTCAAAGCGGAGAGCCTCTGCAGATACGTGGGATCCTTTTTGTTCTATATGGGAACCCAGTACCCGGCGCAAGGCATGGTGCAACAGGTGTGTGGCAGTATGGTTGCCGGCAATACGTTTGCGGCGGTCTTCATCTACTACGGCCTGGAATACAACTTCCGGATTTTCCGGAATGGTTGCGGCTATGTGCAGGATAAGGTTGTTTTCTTTGATGGTATCTGTAATGCGTATTACCTCACCCAAGGCATTTTTTAAATAGCCGGAATCGCCGGTTTGTCCGCCGCTTTCTGCGTAAAAAGGGGTTCGGTCCAGTACAATTTGCCAAAATTCTTTGTTTTTGGCAAGAACCTTACGGTAACGTAAAATACGGGCGTCTGTATGCGTTGTTTCGTAGCCAAGAAAAACGGGTTCTGAGAAAGGATGCAACTCTGTCCAGTCGCCTTCTTTTGTCAGGGTGGCACGGCGGGCTCTTTCTTTTTGTTTTTCCAAGGCTTCTTCAAAATCTTTTGTGTTGACGGCCAACCCTTTTTCTTTTGCCATAAGGATGGTCAGATCAAGGGGGAAACCGTACGTGTCGTACAATAGAAATGCATCTTTTCCGCTGAATTCCTTGTTGTTATCCCGGGAAAATTGTTCAAACAGGTGTATGCCTTTTTCCAGGGTACGTAGAAAGGCTTCTTCTTCCTGATGAATGATGTTGTATATGAGCTTCTGTTCCCGGACAAGTTCCGGGAAGGCTTCTCCCATTTCCTGAACAAGAGCCGGGACCAGGTGGCACAGGAAGGGCTGACGGAATTCCAGGAATGTGTAGCCATACCTGACAGCACGGCGCAGGATACGTCTGATAACATATCCTGCTTTTACGTTGGAGGGCAACTGTCCGTCTGCGATGGAAAAGCATATGGCCCTCAGGTGGTCTGCAATTACCCGCAGGGCAATGTCTGTCTTGTTGTCTGTTCCGTACTCTTTTCCACACAGGCGGCCGGTTGCCTGAATTAAGTTGCAGAATAAGTCTGTATCGTACGTACTCTGTTTTCCCTGAATAGCCATGCATAGACGTTCCAGCCCCATACCTGTGTCTACATGGCATTGTGGGAGCTGTTCCAAAGACGTGTCTGCTTTTCTGTTGTATTGAATAAAAACCAGATTCCACAATTCCACTACCAAAGGGTGGTCTTTGTTTACCAGGGAAGCTCCTTGTACTTTGGCTCGTTCCGAATCCGGTCGCAAGTCTATGTGGACTTCGCTGCACGGGCCGCAGGGACCTGTATCTCCCATTTCCCAGAAGTTGTCTTTTTTATTTCCAAACAAGATGCGGTCTTCCGGGAGGTACTGTTTCCAGTAGGAGTAAGATTCCCGGTCAGGCTCCAGCCCTTCTTCTTGAGAGCCTTCAAAAACAGTGGCATACAACCTGTCGGTGTCCAGATGGTACCCCTCCGAAAGCAGCTCCCAGGCCCAGGCAATGGCTTCTTTTTTGAAATAATCTCCAAAGCTCCAGTTGCCCAGCATTTCAAACATGGTGTGGTGGTATGTATCGTGCCCCACTTCTTCCAGGTCGTTATGCTTGCCGCTCACGCGCAGGCATTTTTGTGAGTTGGCTACCCGCTTGTATGTTACCGGTTGGTTTCCCAGAAATAAGTCCTTAAATTGGTTCATGCCCGCATTGGTAAACATCAGGGTTGGGTCGTTTTTTATTACCATAGGAGCGGAGGGGACCAGGGTGTGTCCCTTGCTGTCAAAAAAATCTAAAAATATTTTTCGTATATTGCTAAAGGTCATCATCATCTTATTTAACGGACAAATATACCGCATTTTTACGAAAATTATTTATCTTTGTACGTTAATAACATGTTAATAAACTGCATGGCAGGAAAAAGAAGATATAAATACAATCCCGGAACATTGTCTTATGAGCTTCAGAAGCCCAGTTTGCGTTTGTCTTTATTACGGGTGCTTATTGTCCTGCCAATAAGTATTGTAGTTGCCATTGGGTACTATATGCTCTACACAGAAGGACTGAAATTAAAAACACCCAAAACCCTCCGTCTGGAACGGGAATATAAGGAAGCTCTGTCCAATCTGGAATTAATAGGGAAAAAACTGGAACAGTCGGAAAAAAAATTGGAGGTTTTGCAGGTCCGGGATAACATGATTTACAGAAACATGTTTGGGATGGAACAAATTCCGCCCGAAGTCAGAGATGCGGGGTTTGGAGGTTCCAACCGCTATCCTTATCTGGAATATTCAGAAAATGCGGATTTGCTGCTGTCTACAGCATTGCAGTTTGATAAGATTATCAAAAAGGCCTTTATACAGTCCAAATCTTTTGATGATGTGGAACGAGTTGCAGGTCAGGCAGGAGAAGTGGCAAAATGCATTCCGTCTATATTGCCTCTGCCGGAGGATACAAAAAATTTCAGGTGGTCAGGTGCTTTTGGATACAGAATAGATCCTATTTATGGCGGGATACGCATGCACGAAGGTATTGATCTTACAGGAGCCCTTAATTCTCCGGTGTATGCTACGGGAGATGGAAAGATTGAAGCTATCCGTTACGAATACAACGGGTATGGACGTTATATTATGATTGACCACGGATTTGGGTATAAAACACGATATGCCCACCTGAACAAGGCTGTGGTTTATGAGGGCCAGCTGGTTAAACGTGGTGAATGTATTGGCATGCTGGGTTCAACAGGAAAATCTACAGGTCCTCATGTGCATTATGAAGTAATTTATATGGGTCGTCCTGTTAATCCTTACAATTATTTCAATAACAACATTGCAACAGATGATTACCATGCGGTAATCCTGGGTGGACGCCAATAATTTCTAACAATGAGCCATTACCAGTTCAACAAGGAAAAACTGGAATTCATTAAAGTGCGTCCCGGTTTTAAAATCAGATTAAAGCGCTTTTTATGGATTTTCCTGGGTAGCGTTGTACTTTCTGTAATATATTACCTGATTTTTGGGTTGTTTGTTCTTTCTCCGGCAGAGAGAAACCTGCAACGGGAAACTCAATTGATGCAAAGTGAGTACGAAAGGTTGAGTAAGGAAATGAAAAACCTTACTACGGTTATTGAAGAATTGGATACAAGGGACAAAGGTATTTATGGTGCCGTACTTCATTCAACGCCGCTGGAGGTGACGGAAGGTGCAGATATTACACATTACCAAAGTCTTATGGAGGATTATTCTTTTGTATTGGCTTACCATGCAGATTCTGTAATCAGCAGCCTGGAACAACGAATGGCGTTGGTTACAAGAGGACTTTATGAAATAGGCAATCAGGTTTATGATAATACGGACAGCTTAAGGTACTTGCCGGCTGTCTTTCCTTTACGAGATCCTCCCATGGAAGCCATGGGTGCAACAGTGGGGCTTCGTATCCATCCTTTTTATAAAATCCCAATGGAACATACGGGGATGGATTTTCTGGCCGGGCACGGTACAGATGTATTGGCAACGGCAGACGGTCAGGTTGTGCATGTGTCGCGTTCTGCCCGTGGAAGGGGGAATGTGGTAGAAATAGCACATCCTTACAGAGGCTATGTTACGGTATATGCGCATTTGAGCGACATTTTTGTAAGGAAAGGGCAGTATGTAAAACGAGGCATGGTCGTTGCACGAATAGGGTCCACCGGGATGTCCTTCATGCCGCATCTTCACTACGAAGTAAGGCAGGGTGACCAGGTTATGGATCCTGTACATTATTTTTTTATGGATGTTCAGCCGTACGATTACCATCAAATTTTGCTGACGGCAAATAATACAGGTCAATCTTTAGATTAAGCATATGGAAAAAATGTACTATAGTATTGGTGAAGTTGCTGAAATTCTGGGAGAAAACACTTCTCTTGTACGCTTTTGGTCCGGGAAGTTCAGCGATTTCATCAAACCCGTAAGAAACAAGAAAGGAAACCGGCTTTTTACTGCAGAAGATGTTTCCAATTACAAAATTATTCATCATTTGGTTAAAGACAGAGGCATGACATTGGAAGGAGCTAAGGGGCGTATGCACGATAACAGGGAGGGGGAAGACAAGACGGTAGATATCCTGGCATCTTTGGACCGGATTAAGTCCCAGCTTACGGAAATAAAAGACATGATGGAATGAAGCGTAAAGCAGCCGATGTTATTCAGATACTTGAACAGTGGGCTCCTCCGGGACTGCAAGAGTCGTGGGACAATTCCGGGTTGTGTATTGGTAATTCGCAAACACCTGTTACCGGTGCAGTAGTGTGTCTTGATTGTACAGAAGAGGTAATTGAGGAAGCTGTTTCTGAAGGAGTTAACATGGTGATTTCTCACCATCCCCTGATTTTCAAAGGATTAAAACACCTGAGAGACGCTACTCCCGTGGAGCGTACCGTAGCTTTAGCCGTACGTCATCATATGGTTTTGTATTGCATGCATACCAATGCAGACAAAGTGATGGACGGAGTAAGCGGGGCTATGGCCGAGGCGTTGGGGCTGAAAAACAAGTCTATTCTTGCTCCCGAAGAATGCGGCAGGCAGCAGGAAGCCGGAGGAACCGGTATTTCAGGAACAGCTGCCTGCGGATTAGGTATTGTGGGAGATCTTCCGGAAGAAATGGACACCGGGGCTTTCTTTTCTTTGCTTAAATCTGCATTCGGTCTGAAGCATTTTAAGGCCTCGGACATGTATCACCGGCGTATTTCCAGGGTGGCACTTTGTGGTGGAAGCGGTTCTTCCCTTATTCCGTTTGCACTGGAGTCAGGTGCACAGATTTTTGTAAGTGCCGATTTTAGTTACCACGCATATTTTGAAACCGTTCCACAGCTGATGCTTGCAGACATAGGGCATTACGAATCAGAGGCGGGAATACTGGAAGTAATCTGCAACGAGCTTAAGAAAAAAATCCCTACCTTTGACGTCCGCAAAACACATATCAATACTAATCCCATCCGAATATATTAAGTTATCAATACAATTATGACAAAGAAAACGACAAAAACTGCCGGAACTAATGCCGGATCATTTACGGACCTGTACAAGGCAGAACAGGAAGGTACGCTGACAATGGAGGATAAATTGCGTCTTCTTTATCAACTGCAGACAACCGATTCGCAGATTGACAAAATACATTTACTCCGTGGTGAATTGCCGCTGGAAATTCAGGACCTGGAAGATGATATCAAAGGAATGGCAACGCGTATAGAAAACTTGTTGAAAGAGGTTCGTGGTATTGAAAAAGACATTGCCTCGCGCAGGATAGATGCTGACAATGCCCGGGCTATGGCAGTCAAATACGAGACTCAGCAAGCCAATGTCAAGAACAGCCGTGAATTTGATTCCTTGTCAAAAGAGATAGAAAACCAGAATCTGGACGTGGAGCTGGCAGAAAAATACATCCGTGAATTTTCTATTTTGCTTAAAGACAGAAAGGAAAAATTAGAGCAGACAAAGATAGCGCATGAAGATAGAGAAAAAGACCTGGAAGTGAAAAACAACGAATTGGATGTCATTGTTAATGAAACATCCAAGGAAGAAGAGGCGTTGCGCAAAAAGGCAGACCAAATTGCAAATCAGATAGATGTGCGGGTACTGTCTGCCTATAAAAAGGTCAGGAATAACGCGCACAACGGGTTGGCCGTTGTGACCGTTAAGCGAGGTGCATGCGGAGGTTGTTTTAATAAGATTCCTCCTCAGCGTCAATTGGATATTAAAATGAGTAAGAAGATCATTGTGTGCGAATATTGCGGACGTATATTAGTTGATTCTGCTTTTGAAGAATAAAAAAACCATACGCGAACAGTTTTATTCTCTGTTAGGACAAACTTCCCCCTCTCCCTTAGGTGTTGAAATACAAAAAGCAGAGGGGGTATTTCTTCTGTCAACAACGGGAAAACGGTACCTGGACCTTATTTCAGGGGTCTCTGTAAGCCACGTAGGCCATGCACGTCCCGAGGTAATCGAGGCTATTGAAAACCAGGCCCGTAACCATTTACATCTGATGGTTTACGGAGAACTTATCCAGCAGCCGCAGGTGCTTTTGGCTTCTTTACTTACAGAGTGTTTGCCGTCTGCTCTGAACTCGGTATATTTTGTAAACTCCGGATCAGAAGCAAACGAAGCGGCCATGAAGCTTGCCAAACGTGTTACCGGCCGTCATAAAATGGCCTGTTTCCGAAATGCTTACCACGGGAGCACACATGGTGCTTTGAGCGTTATGGGAAACGAAACGTTCCGCAGTGCTTTCCGACCCTTGCTCCCCGGTGTCACGACTCTGCGCTTTAACTGCTTTGAAGATTTGCAACTGATAGACAGGTATACTGCCTGTGTTATTGCCGAGCCTATTCAGGCCGAGGCGGGGGTACGCCTGCCTGTTCCGGGTTTTTTGCAGGCCTTGAGGGAGCGTTGCGACCGTACGGGAACTTTGCTTATATTTGATGAAGTCCAGACAGGCTTTGGGAGAACGGGGAAACTTTTTGCCATGCAGAAGTATGATGTGGTGCCGGATATGGTAACTCTGGCCAAGGCCCTGGGGGGAGGGATGCCTCTGGGAGCTCTTGCCTGTAACAAGAATTTGATGGAGGCATGGAAGTCTGATCCTGTGCTGGGACACATAACTACCTTTGGAGGACATCCCGTAAGTTGTGCTGCCGGTTTTGCGGCACTTCAGGTATTGCTCAAAGAAGGGTGGATAGCTACAGTGGAGGAAAAGGCAACCTTTGTGAAAGACGCTTTAGTTGCACATCCTGCTGTCAAAGAGATTCGGGGAGAAGGGTTGTTGCTGGCTGTGGAACTGGAAGATGCCGGTAAAGTAGAGGTCTTCATTCGCCGGCTTTTGGAAGAGGGAGCTATGGCAGACTGGTTTTTATACTGTGATACGGCGTTTCGTATAGCACCGCCACTGTGCATTACTAAAGAAGAACTGGTACTGGCCACAGAACTGGTTCTTGCCGCTTTGGATACATTGAAATAAAAGGAGAAGAATTATGGCAAAACAAGCACCTGTAACCAAAACCGTGAAAGGGAAGGAACAGGCTCAGGTAGAGATGGTAGGGCTGGATATCGGGAAAGTGCCGCCTCAGGCACTTGATATTGAAGAGGCTGTTCTGGGAGCTTTGCTTCTTGAACCCGGTGCCTCGCTGGATATAGTGGGAGCTGTAAAACCGGAATATTTCTATAAGGACAGTCACCAAAAGATTTTTTCGGCCATCATGGCACTTGTTTCTGCCCACAATCCGGTCGACATATATACGGTAGCAGAAGAGTTAAAAAAACACGATTTGCTGGACCAGGTGGGCGGTCCTTATTACCTGAGTCAGCTGACCATGCGTGTAGCGGCGGCTTCCCATTTGGAATACCATACTAAAGTACTGACGCAAAAATTCATTCAGCGTGAACTTATAAAGACTTCGTACAACATCCTGAAGGAAGCTTTTGACGATACCATTCCGGCTGACGAGTTGTTGGACGCTTCGCAGCAACGTCTTTTTGACCTGGGAGATATGAACCTGCGAAGGGATACCCGGCCTGTACGTTCTGTTTTGGGAGAGGTGCTGGACGAGTTGTCAGACGTTCAGACAAGGGATGACGGATTGAGCGGTTTGCCCTCGGGCTATACTTCCCTTGACAGGATGACCCTGGGATGGCAAAAGGCAGATTTGGTGGTTGTCGCTGCCAGACCTTCTATGGGGAAAACGGCTTTTGTGTTGACCATGGCCAGAAATATGGCGGTTAACCACAACATCCCCGTTGCCTTCTTTTCCCTTGAAATGCCGGATGCTCAGTTGGTAAAACGTTTGTTGGTTAGTGAAACGGGCTTGTCTTCCGAGAAGATTCGCGGTGGGAAAAAACTTAAAAACTTTGAGTGGGAACAGCTGAACCAGCGCATCATTAACCTGACTAAAGCTCCTTTGTACATTGACGATACTCCGTCCCTCTCTATTTTTGAGTTTCGTGCTAAAGCCAGGCGGCTGGTAGCCGGATCGGGTATTAAGCTGATTATAATTGACTACATGCAATTGATGTCGGGTCCGCCGGAATTGCGGGGTATGCGTGAACAAGAGGTGGCTGCTATTTCCCGTTCCCTGAAGGCCATTGCCAAAGAGTTGAATATTCCCATTATTGCTTTGTCGCAAATGAACCGTGCTATGGAAACAAGAGGGGGAAACCGCAGACCGCAGTTGAGCGATTTGCGTGAATCAGGGGCTATTGAACAAGATGCTGATATTGTGCTGTTTTTATACCGGCCGGAATATTACGGAATTAAAGAAGATAGTACAGGACGCTCCCTGGAAGGGATAGCAGAGGTTATAGTTGCTAAACACCGTAACGGGGCTGTGGGTGAGTTTCAAATGCGTTTCCGGAGTTCCGAGATTCGCTTTATGGATATTAATGAAGGTGGTCCGGATTTTGCAATCGATGAAACCACAACGTATGCCTCGCGGATGAACCAAATGAACGACCTGAATGAGAACTCCGGTGTATTGTAGAAACACCTTTCTGACGTTGGTCCTGTTAGCTGTAACTTCTGTGGTTTGGGCTCAGGATACGGAAAAACCCTGCCTGCCTGTACAGGATGTGCCGGCCTCCCGGCTTGCTTTTATAGCAGGAGAGAAAATAACCATGATGGCCAGCTATACGTGGGGGGTCGTAAACACCGACGTGGGAACGGTTTCAATGGAAGTAGCGGAGAAATCCCTTTACGGAGAACCGGGGTTTCAGGCAAAAGGCCGCATACAGACTTCAAAATTTTTCAGTGCTTTCTTCCGGGTAGATGACTATTATGAAAGCCATTTCAAAAAGTCCAACCTGCGACCTGTTTATTTTATGCGTGATATACACGAAGGGAAATATACCATTCAGAACTATTACCATTACAATCCGGATAATTCCATAAACGCACGGATTATTCGTAAAGACGGGTCTGTGCAGGACACATTGCTGCCGGGAAGGATATGCACGTTTGATTTGGTAACTGTTTTTTATTTTTTGCGTAACCTGGACTTTGATAACATGATACCCGGGGATGTGTCTCCTGTTTCATTTGCCATTGATGAAGAAATATTTGAGTTGTACTTACGTTTTGATGGTTATGACCAGATTCGTGTATCCGGAATGGGGACTTTTCGAGCTTTGAAATTTTCTGCCCAGACAGTTGCCGGTGTGGTATTTGACGGAAAAGAAGATTTACGTTTCTGGATAAGTGATGACCAAAACAGGATCCCGTTGTTTTTGGAGTCACCGGTAATTGTGGGAAGGGTTACAGCCCGGCTTTTCCAATACGAGAACTTGCGGTTCCCGTTGAGCAGCAAGATAAAATGAAATGAATCCTGCAGAGGTAATAAGACATAAGGGAAAAGTAACAGCAACAGACCCGCTTACAGTAGAGATCATTACGGAAGGAGCATGCGCAGCCTGCCATGCAAAAGGATTTTGTTCGCTTTCAGAACAAAAACGAAAAGAAATTACCAGGATAAAAACACCTGAAGGCTGGAAACCGGTCTTAGGACAGGAAGTAGTTATTGAAATGCGTACCCGACTGGGATTTAAGGCCTTGTTGTATGCTATGGGACTGCCTGCACTTGTGTTGGGGCTTTCTGTGGCTTGTTTTTCTTTATTGGGAATGCAGGAATGGCAAGTGGGAGTATTTACAATTTTGTGTGTCGGAATCTATTATTTTGTTCTATATTTGTTCAAATTTCGCATCCAAAATGACTTCTATTTTTCTGTACACCGTATTGATCCTTAGCCTATTGGGAGGATTATTGGCTGTAGTATTATATTTTGTCGCTCAAAAATTCAAAATTCAGGAAGACCCTCGGATAGATCAGGTTCTGGAGGTAATGCCTGGGGCCAATTGCGGTGGATGCGGCTTTGCAGGTTGCAGGGCTTTTGTTGAAACTTTTATTAACAATCCGGAACGAACAGATTTGTTTTGCCCCGTAGGCGGAAATGAATCCATGCAACAGGCAGCACAAGTACTTGGCCGGGAAGTGCAGGAGCAGGCTCCAAAAATTGCTGTATTGCGTTGCAATGGATCCTGCGAGGTGAGGCCAAAATTTAATACGTACAACGGCTCTCCTTCTTGCGCTGTTGTTGCAGATCTTTACGGAGGAGAAACAAGTTGTTCCTTTGGCTGCCTGGGACTGGGCGACTGTGTTCAGGCCTGTCTGTTTGATGCGTTGGCTATTGACCCGGAAACGTGCCTGCCCGTTGTAGATGAAGAAAAGTGCACTTCATGTGGAGCTTGTGTTAAAGCCTGCCCCAAAAAATTGATGGAATTAAGACCCAAAGGACCTAAAAACAGAAGGATTTATGTGGCATGTTCCAATAAAGATAAAGGGGCTCTTACACGTAAGGCTTGCCCGGTAGGATGTATAGGATGCGGACTGTGTATTAAGGCTTGCCCTTTTGATGCCATTACCCTTACAGATAATCTGGCTTATATAGATCCGGACAAGTGCCGCCTGTGTAGAAAATGCGTTGCTGTATGTCCGACACAAAGCATTCTGGAAATCAATTTTCCTCAAAAAAACTAAGATACATTTCATGAGTAAAACGTTTTCAATTGGGGGTATTCATCCAATAGACCGCAAATTCTCCAAAGATCGACCTATTGAGGACCTCCCTGTTCCGCAGCGGGTTTATTTGCCCATGAACCAGCACCTGGGTATGCCATCGGTACCCATTGTAAAAAAAGGCGATCGGGTAAAAGTCGGTCAACCGGTAGCAGAAGCGGCAGGTTTTGTTTCTGCGCCTGTCCATGCCTCTGTAAGCGGCACAGTGGCAGATGTGGCCCTTTATCCCGATTTTCAGGGTAAAAGGGTGTTGACCGTAGTGATAGAAACAGAAGGAGATGAGTGGTTGGAGGGTATAGACAGAACGTCGCAATTGAAACAGGAAATCACGACTGTGCCGGAAGAAACATTTCGGAAAATAAAAGAAATGGGCATTGTGGGTCTGGGAGGAGCTGCATTTCCTACACATGTGAAGCTTACTCCTATTGAAGGTATGCAGCCGGAGTATTTGATTCTGAACGGATCTGAGTGTGAACCTTTTCTTACATCTGATTACCGCCTTATGCTGGAGCACGGTCAGGAAATACTGATTGGTGCGGAACTCATGAGGCGTGTATTGGGCACGGATGTGAACGGCATTATTGGGATTGAAGAAAATAAGCCTCTGGCCATCAGCGCTATGCAAAAAATAGCGGCCAATTACCTGCAATGGAAAGTGGTGCCATTAAAAAAACGGTACCCGCAGGGAGGGGAAAAACAGTTAATTGATGCTGTATTGGGAAGAAAAGTAGCTTCTTTTGCACTTCCCATTTCAACAGGTGCCATTGTGCAGAATGTGGGAACAGCCTTTGCCGTTTATGAAGCCGTTCAGAAAAGTAAGCCTTTGCTTTCAAATGTATTGACAGTCACAGGATCCGGCCCGACAATTCAGAAGAACTACAGGTTTCGTATTGGAACTTCCATGCGGGACATACTATATTCAGCCGGAGCTCTTGATCCGGAAGGAAATCTTTTGCCGCAATTTGCTAAACTGGTAAGCGGGGGGCCTATGATGGGTAAGGCGGTAGTCAACCTGCAGGCACCGGTTGTAAAAAGTAGCTCGGCTCTTTTGCTTTTGACAGAAAAAGAAACAAAACGGCAGGAACCGGGGGATTGTATCCGGTGTGCCAAATGTTTCCAGGCTTGCCCCATGCATCTGCAACCTTACTTGTTGTACCAACTGGCATTGGCCGGGCGTACGGAAGAGTTGGAAAAACACCGTGTGTTTGATTGTATTGAATGTGGTTGTTGCTTGTACACCTGCCCGGCTCACATTCCGCTTCTGGATCAGATCCGGTTGGCGAAAAATGCATCTTTGAAGAATAAACGCAAGAAATAATATGAATAAACTGCTTGTTTCACCGGCTCCGCACTTGCATAGTAAAGAAACCACAAAGGGAATCATGCGTGATGTAATCATAGCCCTCATGCCTTCTGTGTTGGTGAGTCTGTATTTTGCAGGGGTAAGCGCCTTTCTTGTCCTTACAGTATCCGTTGTAGGTTGTGTTTTGTTGGAACATCTGATTGTCAAGTATATGATGAAAAAGAAGACAACGGTACATGATTTGTCTGCCGTAGTCACCGGTTTGATATTGGCTTTGAACCTGCCCGTTTCCTCACCTTGGTGGATGGTCCTGATTGGTTGCGTTGTTGCCATTGGGGTTGCCAAAATGACATTTGGCGGGTTGGGTCACAACCTGTTTAATCCGGCCTTGGTGGCCCGTGTATTTTTGCTCATCTCTTTTCCGGTTCAGATGACGAACTGGGCTGTTACAAATGGTATTTTTACTCCGGAGAACCCTTTAATTCCCGGTTTCCTGCTGGGAGCGCAGGGACAACTTCCCGATGCTTTATCCGGAGCCACGCCTCTGGGGATTATTAAAGAAGGGCTGGCCAACGGGTTGACCATGGATGTACTGTCCCAACAACATGATTTTTCCTATTGGCAGATGTTGTTTGGGAAAATAAACGGATCTATGGGAGAAGCTTCTGCGTTGGCCATACTAATCGGTTTTGTTTATTTATTGGCACGCAAGGTTATTAAACCTATTATCCCGCTCGCCATTGTTGTTACTGTTGCTTTGTTTTCCGGTATTCTGCACCTTATTGACCCGGCACATTATGCAGATCCGTTGTTTCACCTGCTTACAGGCGGGGTGCTGTTGGGAGCTGTTTTTATGGCAACCGACTATGTTACTTCTCCCATGTCATCTTTAGGTATGCTCATTTTTGGAGTAGGTATTGGTTTAGTGACTATGATTATAAGGATATGGGGGGTTTATCCGGAAGGTGTTTCTTTTGCTATCTTGTTTATGAATGCATGGGTTCCGCTACTTAATAAAATTAAACCGTCCCCTTATAAAAAGGAGGTGAATCTTGGCTAAAGAATCTAATTTTAAAAACATGGTTTTGACCTTATTTGTTATTTGTTTTTGTGGGTCAGCCGTTCTGGGAGGTGCTTATCTTATTACGCAAGCTCCTATTGCTTCAGCACAGGCAGAAATTATCAATAAGGCATTGTCCGGTGTATTGCCCGTTTTTGATAACAACCCTTCAGAGGAGGTTTATGACATGCAAATTGAAGGACAAACAGCAAAAGTGTATCCTGCTTTGCTGAACGGAGCCAAGGCCGGGATAGCTGTTGAGGTCATCTCCACCAGGGGTTTTGGAGGCCCTATTCAGGTATTGGTAGGGTTCTTCCCGGATGGGACAATATGTAATACAGCGCTTATATCGCACTCGGAAACACCGGGTTTGGGAGATAAACTGGATCAGAGGAAAAGTATTTTTTCTTTGCAGTTTAATGGGAAAAATCCGAAAAATTTCACACTTGCAGTAAAAAAAGATGGCGGTCAGGTAGATGCCATTACTGCAGCCACCATCAGTTCCCGGGCTTTTTGCCATGCGATTGATATGGCATATAAGGTGTTTACAGAAATAGATTTACAAGATGGAGGACAGCTATGAGCAAATGGAAAATCATAACAAGAGGCATTATTAAGGAAAACCCCACTTTTGTGCTGGTTTTGGGGATGTGTCCTACGCTGGGAACGACCACGTCTGCCATCAACGGCATGGGAATGGGACTGGCAACGACTTTTGTGCTGATGTTGTCAAATTATGCCATATCGTTGCTGGCAGGACTGATCCCCTCAAAAATTCGGATTCCGGCCTATGTGGTAGTGATTGCCATTTTTGTTACCGTTGTACAGTTGCTTATGCAGGCTTACGTTCCGGCGCTGTACCAGACCTTAGGGTTGTTTATACCGCTTATTGTCGTGAATTGTATTGTTTTGGGACGGGCAGAAGCTTTTGCCAGCAAGAATAAACCGGTGGATTCATTTTTTGACGGACTGGGATCCGGATTGGGTTTTACCTTGTCACTTACGGTGTTGGGAATAGTGCGTGAATTGTTGGGTTCCGGGTCGTTTTTTGGCTTGAAACTGCTCTCCGGGGATGGTATCCTTGTTTTTATTCTGGCTCCCGGTGCGTTCCTGGTGCTGGGGTATTTAATGGTTTTGTTCAATAAAATAAAACAGGCCTGATATTATGGAATACATATTAATTGTCATATCTGCGGTCTTTGTCAACAACATTGTACTGAATCAATTTTTGGGGGTATGCCCGTTTTTGGGAGTATCCAACAAAATTTCCACTGCCGTGGGCATGGGTGCTGCCGTTATATTTGTAATGACTTTATCAACTCTTTTCACCTACCTTCTTCAGAGATACATTCTGGATCCGTTACAGATAGGGTTCATGCAAACAGTAACGTTTATTCTGGTTATTGCTGCTCTGGTTCAGATGGTGGAGATTATACTAAAGAAAACATCTCCCGCTTTGTATCAGGCGTTGGGAATTTTCCTGCCCTTAATTACTACCAATTGCGCTGTATTGGGTGTATCTATTTTGGTGGTTACAAAAGAATTGTCTTTTGGAGGAGCTCCGGCTATGCTTAACCTGCCGCAGGCTTTGGTGTACACGGCTTCTATGGCTGCAGGCTTTGGATTGGCACTTATTCTGTTTGCAGGTTTGCGGGAGCAAATGGAACTTGTGGGTATTCCCAAACCTTTTAGAGGTGTTCCCATAGCGTTGATTACTGCCGGGATATTGGCACTTGCCTTTATGGGCTTTTCGGGAATTGTTTAAAAAAGAGAATTATGGAAACGCAGGAAGAACTGGAAAAATACGTACAAACTTCGGAAGGGTCAAAGGATCAGAATGCCTGGTATAAGCTGGGCAGCCTGTACCGTAAAGAAGAAAACTGGGGAAAGGCGCTCAATGCCTATGCCAAATGTATGGAGTTTGGAGCTTCAACCGCTGCGCAGGAAGCCACAGAAGCTATCAAACGCATTCTCGATTTTAGAAATACCAACTGGATGCCCTGAGCGGGGTTAGTCAAAAAGGAGAGAAAAACCGTAATCCATCAAACTGCTGGCATCTTTATACCGTAACGCAGAGGTTGGAGCTTTCATAACTACGGCAATAACCCGTTTGGTACCCATTTTGGCAGTAGTAGTAATACAAAGCCCTGCTGCCGTAGTGTAACCTGTTTTAAAGCCGTCACAGCCGGAATAGGCGTAACTCATACCGGGCAACATACCGTTGGTAGTTCCGTATATAGTTCCCCTGAAATTCAGTTTTGTTTTGGAGGTGTATTCCAAAATAATGGGAAAACGCCTGATAAAATCGCGCGTGAGTTTGGCCATGGACAGCGGTGTTATGTAATTACCTGAAGACAATCCCGATGCATCATCAAAATGTGCATCCAATCCCAGCGAATCTGCGTAGTGGTTCATGACTTCTTTGGCAAACTGTTTTTCATAAGCCTGGGTTGTTCCCAATCCTCCAACAAAATACTCACCCAGTGCAACAGCGCACGCATTGCCTGATACCACACACAAAGCACCTATCAGTTCGTCCACTGAATACGTAGGTGTTTCTGTCAGGGGCACGTTGGACTCTCCCGGGTTTACGGAACGCGATGCAGCATAGGCACTGATGGGAATCTGGGAATCCAGTGACAAATATCCTTTTTCTATATGGTCAAACGTAATGTACATGGTCATGACCTTGGTCATGCTGGCAGGAACCAGCTGAAAATCAGGAGCCATAGAGTATAAAACATCACCGGTGTCGTAATCAATGACAACGGCTCCTTGACAGTTTAGAGTTATCGAAAAAGGAGGATTTGTTCCGTTTTCGTTATTAATGGGCGGAATGGGTTGTTTCTCGCAGGCAACAAAGAGCAACAGCAAGGCTGCCGGCAGCCAATACCATCTTTTATTCACTTGATTTTATTTTTGAACGGGTAAAATACTCAGAATGCGAACGTCTTCAACCGGTCTGTCAGCCGCACCTGTTTGAACGGAAGCTATGGTGTCGATAATATCAAGTCCTTCCAACACTTCTCCAAAGACTGTATAGTTTCCATCCAGCTGCCGGCAGGCGGCTTCGCTATGAACAATGTAAAATTGAGAGCCTGAGGAAGCTTTTTCCGGGTTGACGGCATCGCCGGTGCGGGCAGCCGCCAAAGCTCCTTTTTTGTGGTATAATTCAGGAACAAACTCGGCAGGAACTGTATAACCGGGACCTCCGGAACCTAATCTTTCGCCGGGTGCGGCTGTACGCGATTGAGGATCTCCACATTGGATCATGAAGTCACGAATAACCCTATGGAACAAAATACCGTCGTAGTATCTTTCAGACGCCAACTTAACAAAATTGTCTCTGTGCAGGGGTGTTTCTTTGTACAAACGTACGACCATATTTCCTTTTGTGGTTTGGATTTCAAAAACGGGATCTTCCGGTAATACTTGGGGATCAAAAGCAATTTGTTCTTTCATAGAAATATCTGTTTTTTTGGCTTTTTTACCTGTCCAGTTGCAGGAACTCATTAAAAAAGCACTCATACTTATTAGAATGATGACTGTTGTTTTTTTCATAGGCCTAGAATATGATAAATCAAAGCGAAGGTAGTGTTTTTTTTCTATTTTTGTAATTATGAAAATCAAAATCATCAATCGTTCCCCCTATCCATCTCCGGCTTATGCTACGTCGCTTTCTGCCGGTATGGACTTGAGGGCTCATATACCGGAAATACTTACGTTACAACCGTTGGAAAGGGGATTGGTACCTACGGGGTTGTATGTGGAAATCCCGGCCGGATTTGAAGCACAAATACGACCGCGCAGCGGATTGGCATCGCGTAAAGGCATAACGGTATTGAACAGCCCGGGAACAATAGATGCAGACTATCGGGGAGAAGTATGTGTATTGTTGGTAAATATATCAAAGGACCCGGCAACTATTGAGCCTGGAGAACGGATTGCTCAAATGGTGGTGGCCGGGCATAGTAGGGTGGAATGGGAAGAAGTAGATGAGTTGACAGCCACAGAACGTGGAACGGGAGGTTTTGGCTCTACAGGGGAGCAATAAAACGGTAAAATAGTAGGACAATGGAAGCATGGTACCAATTGTTTAAAGACCATCCTCTTGTATGTACAGATACAAGGAAAATTAAACCCGGATGTATCTTTTTTGCTTTGAAAGGAGACCGTTTTGACGGAAATGCTTTTGCAAATGAGGCTTTAGAAAAAGGGGCTGCTTATGCTGTGGTAGACAACCCGTGCGTTATTCCACATACAACAGAAGAAACCATTAAGTATGTGTTGGTTCCGGACGTGCTCAAAACATTGCAGCAATTGTCTGCTTACCACAGGCTCCGGTATAACGTGCCTATCATTGCCCTTACCGGGTCTAATGGGAAAACAACGACCAAAGAATTAATCAGGGCCGTCCTTTCTGCTCGTTATACGGTTACGGCTACAGAGGGCAATCTGAACAATCATATAGGATTGCCTTTGACCTTGTTGAACATAAACAGCCGGACAGACATAGTCGTTGTGGAAATGGGAACGAGCCATGCGGGCGAGATAGCCTTGCTGACCTCTTTGTGTCGCCCTACGGCCGGGTTGATAACGAATGTGGGAGGTGCCCATTTGGAAGGGTTGGGTGATGTGGAAGGTATAAAAAAAGAGAAGGGCGCTTTGTACGATTATCTGAAGAACCATGAAGGAACGGCATTTTGCCATGTGAATGATTCTATATTGACGGGTATGCTTACAGAGAGAGGCATAACCGATAACGTGGTGTTTTATGGAACCGGGCTGTATGCTGAGAACGAGCAGTCCGGTGAATCTGTACAAGTCATGCAGCAGGATGGGCGATTGGTATTGCAGGTGCCGGGGTATCCGAAAATCCAAACGCAATTGACCGGTTTGTATAACGTGCCCAATGTGTTGGCAGCGTTGGCTGTGGGAACGCATTTTGGGATTGCACCGGAACAAGCCGCGGCCGCTATTGCCGCATACGTGTCGGCCAACAACCGTTCTCAATGGGTACAAACAACCCATAATATTTGTATTGCCGATGGGTACAATGCAAATCCCGTAAGCATGAGATTGGCTCTGGAAAACTGGCACTCTTTACCCGGAGAGGGTAAGTGTGCTGTGTTGGGAGATATGCTGGAATTAGGGGCTGCTGCCCATCAGGCACATGTGGATATGGTGCGTTTGGTTGTTGCTATGAAGCCGGATCAGGTATTTTGGGTAGGCACTCATTTTAGCAGAGCTGTTAAAGAAGAAAAGGCAGTCGGTATGTGTTTTGCGACAACAGAAGAGTTGATGGTCTATTTAAAAGAACATCCTTTAAAAGACAAAATCATTTTGATAAAAGGGTCTAACGGAATAGGGTTGCACCGTCTTATCCCATCCGGAGCTTGCTGAATGTAATATTTTTGAAAGACAGGAAAAATCGTAAAATAATGCTTCTGCGGTATACCACCCCGCGAAGGTTGGGGGTCGGAATGCCTTTATGTCTTTCCATATAGCGAAGTTTTTTCCAAAAATGTATATGGGCTTTGAATACAGATCCCATAAAACTCCATTTCCCCTGGAAAAAATAGGCTACGGCTGATAGGTAGTCCAAGAACCAACGGGCGGGCAAGATGAAAACAAGCCCCCTTTTGCTTAAGTTTTTATACAACATGAGCAAGTTGTTTCTGTAATTGAGGTACAGTTTATGCGGTGAATCGTTGGGAAGGGTGCCGCCACCCACGTGGAAAATGGTTGAAGCCGGAACTACGGCTGCCCGGTAACCGGCCCAATGTGCTCGCCAGCAAAAATCGATCTCTTCCATATGGGCAAAAAAGTGATCGTCTAAGCCACCCAACCGGTGATACAAGTCAGCTTGTACGACCATACATACGCCACTGGCCCAAAATACCGGTGCCGGATAATCATATTGTCCCTCGTCTTTTTCTATATGGGTAAGGATACGGCCTCGGCAAAAGGGAAATCCAAGCCTATCTATGTAACCGCCACAAGCGCCGGCGTACTCAAAGGTGTCTTGGCTTGCCCAAGACAATACTTTGGGCATACAAATGCCGTACTCTTTGTTTTGCTCCAGGTATTCTACTAGTGGAGGCAACCAACCGGGCGTTACTTCTACGTCTGAATTGAGCAACACGTAGTAATCAGCTTCTATTTGTTGTAAAGCTTTGTTGTATCCGCCCGTATACCCGTAATTTTTGTCAAAAAGGATAAGAGAAACATTGGGGTACGTTTCTTTGAGCCAGGAAACAGATCCGTCTGTAGAGCCGTTGTCTGCTATGAAGACCTGAGCCCAGGGTTGCGGCGTACGTTCCAGTAATACATGCAGGAAACGCTCCAAGAAGTGTTTGCCGTTCCAGTTAAGTATTACAATGGCGGTTTTCAGTTCCATTACGCAAATGTACGTGATTTTCCGGAGTTGGAAAATCGGGACAATAAGACGCCGGTAATGATGAATATAAGACCGATAATTGTAGACGGAAAAATGGGTTCACCCAGTACATAGTGAATAAGCAGAAGGGAGAGAAAGGGGAAAATATAAATGAGGGAACTGACGGCAGCTATGTTTTTTGCCAATGTAAGGGCTTTGAGCCAGATGACAAACGGAACAGCCATTTCAAATATTCCAATATATAGGGCAGAGAGGATGCTGCGCAGGGAGTACTTCTCAAAACAGCTTGCTGTAGTAGTCAACCCGGAGGAGGATAAAAGACCGTGTTTTTGCAGCAAAAAACGAATGGTCAGAAATAAAACGATGTAAATCCAGGCAAATATAAAATTCATAAGTAAGCCAACGGGACCGGATACTTTGTTTTTCATGTTGAGCAGGAAATATATGGCCCATAGAAAAGCACTTCCCAAGGCCAGTGCCACACCCCAGGGATTTTTGATGTGCAGTTCTCCCCTGAACAAAGATCCGGGGTCTCCCTGAAGGGCAATAAACAAGGCACCTGAAAAGCTGATGATCATGGATAAGATACCTATCCAGCCAATTTTTTGGCCTAAAATGGGAATGGACAGGAGTACCAGAAGCAGGGGCCATACCATGTTGAGTGCCTGGGCTACCTGAGCGGGTAACAAACTATAGGCTTTGAATAAAATCAGGTAATACAGAAAAGGATTGATAAATCCCAGAAAAGCGGCCCGGTACCAGGCATTGCGTGGAATGGAAGAAAAAAGACCGCCACGTTTTCCTGAAGCAAAAAGTATCAGGAACAACGTGGCGATCGCAGATGATGTAGCAATGAACAATAAAGTGGCAGGGGTAAAATCCGTAAGCGCCCATTTAAAGGCCGTAGCAACAGTTGACCAACATAGAATGGCTCCTGCTGCGTAGAGGCCGGATGCATTACGGAATGCTCCTGTTACTTTGCCACTTTTTCCAGCCATTTAACCATTGACAACATGGTGATCATAGAGATCAGGCATACTATCACAAATACAGACCAGGTCAGCCAGATGGGGATGTTTTTATACATCATGGCTCCAAGGAACAGCAACTGGTTTCCGGCGGCTGTGGCAGCCAGCCATCCGCCTTGCATAAGTCCTTGCATATGCGGGGGAGCTACTTTGGAAACAAAGGACAGTCCCAGAGGGCTGATAAACAATTCTGCAACGGTTAGTACAAGGTATGTGACAATCAAAAGGGCAGGGCCAACTTTCAAAGCCTGGTCCAGACCGCCGGCGGCCTTTACGTCGCTAAGCAAGGGCAGGTTGAAAGAGAAAATGGCCATAATCAGGTAAGCCAATGCGGCAATCCCCATCCCAATCGCGATTTTTCTGGGAGTAGATGGTTCTTTACCCTTTTTATTAAGCCAGGCAAACAGACCTACCACAATAGGAGTGAGCAATACCACAAATAAGGGATTGGCAGATTGGAAGATTTCTGCTCCAACAATTCTTGTGAATCCCAGATTGATATCAATCATGCTCAGGTCTGTGTAATCTTTGGCAAAGAAAGTGAGGGTAAGGCCGTTCTGGTGGAACGAGAACCAGAAAAAGATAACAATGCCAAATACAGCAAACAGGGCAAGTATGCGTCTTTTGACCTCGGCAACTTCCATTTTTGTTACCTGCGGGGCATCCTTTGCAACAGCTGCTGTTTCTTTTGTTCTAACATCGGGCAATTTGTTTTTGTTCACCAGGAAGATGACCAATGAAATGGCCATAGCTACAATAGCTACAAAGAAAGCATAATGGAAACCCGTGGTGAATACGTTCAGGTATTGGTTGGCAAATGCTTCCAGATTGGCTACAGGACCCTGATTGGCCTGTTCTGCCAGTACGCCGAAGTTTTGTAAAGCATCTGTTCCCAGGGTGCCTTTAAGAAATCCGTGGCAGAGTTCGGGCAGTTTTTCGTTGTAAACAAGTCCGTTAAACTGAAGCCACCAGTTACGTACGGCAATGGCAAAAAACGGAGCAAAGAAACCACCTATGTTAATAAACATATAAAAAACCTGGAATCCCCTGTCCCGTACAGCTTCGTATTGCGGGTTATCAAACATTTGTCCCACAACAGCCTGTAAATTTCCTTTAAACAGTCCGTTTCCAAACGCAATAACAAAGAGCCCTACACAGGTAATCCCCAGATACAGCCCCATGTGGGGTACGGGTGTTGGCGTAGGGAAGCCTATGATTACGTAGCCTACAGCCATCATAATGATACCTGTTAGTATGGTACCCTTGTAATTTTTGGTTTTGTCTGCTATAATACCTCCTACCAGGGCCAGTACGTATATCAGGGCATAAAAGATGGAATAGATGATTCCCGTTGTTGTTTCATCCAGGCCAAATTTTGCCGAGATAAACAGGGTCAGGATCGCCATCATTGTGTAAAAGCCGAACCGTTCACCCATGTTGGCGAGTGCGGCGGAAATCAATCCTTTTGGTTGTCCTTTGAACATAGTTATTAGGTTAATTTAAATTAGTATCCCACAAAAATAAGATAATTTTGATAACTTTGTTTGGTTATGAAGACCATTTTTATGCAGATTGTCTGGTTTGTCATCTATAGTTTGATTTGCATAATTAGTTTATTACCCTTACCTGTTCTTTACGGAGTTTCCTATCTGTTTGCTGTTCTTCCCATGAGATGGTGCGGTTATCGCAGAACAGTAATTATAACAAATCTGTCCAGGTCTTTTCCTGATATGACGTACGAAAAAATTCGCAGGACAACCAAAGATTTCTATTTGTATCTGGGGAGGGTTATAGCAGAAAGTGTATGGCTTTTAACAGCCTCGGAAAGAAGTGTGTTCAAACGTTTTGCCATTGAAAATGGACAGGTACTGGAAACATTGCAAAAGAACAACCGAAGCGTTATAGTTATAATCCCCCATTTGGGAAACTGGGAGTTTTTGAGAGCATGTACTTACGGTCAGCAGGAAAGATTCTGCGGTTATAGCATGGAGCAGTTGCACATGGTGTACCAGCGGATGAATTCTCCTTTGTTTGACAAATTGGTGTACCGTATGCGCAACAGACACAAAACGGGCTGGCATATTTTGGAAAGCCGTCAGGTAGCCCGGTATATGGCCCGGCACAAAGATACTCCGGGGGTTTACGCCATGGTGGCAGATCAATGTCCCGGGCCGGCCGGCAAGAGCGTAGCGGTACGATTTTTGGAGCAACCAACCCTGATGGCAGGGGGACCGGAGTACCTGGCACGTAAATTTGAGTTTGCTCTGGTTTACGGGGTAGTTCAGGAAGTGGGAAAGGGCAGGTACGTACTGCGGTTTCGTCTGATTACCGAAGATGCCTCTGAAGAAAAAGAAGGCATTGCTACAGCAAAATTTGCACAGATGCTTGAGGAAGATATCCGGCAAAATGTGCATCTTTGGCTTTGGAGCCATAAACGTTGGAAAAGAAATAAAAAAATACAGCCATGAAAAAACTGATTATTTTACTACTGACCCTTTGTCTTTGGGTGCCTTTGAGCGGACAGCCCGTAACAGAAGGGCAGCAGCTGCCACAAGGGGCGGTTGTGTACAGCTTGCCGCGTACATGTGTCCGGATTGTGGCTGAAGCACAATATACCAATTTTAGCCCCGGTCCGTACGCCCGGTATGCCAGGAAATACCTGGGAATAGAGGCAGGCCAGTCAAAAACCACTACGTATGAATTGACGCGTATAGAAATGACTCCCATGTTAGAGGCCGATCCGCATTCCCTCTATATGGTAAACCTGACTCAGGGGAAAACAGAGCCATGGTTTTTGCAATTGACTTCACAAGGTTTGGTTTTCTTGTCTGACGCTTATGTACACAAGGATAACAATTGGCGGTTTCCCTCTGCGGACAGGCTTCAGGATGTGTCTGATGCGGGGATTATTCAAAACCTGAAAGAAGAACAAACCACCTTGTACCGCTCATTGGTTCAAGGGCGTGAGGTTTCCGCTATTCCCGTACAACAAACTCAGTTGGTAGAAAAGACACAGGAGCAGCGGGCAGAAGAAGCCGCTCAAAAAATTTTTCAGTTGCGCGAAATTCGTTTTGCCATCATTACGGGTGATACAGATGCTGTATATAGTGGAGAGGCTATGGGGGCTGCTGTCGAAGAAATGAGACGTATGGAAGAAGAATACCTGAAACTTTTTTTAGGAGAAACCATTACAGGCAGAACACATCTTTCTGCAGATGTGCTGCCCGATAAAGACAGGACCCGTTATGTTGCTTTCCGGTTTTCAGAAACGGATGGTTTGTTGCCGGCAGAAACTATTGGAGGACGCCCCATAACCCTGGAACTGGATGTAGAAAAAGAACAACCGGCTTTGAATGTTTATACAGACGAAAGCAAACTGCGTTCCGGTATTCGTTTGTACTACAGGCAGCCTGCTGTTGTGTTGGCACGGCTTGTTGACGGGCAGAAGGAGTTGCTTCAGGCTCGCATCCCCGTTTATCAAAAAGGACAAATACTAAATTTTATCATTAATTAAAACGAGTTATATGGACATTAGGAATCTAAAACCCGAAAGGGTATGGAAACAATTTTACGCATTAACACAAATTCCAAGGCCTTCAAAAAAAGAAGAAAAAATCCGCGCCTTTATGGCAGATTACGGAAAAAAGTTAGGGCTGGAAACCCTGGTTGACGGTATTGGGAACGTTATTATCCGTAAGCCGGCTACACCCGGTATGGAAAACAGGAAGGGTATTATTTTGCAGGCACATATGGATATGGTTCCCCAAAAAAACAACGATACCGTTCATGATTTTGAGAAAGATCCAATTGTTCCAAGGGTAGAGGGGGATTGGGTTTATGCTACCGGGACTACACTGGGGGCTGATAACGGAATGGGAGTGGCTGCTGCTATGGCAGTGCTGGAAGCCGATGATTTGGTACACGGTCCATTAGAAGTACTTATCACAACAGATGAGGAAACGGGAATGACCGGTGCCAGGGGACTGGAACCGGGAATTTTGAAAGGTAGTGTTCTGTTGAATATGGACTCGGAAGATGAAGGAGAACTTTACGTGGGATGTGCCGGTGGAGAAGATGGTTCGTTTAAATTGGAGTACAGGCCCGAACAGGTTCCTGCAGGATGGGAGAGTGCCCGTATAAATATTACCGGGTTGAAAGGAGGTCACAGTGGGATGGATATTATTCTGGGTAGGGGGAATGCTAACAAAATTTTGGTGCGCATACTGTACAAACTTATTGAAACGTGCGGTATTCGCATTGCCTCTGCAGAAGGCGGGGATTTAAGGAATGCTATTCCGCGGGAAGCAGATGCCATTATTTGTTACGAGCCCGGTAAAAAAGCTTGTGTAGAAAAAACAGTTGCCGATATAGCTGCAACTATTGGAGCAGAATTAAAATTAGTGGATCCCGGTCTGACAGTCTCCGTAATGCCGGCTGAAGTGCCTTCTGAAATGATTCCGGAGGAAACGGCTCTTAAAATAGTCAGGGCTGTTTATGCTGCTCCAAATGGTGTATGGGCTATGAGTTCTTCCATGCCCGGTCTGGTAGAAACCTCTTCCAACCTTGCCATTTTTAGGGTAAAAAAAGGAAAAATGGAAGTGCACTGCTTGTTGCGCAGTATGGTAGATACTGCCAAAACCGATATGGGTACAGCTCTTGCCTGCTGCTTTGCCAACATTGGGGCCAGCTATTCATTCACCGGAGCATACCCCGGATGGCAACCTAATATGGACTCTCCCATATTGCAGACAATGTTGAAAACCTACAAAGATATGTATGGTAAAGATGCAGAGGTGAAAGCCATCCACGCAGGTCTGGAATGCGGTATTCTTGGAGGTCACTACCCCCACTGGGATATGATTTCTTTTGGTCCTACTATCCGCTCCCCCCATTCACCGGATGAACGTTGTCTGATTCCCACTGTTCAAAAGTTCTGGGACTTGCTGGTAGAAACGTTGAAAAACGCACCTGTTAAAGCATAGCAGGATCTGTTAAAAATAAAATTTGCGAGGGTGCAGGAATTTCCTATCTTTGCAACCCTTTTATAATATTTAATTAATAACCAATTACTATGCTTAAACAGTACGAAACCGTTTTCATTTTAACTCCCGTTTTGTCTGATGCTCAGATGAAGGAAGCGGTTGCAAAGTATCGTGATCTAATCCTGGCAAACGAGGGCCGGATTGTTTACGAAGAGGACTGGGGGCTGAAAAAATTAGCCTATCCTATCCAGAAAAAGTCAACTGGTTTTTACCATTTGATTGGCTTTATGGCGGATCCGGAATTCATTGCGAAATTGGAACTTCAATACCGCAGGGATGAACGGGTTATCCGTTTTTTGACTTTCGCCATGGATAAACATGCCATTGCATATGCAGAAAGAAGAAACAATTCGGTAAAGGAGGAAATACCTGTAAAGGAAGAAAAACCTGCCCCAAAGGTTATCAAACCGGAATTGGAGGATGATATTGAACTTGACGAGGAGGATTAATTATGGCAAATAAAGAAATTCGTTTTTTAAACCCTCCTACAGTAGAGGTAAAAAAGAAAAAATACTGCCGTTTTAAAAAAGCAGGGATTAAGTATATAGATTATAAAGATCCCGAATTTTTGAAACGTTTTTTGAACGAGCAAGGTAAGATTCTGCCCCGCAGGCTTACCGGTACATCTTTAAAATACCAGCGCAAAGTAGCGCAGGCCGTCAAGCGTGCCAGGCACCTGGCCTTACTGCCCTATGTTACGGATTTACTTAAATAAGGAGGACGAGGTATGGAAATTATTTTAAAGCAGGATGTTCCCAACCTGGGAGATAAAGATGACGTGGTACAGGTGCGAAACGGTTATGCAACCAACTACCTTATTCCCAAAGGCATGGCTGTTATGGCTACTTCTTCTGCAAAGAAAATACATGAGGAAAACATGCGTCAGCGTGCGCACAAAGAAGCTCAAATCCGCGAAGAGGCGCAGGCATTGGCTGCCAAATTGGAAGGAAGTCAAGTACGGATTACCACTAAGGTCAGCAGTACCGGAAAGGTGTTTGGTTCTGTGAATAACATTCAGGTAGCAGAAGCTCTGGCAGTGCAAGGTATAGAAGTTGACCGGAGGAATATAACGTTCCCCGGAAAAGATGCCTTGAAAGAAGTCGGTATGCATCAGGCGGTTGTGAAAATATACCGTGACATTTCAGCTACGGTAGAGGTGGAAATAGCGGGGGAAGAATAAATTGAATAACTATGAAACAAGATATTGCACTTTTTGATCTTATTAGAAAAGAGGAAAGCCGTCAAACTAACGGAATTGAATTGATAGCCTCTGAGAATTTTGTAAGCTCACAGGTGTTGAATGCTATGGGATCTGTGTTAACCAATAAATACGCAGAAGGATATCCCGGAGCACGTTATTACGGAGGGTGTGAAGTGGTTGATAAGTCTGAACAGCTTTGCATTGACAGGATTTGTGAACTCTTCCAGGCAGAATATGCCAATGTGCAGCCTCACTCGGGTGCGCAAGCAAACATGGCTGTTTTCCTGGCATGTCTGAAACCCGGTGATACCTTTATGGGGTTGGATCTTGCACATGGCGGACACCTTACACACGGATCACCGGTTAATTTTTCGGGAATTCTATATAATCCCATAGCCTATACGCTGGACCGGGATACGGGTGCTATCAATTACGATGAAATGGAGCGTCTGGCCCTGGAGCACAAACCCAAGATGATTATTGGCGGTGGTTCTGCTTATCCAAGGGAGTGGGATTATGCAAGAATGCGCAAGATAGCAGATGCCGTGGGAGCTATTTTTATGGTAGACATGGCCCATCCGGCAGGATTAATTGCTACCGGATTGTTGGACAATCCTGTGAAACATGCCCACATTGTTACATCAACCACACACAAAACACTTCGTGGACCCAGAGGAGGTATTATCCTTATTGGAAAAGATTTTGAAAATCCATGGGGCATTACCACGCCCAAAGGTGTAGTCAGGAAAATGTCTTCATTGATAAATTCCAGTGTCTTTCCGGGAGTTCAGGGTGGTCCTTTGGAACACGTAATTGCAGCTAAAGCAGTAGCTTTTTTTGAAGCTTTGCAGCCCGAGTTTAAAACCTACCAAATACAGGTACAAAAAAATGCCCAGGCAATGGCAGCCGCTTTTGCCAGCCGTAACTACACATTGGTAACGGGAGGAACGGACAATCATCTGCTATTGATTGATTTGCGTTCCAAGTTCCCGGAACTGACAGGAAAAGTAGCAGAAAATGTGTTGGTACATGCAGATATCACCGTTAATAAGAACATGGTACCTTATGATTCACGTTCTCCTTTCCAGACTTCCGGTATCCGTGTGGGAACACCGGCTGTTACAACACGGGGGTTGAAGGAACATGATATGGAAACCATTGTGGCTCTGGTAGATGAAGTATTAAGCAATGCGGAAGATCAGGCTGTAATTGAGCGCGTTAAAAAAAGAGTTAAAGAACTCATGGGCGGGTTACCCTTGTACGCCTGGTAAATAAAACAAGTGATTATGAAAAAAATTGCACTGACTATTGCACCCCTGATAGCAGCGGTATTGCTATTGCCTGCTATAGCAGGTGCACAAACTGTAAAACGTGGTGTTGTTGAAGCAGCCATAGGGGAAGACTTGAATGAGATACTTCCGGATGACATGATTTATATGTACTCGGAGTTTCAAAAAGGGACTGTGCTTTTTCGTGACAGAAGTTCTGCAGAAGGGCTTATGAATATCTATTTGATTGGCTCAGAACTGCATTTTATTTCTCCTCAAAAAGACACGCTGGTTATGAAAAATCAGGATTCGGCCCGGTTGCTTTCCATAGGTACCGATACGTACCTGAGACATGACAGGGTGTGGGTACGTATTCTTGCAACGGATGCTTCTACTGCTATTTGTCTGCGTTCCGTGGTAAGCATACATTCAGACCAGAAAATTGGCGCATACGGAACAACGGATGCGACATCTTCTATTTCCAACGTGGATATGGTACATAGTCTGGAAGGGAGTACGGCTGTACGCTTACAAAGCCTGCGCAGGATACCTTACTCTATTGCCCACTATGCTTTGTTGTATGATGGTGAGAAGTTGTACAATCCCACAAAGCGGAATTTCAGGAAATTGTTTCCGGATAAAAAAGAAGCGATGGAACAGTACATTACAGAGAATAAACTGAACCTGAATCAGGCCAGGGACGCATTACTTCTGTATAATTTCCTGTCTCATTAATTCACTTTCTTTAAGTTTTGGAATGGGCCCTTTCTGTTTAAGAGGGGGCTCTTTTTGTTTATGAAGAAGCTCTTTCTGTTTTTGAATGGGGGAGCTTTCTGTTTCTGTTTCCCATTCCCTGCGGCTGAGTTCTTCCCGTGCCTCATTCCTGTTGCTGTTACGGAGAACAGCAGAACGGGCATGTTCCAGGGGGAAATACTGTAATGTATAGGGATAAAGAGGTGCTTTATAGATGCTGTCCGGGTTGTATACTATGTCTCTTATAGTTCGCTCTGTAATAGATTTGTTGTCTTTAGGTCTTTCCTCTTCCCTCCACAAGAAGCCGGCCAGACGTTCCTGTTCTTTGCGCAGGTCAAAGAGGGGAATCATATCGCTCTTTATGGCTTGCTTGTATATAATCCGTTGTGCCTTTCTCTCTTTAAGGAAGACATTCATTTCATCACATTCTTTGATATTTAAAGAGGTGATTAAGCTGTCTTCGGGGATATAAAAAAGGGCTTTTGTGTTTTTTAAGGCATCAAACCTGTAAACGTCATTTTCCCTTACATGGGCTTGCATAAGGTCAGCCTTTATTTGATGAAAGAACGTTTCTTCTTCCTGCGATATAAGAAAGGCATTGGAGTACAAATCAACCCGATAGAGTGAGTCGCGACTAAAGCGGAACCAGATGCTGTCTGCACTCAGTTGGCTTTCTTCGTTCCACAATATTGGTTTGCCATATTGACGCAGCACAGAGTCAATGCTGTTAAATACAATGGAATCACATACGGATTGCAGGTCGCTTTTGAATACCCGGACGTTGTTGTATCCGTAGAGAAAGTGGACTTCTATGGTATTGAACAGGCTGTCACCTTGGTGTCGTACATTAGCAAGCAGCAGGCTGTCTTCTTTGTACAAAAACTGCAGGACTTCTGTCATATCAATAAATACGTCCAGTGAGTCTGTCTGTCCGGTGTTTTCTTTTGACAGATCCATGGAATTGACTGTTTCCGCCTTATTGGCTGCATTCGTTGGTTGGTTTTCGGATTGCCGTGCCAATGCCTGTACCCTCTCCAGAGAATCCATGGATCCGTAGGTAGTGGTAAAAATGCGGAGGGTATCTGCCCGCAGAAAAAGAGAATCTGTGGCATGGGTTTCCTTATCTATTTCATACGTAATAAATACAGGGTCTTCCGTTACCTGTACCCAGTCGGGTTTCCGTCTGAAATCAAGTCTGTCTCCCAGAACAAGGATTTGCTGTGTGGTGTCACGTACCTGAACGTTTTGTTTTAATGTACCGGAATTGCAGTTCCGGTCGTAGAACACATCTTCGGCACGTATTTCCTGTTCTTCTGTAAGTATGAGTACATCATCTAAAAAATGGAACCATTCCCGTTTTTTTTCATACGTACCTCGTTCAGATGTTAAAAAACCGTCTGTATGCCAGGCTTGTATGTTACCCCAAAATTTCGCAAGCTCCAGGTCTGAGTGGTAATAAAGGGAATCCGCCTTGATCTTTAACGTGTCAGTTCCCATTTCTACGTTGTCGTAGAAACAGAAAAGCTTTTCTTTTGAATAGTAGTAGCCCCGGCGACTTTCCATTATGGTCGCATTTGTGTCCAGCATGCTTCCTCCGTTGAAAAAGTAGCCTATACTGTCTTTTGTGTTGAAATCCAGATGTTTTGTACGTAGTCTGTTGTTTTCTTTATCTGTCAATTCCACTACTTTTCCACGGACTTGGGCTATGTTTTGGTTTCCAATATAATGAATGGTTTCACCTGTTAGTCTTGTACCTTCCTGGATGATTTCTACGTTGCCAATGGCGTCAATAATGTCCTCCCGTGTATTCCAGATTGCTGTATCGCATAAAATAAAGGTGTTGTTGTGAAGGAAGCGTGCCGGGCCCGTTACTTTACGGTAATTGATTCCAAAAAGTTCAAATAGTTCAGCTTCCCGGGCACTTAGCAGGTAGATTTTGTCCTCTTCACTCCTGGTTGGTACCGTTTGTTGTGCCAACAGGTTACTTTGGGTTAGTAGAAGACCGAACCCAAGAAGCGTAAAGAGAAAAACCCGGTATGTTTTCATTACTTAATCCAGCCTTCTCGTTTGAAAGCGCAGTCCCTGAACAGGGGGTCAATACGTATGTATGTTGTCTCTTGTTTTTCTTTTATGAAATTTTCAATGGCACGGAGCATTTGTTGGTTATTAGCCATATTTTGAATGATATTGTAGTCTTCTTTGAAACTGGCCGTATGAGCGGGTATAATCTTCTCAAGACGGATAATCTTGTAAATTACGTTGCCTTCACGTCCTTCATTGTCTCTGCTTTCAAAAGCCGTAGAAATATCACCTTCTTTCATATTTCGAAGTACGTTGTAATCGTTTGTATTGAGCTGATCCTTTTCAAAAAGCATGGAACCGGTTTCTTCGTCCGACATGCGTCCTCCGTTGAGTCTGGAAGGTGGATCTTCTGAATATATGATGGCTGCTCTTTCAAACGTTGTGCTGTCTGCTCTGATAACAGAGGCCAGGCTGTCTAATTTGTTCAGACATTGTATCCTGTCTGCCGTGAGCACTTCCGGTTTAAGAAGAATGTGGCGGGCATTGAACATATCTCCTTCTTTCTCAATCATTTGAATTAAGTGAAATCCGTCCGGGGTTTCTACAATTTGCGATACTTGACCTTCTTTCAGGACAATAGCTGCATCCCCAAAAGCCGGCCAATACATTTGCTTGGAGGCCATGCCAAGTTCTCCACCCCTGCGGGCAGAGTAGGGATCCTGCGAGTACATGCTTGCCAGGGTGCTGAAACGGTCCCCGCTCATAATACGTTCTCTGAATTCCAATAAGCGCTCCTTGACCATAAGGATGGCTTCTTCTTTGGGCGGGTAGAGGACAATCTGGCTTAATTTGTACTGGATGGGAACAATGGGAAGGCTGTCTTTGGGTGTTTTGTTGTAGAAGATCTCCACATCTTTCGGGGTAAGGGCGGGAACAGCCTGTGTTATGGTGGATTGCATGTCACGTGTAAGACTTTGCTCACGGAACAACTCACGCCATTCCTGTTTGAGTTTGAAAACGGGTTTGTGAAAGTATTCTTCTGTAGCTTTTTCTCCTCCCAGCCTTGTTTTGATATCCTGCAACCTGCCTTCTAACTCCAGTTCTACGTATTCTTCATTTACAGTCAGGCTGTCTATTCGTGCTTGTGTAAGCATAAGCTTAGACACCAACATGTTTTCCAGAATTTCACAACGCAGGTTTTTATCTGTAATGATGCCTTGCATCATTTGCATCTGAACTTCTTCTTCAATAGTAGATAGTTGAATCATTTCATTACCTACCAGGGCAATGACCTTATCTACTAACCCGCCGGAATACCTCTGGCTGTATGCAGAAGTTGTAATCAGCAGGAAAAACAGTACGTTAATTACACGTGTTTTTTTAATGTTCATTTTTTCTGTAAGTTTTTATCAACTGTTTATTCCATCCTTCTTTAAGCACTTCTTTTTCCAGATCTTTGAGCAGTTGCTGCTTTCTTCTACTCAAGATGTTCTGGCGGATTTCTGTTTCTTTGTACTCTGCCGGTGACGGCATACCCTCTTGCAGAAAATCATAAACAGATACCAGATAGGCATACAGACTGTCACGCGTATCCACATACCCTTTAGGCTTTAATGCATATATTTCATCTTTTGCCTGAGGGGGCAAATCTTGTGCCAGTTCACGGGTAGTAAGCCATTTGTTGCTATAATCTGTGTATATCTCTGCGGAACTTTCGCACAGACGCTCCAGTTGCTGCATGTCTTCAATGGTGTTGGAACGGTAAATGTTCCGAATCATCGATAAATACGGAGAATGTAGCCGGACCTTAATCAGACGGACTTTTATAAGAGGAGCGTCCAGCAGGAACAGCTCCCGGTTGTTGTTGTAGTAGTCCAAAATCTCTTCCGGGCTGATGGTTGTATCAATTCTTTCCTCCACGTATTTTTTCTGGTATTTGAAAACCAGTAGGGATTTTCTGTAATCTGCCAACTCCTGCTTTACATCTTTTTCCTTTTTAGTAAGCTGACTCTCTGCTTTTTGCAGAAGCAGGTTGTCAACGGCCCAGCTATCTATATAATGGTTTATAAGATTTGCAGAATCTTCAGAAGAAAGGGGGCCCTGAAATAATCCTTCCAGATCTCTTTTGTAAAGAATCTCATCTCCAATCTGCGCTACCCGTTCCTGTTCAGTGCCAATCCAGTTTCTAAAATAGGAGCAAGAGCTTAGAAACAGCAGGCAGGCAGGTAGCAAAAACCATTTTTTCATAACAGTGGTCTTTTTAAACATCGGTTATCTTGAATAATTTGGGGCTTCTCTGGTAATGGTAACATCGTGCGGATGGTTTTCAATAACCCCTGCAGAGGTAATGCGTACAAATTCTGCTTTTTTCAGGGCGGTCAGATTTGGCGTTCCGCAATACCCCATCCCGGCACGCAAACCACCCTCCATCTGGTAGAAAACTTCCGCCAGGGTTCCTTTGTAGGGTACCTGGGCCACAATGCCTTCCGGAACCAGCTTTTTGACGTCTACCTCGGCTTCCTGAAAATACCGGTCCCTGGAACCTTGCTGCATGGCTTCAAGTGATCCCATACCTCTATAACTCTTGAATTTTCTTCCGTTCAGGATGATGGTTTCTCCGGGAGATTCTTCTACTCCGGCAAACAGAGAACCTGCCATAACTGTGTCGGCTCCGGCTGCCAAGGCTTTGACCATATCCCCGGAATAGCGGATGCCTCCATCAGCAATAATGGGTATACCTTTGTTTTTCAATGCGCTGTATGCTTCCATAATGGCGGAAAGCTGGGGAACACCCACACCTGCCACAATACGTGTGGTACATATGGAGCCCGGGCCAATACCTACCTTGATGGCATCTGCTCCGCAATCTGCCAGGGCCAAAGCGCCTTTGGCAGTAGCCACGTTACCTGCAACAATATCCAGCCGGGGAAACGCTTTTTTTGCTTGTTTAACAGTATCCAGTACACCTGCCGAGTGGCCGTGAGCTGTGTCAATGACAACAGCATCTACATCTGCGGATATCAGTTTTTCTATATTATCCAGTGTGTTCTTCCCAACTCCTACGGCAGCTGCGGTACGCAGGCGTCCTTTGCTGTCTTTGCTTGCTTTTGGGTTGTCTTTGATTTTTTTCAAATCTTTAAATGTAAGCAAGCCGGTAAGTTTGTGGTTTTTGTCAACCACAGGGAGCTTCTCTATTTTATGAATTTTTAAAAGCTGTGTGGCACTGCTCAGGTCTGCCCCGTCATGAATGGTAATCAGGTTTTCATGTGTCATGACTTCATGAATGGGGGTAGCAGGATTTTCTACAAAACGAAGGTCCCTGTTTGTAACTATTCCTAGCAACCGGTGCTTTTCATCTACCACGGGAATGCCTCCAATATGGTTGTCATTCATTAGTTTAAGGGCATCTCCCACACAAGCATGCGGTGCAATGACAATGGGGTCGTAAATCAGGCCGCTTTCTGAGCGTTTTACTTTACGAACATGCTCCATTTGTTGCTCAATAGTCATGTTTTTATGTATGACACCCAGTCCTCCTGCGCGTGCTATGGCTATGGCAAGGGCAGAGTCTGTTACTGTATCCATGGCAGAAGATACAATGGGGGTGTGCAGGGTGATGTTTCTGGAGAAGTGCGTGGATAAATCCACTTGGCGGGGAAGGACAGAAGATGCAGCCGGCAACAGCAATACATCATCAAATGTAAGCCCTTCAAATACTATACGATTTCCGACAGATTCCATAGGTCAAAGATTTTTATCTTACAAAGATAAAGAAAACGGGCGATTAAGTTTATCTTTGCTTTATGAAGAAAAGGAAGATTGGATTATTGGCCCGGATAGCCATAGCTATTTTGCTTGGGATTCCTTCCGGATTGTTCTTTCCCCCATGGGCAGCACGTGTTTTTTTAACTTTTAACGGATTGTTCAGCCAGTTTCTGGATTTTATAGTTCCTCTTATTATTCTGGCATTGATTGCTCCGGGAATTGCAGAACTGGGCAAAGGGGCCGGTAAAATGCTGGGGACTACTATGGCGCTGGCGTACGGCTCTACTGTGCTGACCGGATTTTTTGCATTCTTTTCCTGTAACCTGATTTATCCTTCTTTGCTTAAAGAAGTAGCCAACGGAGCAGGTTGGGCTGCGCAGACCGGAGCCTTGGACGGTAAGGATTTGTTGACACCTTTCTTCACCCTGGATTTTCCCCCGTTCTTTGGTGTTATGTCTGCGCTGATTTTTGCTTTTGTATTGGGACTGGGTTTGACAGTTATAGACAACGGTGAACCGCTTATGCAGGTACTTGTTGGATTCCGGGATATTATAAACAAAACCATAAGTGGGGTGATTATTCCTTTGCTGCCTTTGTTTGTATATGGAATCTTTTTAAAAATTGCAGCCGAAGGGCAGGTGGGACAAGTTATGGGAGTTTTCATTAAAATTGTGATCCTGATATTTTTATTGACTGTTATTCTTTTGTTGTTTCAGTTTATTACGGCAGGGTTGATAGCCAAACGAAACCCGTTTTCATTGTTGCGTACCATGCTGACGGCTTATGTGACAGCCCTGGGGACACAATCGTCTGCGGCAACCATTCCCGTGACGCTGCAACAGACCATTAAATGCGGTGTGGATCCCAGGATTGCCGGATCTGTCATTCCGTTATGTGCTACAGTTCATTTATCGGGGAGCATGCTTAAGATAATGGCTTGTGCCATGGCAGTAATGGTTATGATGGGGATGCCTATAGATATATCGGTTTTTGTTGGTTTTATCTTTCTCTTGGCCATTACTATGGTGGCGGCACCCGGCGTTCCCGGGGGTGCCATAATGGCTGCCATCGGAGTACTTCAGTCAGTTTTAGGGTTTAATGCAGAGGCTATTGGCCTGATGATTACCTTGTATATTGCTATGGATAGTTTTGGTACGGCCTGTAATGTTACCGGAGACGGTGCCATAGCGGTTATTATTGATAAAATGTATGCTTAGGATTGCTGTCTTTTGCGGGTCCTATACGGGGAACGACCTGCGCTTTGCAGAACATGCCCGCTGCCTGGGAGCTTATATAGCAGAAAAACAAGCTGAACTTGTGTACGGAGGCACCCATATTGGGATTATGGGTATTCTTGCAGATAGTGTTTTGGCAGGGGGTGGTAGTGTAGAAGGTATTATTCCTGATTTTCTGGAAGAGATGCAGGTTGCTCACCAAGGGTTGACCCGTCTTATCCGGGTACAGGATATGGATGCCAGAAAAAAAAGGCTTATTGAAACCTCGGATGCCATTCTGGTATTTCCGGGTGGGTACGGCACCATGGATGAGTTATTTACAACCTTGGTGCAGAAACAGTTGGGAGCCATTGACAAACCTGTAATTTTGTTCAATGTCTGTGGTTTCTACAATCCGCTGTTAGCCCAATTGGAGCACATGAGTGCTTTGGGGTTCTTGAAAGAAGATTACAGCCGTAGTATATGTGCTGTTTCTCAGTGTAGCGAGCTGGAGTTTCTTTGGGAAAAATAGAATTTGCCGGGAATTGTAGATCACTTGCTGTAACGGGCTCCTTGAAACGTATTGCGTTTTTCCAATCTTTTCTCTAACAGGCGCAGAATTTCTACGTTTCGTATCAGTCCCCAGGGTGTGGAACGTACAAAGCGCGGAGGGACTTCTCCTGCAATACGTTCAATAAATATGTCCGGACGGAGCAGCTCCAAAAAATCAACGACAAAATCCAGGTATTCGTCCAAGGAGAATTGAAGAAAATCTTCCGGGTGTTGTTCAAATTCCTTTTCCATAGGTGTTCCTTTGACAAGTTGCAATTGGTGGAGCTTAAGGCTGGTAAGGGGCAATTTGTTAAGGATGTCTGCTTGTGCAAGCATTTGTTGTCGGGATTCTCCGGGAAGGCCAAAAATCAAATGTACCCCGGTATGCAGCCCCCGGGCTGCCGTAGCTTCTATGGCCCGAAAGGATACTTCTGCAGTGTGTCCGCGGTTTATGCGCCGGAGCGTTGTGTCATAACACGATTCTATTCCGTATTCCAGAAGGACAATCTTTTCTGTAGCGAGTTCCCGGAAATAGTCCAATTTTTCTGAATCTATGCAGTCCGGACGTGTACCTACGGCAATTCCTTTTACAAGCGGATGGGCCAAAGCCTGGTTGTATATTTTTTTTAATTCGTTTAACGGTGCGTATGTATTGGAATAAGGCTGGAAGTAAGCCAGGTAGCCTCCTGCCCTGCGGTAGCGAACCCGGTGAAAAGCAATACCTTCGTCTATTTGTTGTATAAGGCTTTTGTCGGGGGTACTGTATCCGGGATGAAAAGCCCGGTTATCACAATAGGTACAACCGCCTGTACCCACTGTTCCGTCGCGGTTGGGACAGGTAAAACCTGCATCTACCACAACTTTTTGAAGGCGTGTTCCGTAGGTGTTTATAAAAAAACCGGTAAAAGAACGGTATCTTTGCATAGTACAAAGGTAAAAAGGTTGTCTTGCCAAATCAAAGAAATGCTGTAAATTTGTCTATTATGAAAAAATATTCGATATACTTCTTGACGGCGGTAGCCGCACTGGCCCTTTTCGCGGGATGCGGAGAAGGGAAAGACAAGGAAAAGCTTTCTGTTATTTCAGAGAGTATGAAAAAAGGACTGGCTCCCGATAGAAGGGAAAAAGTATATGAAGTTCATTTTGAGAAACAAAAAGGTGCGCGCTCCTATATTGCCAGGGGAACAACTACAGAAGAAGGTGCCGGTACTGCACTTGTTGCAGCGGCTGCTTCTGTTGGTATTCAATTGGAAGACAGCCTGACACTTTTACCTGCCTCGGCTTTGGGAGACAAAATATACGGGATTACGGCACAGTCTGTGGTTAATCTAAGGTATGAGCCGCGCTACAATTCAGAATCTGCAACCCAGACCCTTATGGGAACGCCTTTGCAGGTGTTGGAAAAAAGGAGCGGCTGGACAAGGGTAAGAACGCCGGAAGGATACATTGCCTGGGTTACTTCACCCAGTGTTTGGGAAATGAACCGGGAAGATTTTGACAAATGGGCTGCCTCGGAAAGAGTGATTATCAACAAACATTATACTTTGTTTCGTGAAGACCCGCTGCCGGGAGCTCCTGTAGTTTCTGACGGCGTCTGGGGTAATATAGCTGTGCTGGAAGGTCAGACATCTTTGTATTACAAAGTCAGGCTGCCCAACGGAAAGGAAGCGTACGTGTCCCGGTACGATGCAGAACCATTTAAAAAGTGGGCACAGGCTGCCAATCCTATGGCAGAAGACATCATAACTACTGCTCTGCAATTTGTAGGATTTCCCTATATGTGGGCAGGAACTTCTATTAAAGCAATGGATTGCAGTGGTTTGGTGAAAACTGCTTTTTATTTAAACGGTATAATTTTACTCCGCGATGCATCACAACAGGCACGTATGGGAGAACAGGTTGATATAACCGGAGGGTGGAAAAATCTGCTTATGGGAGACTTGCTGTTTTTTGGTCGCAAAGCAACTGCAGATAAGGGAGAAAGTATTACCCATGTAGGTATATATATTGGCGACGGACGGTTTATTCACTCGGCCGGCAGTGTCCGTATCAATTCTCTGGATCCTGATAGCGATATATATTATGAAGGCTCCACCAGGTGGATAAAGGCAGCCAGGGTGTTGAACCACATTGACGATGGAACCCACGTGGTTTCTGTCAGGGAGCATCCCTGGTATGGTATTTCCGGTACGACTATTTCTCAACACATTAAATAAAACAACATGAGTTCAACAAGACGTGATTTTTTGAAAAGATCCATGGCCCTTGCAGCGGCCGCTGCAATAACAAATCCTGCAGACCTTTTTGCAAGGGAAACAAAAAATACCTTTAAATCCAAGAGTAAGAATCCCGGTTCAGATAAGATGGTGCTTACATTCAAGCCGTTCGAAGCCAGAATGAAGCACGTCTTTACCATTTCCGGGTCTTCCCGTTCTACTACCCCTATTGTGCTCACACAAATATCTTATCAGGGTTATACGGGGTACGGAGAAGCTTCTATGCCTCCTTACCTGGGGGAGAACACTGCTTCTGTAATGGATTTTCTCAGACGTGTTGATCTGAGCCGGTTCAGCTCTCCGTTTCAGATGGAAGAGATTCTGACATATGTGGATAGTATTACCACCAATAACACAGCTGCCAAATGTGCTGTTGATATTGCCCTGCACGATTTGTGCGGTAAAATTATGGGACAGCCCTGGTGGAAAATCTGGGGGTGGACCAATCAGAATCTTATAAGCACCTGTGCAACGGTAGGGATGGCTTTCAATCCTGATGGCACAATTGATAAGCCAAAAATCCGTGAAAAAACAAAAGAAGCCATGGAGTTCAATCTGATCAAGGTCAAATTGGGCAACACAGAGCAGACAGACAAAGATATGATTACCACCATAAGGGAGGTAACAGACCTGCCTATGTTCATTGATGCCAATCAAGGGTGGCCTGAAAAAGGCTATGCTCTTAAAATGATTGAATGGCTGGCAGAGCGTGGAATAGAAATGATTGAGCAGCCCATGCCCAGGCTCTTGTTGGATGAAGCTGCCTGGTTGCGCGACAGAAGTCCGTTGCCCATAATGGCAGACGAAGCCTGCCAGCGCTTGTCGGATGTACGTAACCTGCACGGTGCTTATGACGGAATTAACATTAAGCTGATGAAATGTACAGGTATGAGGGAAGCCAGAGAAATGATCTCCGTTGCCAAAGCGCTTCATATGCGTTTGATGATAGGGTGCATGACAGAAACATCCTGTGCCATTTCTGCGGCTGCACAATTTGCCAGCCAATTGGAATGGGCAGACCTGGATGGCAACTGGCTTATTGCAAATGATGTATTTTCCGGAATGAAGGTGGTAGACGGGTTTATTACCTTGGAAGACAAGCCGGGAATTGGAGTAGAACCTTTGTAGAATCTTATTATCTGTACATGTTATGGCTGAAAATTTAAGAACCATTAAAAAAGATATAAATTTTTTAACTGAAGAACTGCTTTTCGATTGCTGTATGTTCATGGAATTGAATCCCGGCAAGAATCAGGCAGAAGCCATGGAGTTGATCAACCAGGCCATTTCCCTGAGGGACGAGTTGCTGTCACGTGTGAATTCCATTCGTGAGAAACCAGCCAAACCTCATTTTAAGCAGTTAAGGGCAGAAATGGTAGAGAAAGCAAATGGCTTATTTGAAAAAATCAGTGAGCTGGCAAAACAGTAAGGCCGAAACCCTGATACAAGAACGTGTTCTGATTCTGGACGGGGCTATGGGAACCATGATCCAGGGTCAGAATCTTTCTTACCCGGAAGGCAACCGGGGCAACAACGATATACTGGTGCTGTCTTCTCCGCAGCTTATACGTTCCATACACAAAGAATACGTACAGGCCGGAGCCGATATAGTATCAACCAACACCTTCAATGCCAACGGTATTTCACAGCAGGATTACGGGACGGTGGACCGTGTCTATGAAATCAATGTAACGGCAGCCCGGTTGGCCCGGGAAAGCGGAGCGCTGTTGGTGGCCGGCTCTATGGGGCCGACCAATAAATCTGCCTCCATTCCACCACGAGCCGACTTCCCCGGGGAACGGGCTGTGGATTTTCACACCTTGGCCAATGCCTACCGAGACCAGATCCGGGGGTTGAGAGACGGCGGGGTGGATTTGTTCCTGTTGGAAACGGTGTTCGATACACTCAATGCAAAAGCTGCTTTATTTGCTTTGGCAGAAGAAGCTCCGGAAATTCCTGTGATGCTTTCTGCAACCATTGCCGACAATTCCGGTCGTGTGCTGTCAGGACAAACTATAGAAGCCTTTTTGGCTTCTACGGAGCATGCAGGTGTTTTTAGTATAGGCCTGAATTGTTCTTTTGGTCCCGATAAAATGCTCTCCTATATGCGTACCCTGGCGCGATTGGCTACGGTATATACGAGTGCACATCCCAATGCCGGTTTGCCCGATATGTTTGGTAAATACAACATGTCTCCGGAAGAAATGAGCCGTCAGCTGAAACCTTTTGTAGAAGAGCGGTTGGTAAACATCCTTGGGGGGTGTTGCGGAACTACACCGGCGCATATCAAGGCCTTGGCAGAAATGGTCAAAGCGTGCGGTACCCCCCGTAGAGAAAAAACACCTCCGGAAGATTTCCGGCCTGCAAAAATTGTCTTAAGTGGTTTGGAAGTGCTGGCGGTACATGAAGAGCCGGCTTTTCTGATTGCCGGTGAACGTACCAATGTAGCGGGGAGCCGCAAGTTTGCACGGTTGATTGGAGAAAACAAGTACGATCAGGCCTTAGAAATTGCCGGGACCATGGTTCAGGATGGGGCTCATATTCTGGATATTAATATGGACGATGCCATGCTGGATGCCCCGGCAGCCATGAAAGAGTTTTTGCTGAGGCTGGGTGCGGATCCTGACATTGCTAAGGTCCCACTGATGTTGGACTCTTCCAACTGGGAGGTGTTGGAGACAGGCCTGCAGTGTGTGCAGGGAAAGTCTATAGTTAATTCTATTAGCCTGAAAGAAGGAGAGGAGGAATTCTTGCGTAAAGCCCGCCTGATTCGCAAATACGGAGCGGCTGTGTTGGTTATGGCTTTTGACGAGAAAGGACAGGCAACAACCCTGGAACGCCGTATAGAAATAGGAACCCGCGCTTTCCGTTTGCTGACGGAAGAGGCCGGCTTCAAGCCATGTGATATTCTGTTGGATCCAAATGTGTTGGCTGTGGCAACAGGCATGGAAGAGCACCGACATTTTGCTGTAGATTTTATTGAGTCTGTTAAATACCTGAAAACTAACCTGCCGGGTGTCCTGGTTTCTGCCGGAGTGAGCAACCTGTCGTTTTCTTTCCGGGGTAATGAAACAATACGGGAAGCCATGCATGCGGTTTTCCTGTACCATGCTATTGCTGCCGGATTGGATATGGCTATACTCAAGCCCGGTGCGCAGCCTATATATTCAGAGATTCCGGAAACGTTGCGCAAAGCCGTGGAAGATGTCATCCTGGATACAGACTCACAGGCAACGGCCCGGCTTATTGAACTGGCTACTGTTTACAGAGAATCAGGAGCATCGGGTGGTGTTGCTGGTGGAGCAGGTGGTGTTGCTGGTGGCGCGGGCAGCGTAGTAGGACAAGATGCCTGGAGGAATCTGCCACCGGCAGAACGGCTTATTTATGCGTTGGTACACGGCAGAGAAAGCCATTTACAAGAAGACTTAGACGCCATGGCGGATGTACCTGCCGTAGAAATAGTAGAAACCACCCTGATGGAGGGGATGAACCGGGTAGGGAAGCTTTTTGGAGAAGGGAAAATGTTCCTTCCCCAGGTAGTGAAGACAGCCCGGACTATGAAACATGCTGTTTCTCTGTTGCAACCCAGGATTGAAAAAGAAAAAACTCAGATACAAACGGATAAGCAGGGGCCCGGGGAAATACAAGGTATTTTGGCCACTGTAAAAGGGGATGTGCACGATATTGGCAAAAACCTGGTGAGTCTTGTGATGGAATGCAACAATTACCGGATAACAGACCTGGGTGTAATGGTTCCTCAGCACCGGATTGTGGAAACAATACAGGAACAGCATGCTTCTTTTGTGGGGTTAAGCGGGTTGATTACGCCGTCTTTGGATGAAATGACAGAGGTAGCACGTGCTATGCAGCAGGCAAAGATTACCATTCCTTTGCTGATTGGCGGTGCCACAACCTCGGCGTTGTTTACGGCCCTTAAAATAGCTCCGGAATATGATGGCCCCGTGATTCACTGTTCCAACGCAGCCGGTGTGGTTCCTGTGTTGTCCGATTGTTTTTCAAAAGATACTGGTGTGCGGGAACGGTTTTTACAAAACCTATACGCATCCCAGACACAAATAAGGGACGCTTACGAAAACAACCGACAAGAAAAAGACTATTTATCACCGGACCTGGCACGGGCTAACCGATGGGTTGCTGAGAAACGCGATGATTTTGTTCCTCCGTTTACAGGTGTTCGGGATTTTACCATACCTTTTGAGGCATTGCAGCCCCATATGAAATGGAGCAATTTTCTTAAAACCTGGGCGGTGCATGAACATAAAGGTCAGGCAGACCTGGCTATCGGGGATGCTAAGCTGATGTTGGAGGGGTTGGAACGAGGTGAATTTGGAGATTTGGCTTATGCCCGGGCTGCCGTAGGGTTCTGGCCGGTATTTTCTACACCGGAAGACCACCTGTTGTTCTATTCAGATACTTCCTGTAGTAAGGTTGTGCTGGACCTGGCTATGGAACGCGACCTGCTAAGACACCGGGACGGATCTTTCAACACATGCCTTACAGATTTTGTAGTGCAAGAAAATCCGGCACATACCCCCGTCTACGTTGGATTGTTTCTGCTGACATCCTCGTCGCCCGGGCTGGAACAACTGGCTGCAAATTATCATGGCAAGGGAGATGTATATAGTGAATTGTTGCTCAAAACATTGCTGGATGTTCTGGCCGAGGCGTGCAGTGAATACCTGCACGGCATCTTGATGGTTTTCCCCGGAGGAACAAAACGCGGTATCCGCCCGGCGTTTGGGTACCCTTCCTGTCCCGATCATGCATTGAAAAAGCCGGTGGTCAGGTTGTTGCAGACAAAAAAAGATGTAGGAATTTCGTTAACGTCGTCGTTTATGCTCCAGCCGGCGTCTTCTGTTTGCGGTATGTACTTTGGCCATCCGCAAGCGTTTTATTTTACTGTTAACAAACCACATAACCCATGAAACTGACAGATATATTCAACATTGCAGAAAAAACTTTTTCGTTTGAGTTCTTTCCTCCGCGCGATCAAATTGCAGCCTTAGATTTGGGAATCAATATTGGCCATCTTTTACGGTTAAGACCTGCTTTTGTTTCTGTTACTTACGGGGCAGGAGGTTCTACACAGTCGCGCACGTTTGAGCTGGTTGATTACCTGAAGAACAAAGTGGGGCTGAATACCGTAGCACATTATACCTGTGTGGGAAGCGACAGAAAAAAAACTTTGGAAGATTTGCAGGCGTTGCGCCGTATGGGTTTGCAGAATTTTATGTTATTGCGTGGAGATCCCAAGGCAGGATCTGAGCAAGGGTATGTTCCTTTAAAGGACGGTTTTGCAAATGCAACAGAACTGATTGCTTTTGCAAGAAAGCATATAAAGAATTGTTGTATAGGTGGAGGTGCTTATCCGGAAGTACATCCGGAATCGCTCAATGCAGAAACAGATCTGCAGCATCTGAAAATGAAAGTAGATGCCGGGTGTGATTTTTTGATTACCCAGTTCTTTTTTGATAACAGACGCTATTTTGATTTTGTGGCGCGGGCACGTAAAGAAGGAATCTTGTGCCGGATCATTCCCGGGGTTATCCCCCTTACCAAATACGATCAGCTGGAACGATTTGTTAAGCTTTCAAGGGCAGCTGTTCCGCCGGCTTTTCTGGACCAGCTGGAAAGCAATAAGGACAATCCCGATGCTATTTACAATATTGGGATGGATTTTGCCATAAGGCAATGCAGGGACCTGCTGATGTTGGGAGCTCCCGGAATTCATTTTTATACCCTTAACAAATCAAGAGCAACGGTAGAAATTTACCAGACTCTCATGGTCAGGTAGAAATGCCAGAGAACCACTCCTATGGCTACCGAAACATTCAGTGAATGTTTGGTACCGTGTTGTGGAATCTCCAGGCATCCGTCGCAGGCGTTTACCACTTCCTGCAAGACACCCCGTACTTCATTACCAAAAACAAGAGCTATCTTTTGGTTGTTAACGTTGTCGTTGTTGCAGGTAAAATCCGCCAGGCTCTCAGCTCCTTCTGCTTGTTCTACGGCCAGAACCCGGTAGCCTTTTTCCTGCAGCATACGTACGGCATCCGGAGTGTTTTCAAAATACGTCCACTCCATGGTATCTTCTGCACCTAAAGCAGATTTGTGAATCTCGGGTGAGGGTGGGCATGAGGTAATTCCGCAAAGATAAATATGCTCCAATGCAAACGCATCTGAGGTTCTAAAAGCAGAGCCAATGTTGTGTCGGCTGCGGATGTTGTCAAGCACCAGCACAAGGGGAAGCCTTGGGCTGGTGCGGAATTCCGGAGGAGACAGTCTGCGGAGTTCTCTGTTGGGAATTTTTCTGCGCATATGGCAAAGGTACGGGATTTTTAATGTAAATTTGTACAATGCCAAACATGTATGTAATAAGCGGGTGTAACGGATCCGGTAAGACAACGGCTTCTTATACCATTCTGTCTGAGATGCTTCAATGCAGAAATTTTGTAAACTCAGATGAAATTGCCAGAGGAATTTCACCTTATGATCTTCCCAATGCCGCCATTGATGCAGGCCGTGTAATGGTTAAAAAGATTAGAGAATTGACAGATGCAAAAGGGGATTTTGCATTTGAAACTACTTTGGCAGTCCGGTCGTATGCCAAGCTTATTGAAAATACAAAAAAGAAGGGGTATGAAATCACCCTCATTTATTTTTGGTTAAATCATCCCGACCTTGCCGTTGAAAGGGTTAAAAACAGGGTAATGGCAGGTGGGCACAACATCCCGGAAAATGTAATCAGGCGCAGGTACTGGTCGGGCATACAGAACCTGTTTCATTTGTACATGCCACTGGCAGACAGGTGGTTGTTAATTAACAATTCAGATGTCCCTTCTACCCTCATAGCTGAAGGTTCGGGTCTTAAAGAAACTAAGGTGTACCACAAAGAGGATTACCAACAGCTGAAAACTTTATCGCAAAACCCCCTCCCGGACTTAAATAAACAGACAACTCCTGTTCAGAAGTAACGGTTACCGTTTCTATTTTGTAATCTGTGGCGTGGCGGTGGGCGTTTGTACCGTCCCGGAAAACAGAGGCTTCGTACAGACGTCCGGGTTCTAAGAAGGACAAGTGCAGTGTAAGGGTGCGCGGTGTCCAGTTTGTAAGTCCTCCTACAAACCATGTATCCTCTTTTCTACGTGCAGATACAATGTATTCACCTACCTCGCCTTGTAGGATACACGTTTGATCCCATACTACGGGAATGCCGGTGATAAAATCTGTTGTTTCCTGTTCTTTGCTATACGTTACCGGGTTGTCACACAGCATAACCAGTGGGCTGTCAAAGACAACATAGGTGGCTACCTGATGTGCCCGGGTACCGGCCGCCATAGGGTTGTTATATACGGGGTGAAAATCTGCACGGGTTGTGTTTCGCATGCCTCCTTGTGTATAGTCCACAGGACCTGCAACCATTCTTATGTATGGAAAAGTGACATCGTACGGGACCAGGTCTTCCCGGCTCCACTTGGATTGCTCCAACCCAAAAACGCCTTCAAAATTCAATACGTTTGGGAATGTTCTGTTAAAGCCCGTCGGTTTGTACATACCGTGAAGGTTGACTACCATATGGTAGCGGGCTGTTGTTTCTGCAATACGGTACAACATATTTACTACAAGCTGGTCGTCCCTGTCCATGAAATCTACTTTGAATCCTTTGAACCCCATGTCTGAATATACACGGCAGGCTTCTTCCAGCTTGTTATCCAGTACATAACCTACGCACCACAACATCAGGTCAACACCTTTTTGTCCGGCATAAGCAACCAACTCTTTGAGGTCAATTTCCGGGATTACTTTCATGATATCGTGACCGGAAGGAGGGGACCATCCTTCATCCAGCACTACGTATTCAATTCCATTGGCAGCAGCAAAATCAATATAATGCTTATACGTATCTGTATTGATTCCTACAGGAAAATCTACTCCCGTCACGCCCCAGTTGTTCCACCAATCCCAGGCTACTTTTCCCGGCTTAATCCAGTCGGAAGGACCTGTTTTATTAGGGGCACCCAGGGAGTACACCAAGTCATTTACAGGAAGTTCGGTGTCTTTTTCCGATACTGCCATAATGCGCCAGGGAAATGTACGGGTACCGGAGACCGCAGCCATTACCTCCGAATACGCTACCGGAACAACTTGTCCGCGAAAGGGATGAACGGTTGTTGTTGAGGGGATGGGGGCAAATACGCTCCGGAAGGCGTAGCCTCCCGGCACTTTCCCTCCTTTCAGGTACATACCGGGATACGACTCCAGGTCAGATTCTGTCAATACTACTTTTAGATTGTCTTCCAGGCATACCAAAAGGGGGAGAAAGGCGAGCTTGTCTTTGTCAAACCCACTCACAGAGGTTACGGCATATATGTTTTCAAAAGAATTTTGAAATGGATTGGGTTCTCCTCTGCTGTATGGAACAAAACATGTGTAGTCCTTTGGGAACAGAAAGCCGGCATGTTCTCCGGTTATATATAACGAGTCCGTTTTTTTCGTGTAAAACCGGTAAGCAGCTCCCTGGTCAAAGAGCCGGAAAGTGATTCCAAACCCTTCGGAAAACAGGAATTCCAGTTGGTTGTATTCAGCACGGATGGTGTCTTTCCTGTACAAGGGGGAGGGGATGGTTTCCTGCCTGTTTCTTTTTTTTGCCGAGACAAGTTTGGCTCCCGGTCCCAAAGATGTGCCGTCTTCCAGTTGCAGAGCAAGCGGAAGAGACGAAAGCAGTACGTTGCCTTTATGAAGCAGACAAAAGGAAATTTCCGTACCGGCAACTACTTGCAATTCTAAGTTGCCGTTGGGTGAAACAATGGAATGGATTTTGACTTTTGCCTGCAGATTTCCTGCATGCAGGCACGTTACCAAGGCAAATAGCAAAAAAAGCCGGTTGCCTCTTTTCGTGTAGGCATTCATTTTAATAGGTATTGGTTGTTTCAGAAATAGTAAAAGTAAACGTGTAGTTTCCGTAGGGAAGCATATGCTCTTCCCGGGGAAGGGCACCCCATGTATTTATACACGCCACTCCCATCTGGCGCAAATCTATACAGCATTGTGTGAAATCTTCCTCTTTCAGATCCCGGGAATGGCGGTTGTGCTTAGCCGGGCTGTCATCCAATGTTTCTATTGAATAATGAAGGGCAGAAGCCGAGAAAAGAGAATCTGAACTAATCCTCAACCCTGCTCCTGTATGATCGGAGAGTTCCCACCACCTGATGTCTGTACGTGTACCGTTTTCCTGCGGACGAATATATGGATAAAACTGATCAGCAACCTGTTGTGTATATAAACCTACAAAGGCGGCATCGGCTCTGTCCGCGTAGTTTTCGTGGGGACCTTTTCCATAATAACGTAGTTTGTTGTGCTTTTTAGAGGTGTTGAACCGGATTCCAAAACGAAATAACGCCGGCATGTCTCCAACTTCCTCTTCTTCTGCCAGGGTTTCCAGCTTCTGCGTTACCTGTAAACCACCCCGGGGATCCGGACGGTACGTCATGGACAACCGTGCTTTAAGTTGCGGTAGCTCATACAGGGCACGTACCAATCCGTCTTCTGTCTGAAATCCCTTAAATTCCATCTGCGGATTTTTCCATTCGGCGTATTTGATTTGCAGGGCAGCTCCAAAATCATTATCGGTAGGTGCACGCCAGAAATTAGGTGTCAGGCGGGAGTTCTCGGCAAGGATTTCTTTGCCTCCAAAAGAAAGACGGGAAACAAAACCGTCTTTTCGGCTGAATTCCACCAGCATATCTCCGGAACGGACAATCAGCCAGTTTCTATCGTTGTGGTCGAGAGTAAAAATCGGGTTCTCTTCAGCAGTGGCTACAGCTACGGGCTGCGGGGCGTGAACAACAAGTTGGGCTTTGGCAAGCGTTACACCGGCGGGAAGGACTCCCTCGGCTTCACGTGTGGAAAAATACACATTTAGGAAAATCTCTTTATCCTTATATGCCTCCCAGCCGGAGCGACGGTATCCCAGGTCAAGGACTTGTGTCTGTCCGGGGGCTGTTTTTAGCGTACTCAGGTGTCCTTTTTTGATAGGGATTCCGTTGGCCACCAATTCCCAATCCATGGAAACATGAGAAAGGTCTCGGAAAAAATATTCATTCACAACACGTATGCTACCCTCTGCCACATTCACATCTTGCACCCAGATGTCCTGATAATGAAAAGCCACTTCAAAAGCATGCGGATTTGGGTCGCGTGACGGGCTAAAGACTCCGTTGCAATTGAAATTCTGATCGGACACGTCGTAGGCGTTGTAATCGCCGCCGTAGGCATACACGTAATGTCCTTCTTTCCGTTCCAGAAAAAGAGCCTGGTCTGCAAAATCCCAGATAAAACCACCCTGGTATTGCGGATAGTTACGGATGATATGCCAATAATGACCAAAACCTCCCATGGAATTTCCCATGGCATGTGCATACTCACATTGAATAAGGGGGCGTTTGGGATTGCTTTCCAGGTATTGTATACAGCTTTCGTAGCCCCTGTACATGGGAGCGTAAATATCCGATATTTCGGGTCTTGTTGCCCGTTCGTACTGAATGGGTCTCTTCTGAATATCTGCCTGCCGCAGCAAGTCGTATCCTTTTGTAAAGTTTTCTCCGTCACCGGCTTCGTTCCCCATGGACCAGATGATGATACTGCTGTGGTTCTTATCCCTGAGGTACATCCTTTCTATACGTTCCAGGTGTGCCTGCAGGTAATCTTGCCGAACTGCCAACGTTTTTTCTCCGTATCCCATGCCGTGGGATTCAATGTTAGCCTCGTCAACCAAATAAATTCCATATTGGTCACATAGACGGTACCAATAAGGTGAATTTGGATAGTGGCTTGTTCTAACGGCGTTGATATTGAATTTTTTCAACACTTCCATATCTTGCAGCATCCGTTCTTTGGACACATGGTAGCCGGTAGCCGGATCCATCTCGTGCCGGTTAATCCCTTTGATTAGTATGGGTTTTCCGTTCACGAGCAATTGTCCGTTTTTAATTTCCACACTTCTGAAACCTACCTGCCAGGGTATGAATTCTACTTCCTTTTGGCCATCGGTTAATGAAAGAATTAATGAATACAGGTGTGGCAATTCTGCAGACCAAGGTTTCACATTTTTAACAGGAAAAGAGCCGGAGAAAGTCGTGTTATCAGTAGCAGACAAGGTTTTCTTCCCAAGGCTGATGCCTTGCGGATCCAGTAATTCTGCCTGAATACCTGCTCCGTCCGAAGGCTTGTTCAGGACTACGGATATATCCAGCGTGCCATTTTTTAGGTTTTGATGGAGAACGGGGTTTAGTGTAAAATCATGGATATGTGTTTTTTCACGGGCAAACAAGAAAACATCCCTGCAAATTCCACTCAAACTCCAGAAATCCTGATCTTCCAGGTATGTGCCATCGCACCACCGGTTTATTTTTACTGCAATCAGGTTTTGACCCGGCCTGAGGTAGGGGGTAAGGTCAAATTGAGCTTCCAGTTTGCTGTCTTCCGAATAGCCTACAAACAGGCCATTAACCCATAAAGTCATATTGGAAGTTACAGAACCAAAATGAATAAAGACCTGTTTGTTGTTCCATGCTTCCGGTACGTCGCATACATGCCGGTAAAAGCCCGTATGGTTGTTGAACCAGGGTATGGCAGGAGGCTCGGAACGGAATTGGTTAGCCCAGGGGTAGCCATAATTCAAATACAAAGGATCTCCGTAGCCGTTTAGTTCCCACAGACCCGGAACAGGGATGCTGTCCCAGGATCTGTCGTCGTATGCTGTCAGGTGAAAACCGCTATAACCTCCATGTGCCTGTTTTGTAAAGGCAAATTTCCACAAACCACTCAGGTCTTTATAATACAGAGAAGCTTCTTCTTCTCCGGCAAGAGCTTTTTGGCGCGTTTCATAAGAAAAATAAGAAGTTCTCATGGGAGCGCGGTTTACCTGATTCAGCTCCGGATCCAGCCAGGCTTCCTTGTAGGAGTATGTGGGATTGTCAGTTGTAATAAAATCTGCTCCGGATAGGGTGAAATAATGAAAATCTTCCGGCCGGTTGACAGTCCATACGTTAACGGTAAGTCCCAGCTCTTTGGCGCGGGAAATCCATTCCGGATGGTTCTTAAGGATTCTCATGTTGTAAGAGAACCCGGAATATCCTTTTTCTTTGAGTTGATCGGGAGAAAGAGAACCGCCCAAAAAAGCAACTTTTGCCCGGGGGGCTAACCGGATGAGGGTTTCGCAAACCAGAGGGGAAAAGCTGATGTATTCTACTTTATCGGCAGCTCCGCTTTTTGCTACCAGCTCCAATGTTTTTTCCACAACGGCTCTTTCTTTGTCCGGGTGGTTGTGCGGTTTTATCTCAATAATAAGTTTTGTGTGACCGGATGCAACAATAAGGGGTAAAATCTCGTCCAACAAAGGGATTGTTTCTCCATTAGCCAGGGAATGATTCCTAAGTTCTTTGTACGTACTTTCATCAAGCCGGACCCCCTTAATAGCCGGATCGTGAAAAAGGACCAGTTTCCCGTCGGTTGTCAGGTAGATATCTACCTCGGATCCGTAGCATCCGGCGTGGATCGCGTTTTGAACGGAGCTCCGGGAATTTTGTGCCGAGCCCTCAGTAGCCCAAAATCCCCTGTGTGCTATAATTTGTGGTTGGGACCACAAAGTATGAGCTGCAGGTAGCAGCAGTATGAGTGAAACAAGAAACTTTCGTAGCATGTTGTTTAATTTTGTAAATTGCCAATCCATTTAACTTCTGTTATGCGAATATACGACATTTCCCAGGAAACGTTTAGTGGCACCCTTTTCAAGGGAGATCCTGCTCCGCAGGCACAAGTACTATATAGTATTAAAGAAGGCCATCCTTATAATCTCTCTTCTGTATCTATGAGCCTGCATACAGCCACACATATTGACGCTCCGTTGCATTATGTTGAAGACGGGGTTTCTGTGGATAAGATAGAACTTGAAGACTGTATCGGACCTTGTATGGTTTTAAAAGCAAACGGTCTGATAGACGAAGGGTACATTGCTCCTTTGCTGGGAAGAGGTGTCAAACGTTTGCTGTTTAAAGGAAAAGGATGGATGTCTCCTAAAGCAGCCGGACTTGTTGCAGAAAGCGAGATTGTTGTGATTGGTACGGAAAATGCTTCGGTAGGCAATGGAGAATACTTAAATGAGGTACACCGGATCCTCTTGGGAAAGGGTATTGTTCTTTTGGAAAATCTGGTACTCTCAGAGGTGCCGGAAGGCAATTATTACCTGGTGGCACTTCCTCTTAAATTGGGGGGAATGGAAGGTTCTCCCTGCCGGGCTGTGTTACTTGATTACATGCCACCGGTTGTTTAGTTTTTCACCCCAAATGCATAGATGATTTTTTGCCGGTACAATTCTCCGGGTCTGAGCACACAGCTTGGATAGTCCGGTTGGTTTGGACTGTCCGGGAAGTTCTGGCATTCCAGCGCTACTGCTTGCCGGTTTTTGTACAGTTTTCCGTTTTTACCCGGCCCGCTGCCGTCCAGCCAGTTGCCGGTATATACTTGTATTCCCGGTTGGGTAGTGTGTATGGTCAACATCCTTCTGCTGTCCGGGTCCAGGAGTACGGCAGCCTGTTGTAATGTCCCATTACGCCCGGGAAGGCACCAGCAATGGTCGTATCCGTTGCCAATGTGCAATTGCTCATCATCCACGGCAATGTCTTTGCCTATGGGTTTTGGTAAAATAAAATCGAAAGGAGTTCCGGTGACAGGAGCCGGGTCTCCCAAGGGGATACTGGTAGGGTCAACGGGCAGGTAATGTGTGGCATTGAGTTGCAGGATATGGTTGTGGATAGTTCCGTTGCCCTCCCCGGCCAGGTTAAAATAGGTGTGACCGGTAAGGTTTATGATGGTTTCCAGGTCTGTAATGGCTCTAAGCTCCAGGGTCAGGACATTGGTTTCGCTCCAATGGAACGTGGCTGTCACTTGCATATTTCCCGGATAATTTTCTTCTCCATGGGGGCTGGCGTAGGTAAAAGATACCGCATCGTCACTGTCTTCAATGCGCGATACCCAAACCTGTTGTGCCATGGCCCCCGGCCCTCCGTGCAGGTGGTTGGGTCCGTTATTTTTGGCCAAGCGGTATTCTTTTCCCTCCAGGGTGAATAAGCCCCCGGCAATCCGGTTGGCAAAACGGCCAATTGTTTTTCCAAAATGGGGCGGATCGTTCAGGTATTGCATAATGTCTTCGTATCCGGGAACTACATCTGCCAGATTCCCTTTGCAATCCGGAACACCAATGCTCATGATGGACGCGCCAATGTTGCATAATTGCACGTACGCACCACTTTTGTTTTTCATCAGATAACTTACAACAGCTTCTCCTTTTGGTGAAAAGCCATGGATGTGCTGGGTTATTTCCATTTATCAATAATCCTTAGTATTACTTCTGCTGCTTTTTCCATGCTTTCAAGCGGAATGTATTCCATTTTGCCGTGGAAATTGTGTCCCCCTGCAAAAATATTGGGGCAAGGGAGCCCCATATAAGACAACTGAGCTCCGTCTGTTCCGCCACGTATGGGATGGACTATGGGTGTGACTCCTGCTTCCCGGATGGCTTCCACGGCTTTTTCTACCACATGCATATGGGGTTCTACCATCTTGCGCATGTTGTAGTACTGGTCTTTCATGTCCAGTGTAATTCTCTTTTGACCGTATTTCAGGTTTAGAAAATCAACTACTCCTTGCAGCAACCTCTTCTTCTCTTCAAATTTTTCCCGGTCATGATCTCTGATAATATATTGGATGTTTGCTTCTTCTACGGTACCCGTAAATGAAGTAATATGGAAAAATCCTTCGTAGTGGTCTGTATGCTCCGGTCTTTGTTCTACAGGAAGCATATTGTTCAAATCCATGGCAAGGATAAGGGCGTTGATCATTTTATCCTTGGCATATCCGGGATGGATGTTGCGTCCCTGAACATGAATTTGGGCCATGGCTGCATTGAAGTTTTCGTATTCAATCTCGCCAACCTGCCCTCCGTCAATGGTATAGGCATATGTTGCGCCAAATTTTGCCACATCAAATTTTGCTACCCCCCGGCCAATCTCTTCGTCGGGAGTAAAGGCGATTTTAACGGGACCGTGCTTGACTTCCGGGTGTTCCATCAGGTACTGGGCAGCCCACATAATAGCTGCTACTCCGGCTTTGTCATCTGCTCCCAAAAGGGTGGTGCCGTCTGTAGTAATGATGGTTTGCCCTTTGTAGGAAAGAAGTTCCGGAAACTCGGCCGGATCCAGGTACAAATCTTTTTCCTTATTCAAAAGGATAGGACTTCCGTCGTAATTTGGGATGATTTGCGGACGGATATCTTTACCGCTGGCATCGGGCGCTGTATCAACGTGTGCAATGAATCCTATGGCGGGAACCTTTTTGTCTGTATTGGAAGGGATAGATGCCATGACATACCCGTGCTCATCCAGATGCACATCTGTAATGCCCATCCGGCGTAGCTCTGCCACCAGCACTTCTTGCAGAACAAGCTGTTTGGCTGTGCTGGGTTGGGTTTTAGATGACGGATCTGAAGTTGTATCAAACGAAATGTATCGGAGGAATTTATCCAATATTTTTTCCATATCTTGTAATTTTATTTTTCTTTAGAGGCCTTCATGCTGCTGACGGCCAAATAGATAATAATAGCGACATAAGCTACCAGGGACAGAGCTTCGCCGGCCGTTGAGTTTTGCCATGTGGTATTTACCAGGTTGACTCCGGCAAACCGCATAATGGCACTCACTACGCCCATAAGGGCACCACCGGCAATAAATCCGGAAGCAAGCAATGTACCGCGCTCTTTACGTTCTTCATTAACACGTGCTTCTTTGCTGCGGGTTGAAACAAACCAGGCAACAGCTCCACCTACAAGCAAAGGCAGGTTCAGTTCCATGGGGATGAACATGCCCAGAGAAAAGGCGAGTGCGGGAATCTTAAAAAGGGTTAACAGAATGGCTATGGCGCCTCCTATTCCGTACAGAAGCCAGGGAGCTCCCCCGCCGGACATAAGCGGTTCAATAACAGCAGCCATGGCGTTGGCTTGCGGAGCTACCAGAGCATTTTCTCCTGTAAATCCGTACGTTTTGTTCAGAACAATAATAACCCCGCCAACGGTAGCGGCAGCTACCAGAGTACCGACAAATTTCCAGGTTTGTTGTTTATAAGGAGTGCTTCCCAGCCAGTAGCCAATCTTAAGGTCTGTAATAAAAGATCCTGAAACAGAAAGTGCTGTACAGACTACCCCGCCAATAAGCAGGGCGGCAGTCATCCCGGCCGTACCTTTCAACCCGGCGGCTACCATGACTACAGAAGCAAGTATTAGTGTCATGAGTGTCATACCGCTCACGGGGTTTGTGCCTACAATGGCAATAGCATTGGCCGCAACGGTGGTAAAGAGAAAAGCAATGACGCCCACAACTACCAGGGCTATAATGGCATGCCAGAGATTGAAATTAAGGACACCAAAATAAAAGAAGACAAAAATAAGCGCCAGGGTAACCAGCGTGCCTATGGCAATGATTTTCATAGAAAGGTCGCGCTGGGTACGGATTACTTCTTTCTCCTGAGCCGTATGTTTTCCCTTGAGCTCTCTTCCGGCCATGCCCAGTGCTGATTTAATAGTGCCCGAGGCTTTAATAATTCCAATAATACCGGCCACGGCAATACCTCCAATTCCAATGTGGCGGGCGTAACCTGTAAAAATTTCTTCGGGGCTCATTTGTCCTATGGTCTGCATTACCCCCGAGCCCATAAGGTCAATTACCTGTCCGCCCCATATCAGGTTCATAAGCGGGATAATCCCAAACCAGACCAGGAAGGAGCCGCAACATATAATAAAGGCGTATTTGAGTCCAATGATGTACCCCAGACCCAGTACAGCGGCACTTACGTTCAGTTTTGCTACAAGCTTGGCTTTGTCTGCAATAGCTGCCCCCCATGAAACAACTCGGGTTGTAAAGACCTCGCTCCACCATCCAAAAGTGGAAACAATAAAGTCGTACAAACCTCCAATAAGCCCACTAATCAGCAAGTACCTGGCACCTTTCCCCCCTGTTTCTCCACTGACCAGTACTTGTGTAGAGGCAGTAGCCTCGGGGAAAGGAAATTTTCCGTGCATATCTTTTACAAAATATTTTCGGAAGGGGATAATGAATAAAATGCCCAATACACCACCCAACAGGGAGCTGAAAAAGATTTTGATAAAATCTACGGAGATTTCGGGGTATTTTTCTTGCAGTATGTACATGGCCGGCAAGGTAAAGATGGCTCCGGCCACAACGCCTCCGGAACAGCCTCCGATAGACTGGATGATGATGTTTTCGCCCAATGCATTTTTGCGTTTTAAGGCCGAGGAGAGGCCTACGGCAATAATGGCAATGGGAATGGCCGCCTCAAAAACCTGCCCGACTTTAAGTCCCAGGTAGGCGGCAGCAGCAGAAAACAGGACGGTCATTATAAGTCCTATACAAACAGACCAAAAAGTTACCTCTTTGTACTGTTTGTTGGGAGACATTAAAGGTTCATACGTTTCTCCCGGTTTTAGTTCCCTGTAGGCGTTATCTGGCAGGGTTTTCGGGGTGTTTTCCGTTTCTTTCATGGTATTCTTCTAAGGTAAGTTTATTCTCTATTATATAGGTGGCGGCTTTTATTCCCACGTACCTGTAATGCCAGGGTTCATAACCATAGCCGGTAATGTGCTCTTTTTGAAGCGGGTAACGTTCAATAAATCCGAACAGATGCGCATATTGCCTGAGCCAGGCAGCTTGGGGGGTGTTTCCAAAAGAGGTATGGGTGCTATTGATGTCTACCGTCAATCCTGTTTGGTGTTCCGAGTGACCGGGTTGGGCGGAAAACCGTCCGGCCTGTTCCGTGCCCCTTCGCTCTACGGCATTTTCATACAATTGACGCTGTACCGTATCTGACCGGTATGCAGAGTGGTTCCATAAAACAATACTGTCTGCTTCTGCCCGGGAGCACATGCGTGCAAAAGCAGTTGCGGCTTCCTGCCGCAAAAGATTCATGACACCTTTGTTGTATTTTTCTTCTATGGGAACCAGGTCGTACGGACGGTAACCGGGCGGAAGTTTGTGTTGCTTGTTAACAAGGATGAGTATGCCAAGGGAAGTATCTGCGTCCTGCCTGCTGTTGGAGTGCAGGTTGTAGGGGTTTGAAATAAAGATTTGTATGAGTGAATACAGGAGAAGTATTTTCATTCGGCTAAAATAATGAAATTTTTTTTTTAAAATTTGCTATTTCTGGAAAATCTGTTACCTTTGCAACCCGTTTGTGAAAAATTAACGGTCGTTCATTGACGTATTAAAGAGAGATAATAGAGGTAAAAAAAGAATTAGTCTGTAATTT
>DIRP01000004.1:0-141 GCA_002427525.1 Bacteroidales bacterium UBA5433 | reverse complement strand
GAAGGACGTGGTAAGCTGCGAAAATCGCCGGGGATTAGCAAACATGAGTTGATCCGGCGGTGTCCGAATGGGGCAACCCACCAGGTTGAAGGCCTGGTACCATCTGTAAAGGTGGGGCAAACGCAGGGAACTGAAACATCT
>DIRP01000019.1:33554-34492 GCA_002427525.1 Bacteroidales bacterium UBA5433 | reverse complement strand
GGCAGCATTGATAACCTGGTACGTATCATAGATACGAATGGTGGCTATACACTCATACCTCAGCTACACATCCCCATGCTTAGCAAAAAACAATGCAATCACATACGTCCGGTAGTTTCTCCACCTCCGGTGCGCGAAATCTCACTCGTTATATACAAAGATTTTTACAGAGAAAAGCTGTTGAATGCCGTAGCAGACACCATCAAGCAGATTATTCCCGCCGACATGCTGGATAACCGGCTGAAGAAATTTGCTATCAAGTTGTAAGAAAAGCAGCCGCCCTGTCAAAAACACTGCGAAACGCAAGCTCAAGCTCCTCGTCACTTACTTTTCCATTTTCGGGAAACGGAGTCTGGTGTGAATATGTATACGGAAAATCAAGTTCTTCCGTCATGATACCGGCCAGATCGCACCCGACAGCTTCTTGCACTCCCACCGTTGGAATGACTGTATCCTGCCGCAACGAAACCATCCGAATCCTGTCCTTGGCAGCTGTAAAAAACGGACGCCGTTCACAGCCTACATCTATGGAAGGGACCATCTTGCAAAAGGCCTGGGTGAATTGAAGCCCCGTCTGTTGGTCCTGCGCAGCAAACATTTGGGAAGGTTGGGAAAAGTTTCCCAGGTAGTAGTCCCTGATTTTTTCATACGCTTCCTGATCAATGATATCCCGTGAATTCCCATTCATTCTTTCAAAGACAGAACCGCCACAGAAAGTGAACAAAGCCGAGTCTGCCGCATACCCGCAAGGATCGGCCATCAACACCACCTGGGCAAGTAGTGCTCCAATGGAATAAGCAAAAAAATCCACCTTAACACCTTCTGCAAAAAGCGGATGCCGGCCGTGCTTCATATCACCCATCAATTGGTACAGGTTGTAGGCAGATTCCAGACCGGAGCTGTAAAAACGCAAGGGGTCCACAGATAACCTGGAACTA
>DIRP01000019.1:30289-33205 GCA_002427525.1 Bacteroidales bacterium UBA5433 | reverse complement strand
TTCAGCCCGTGTAGCAAAATAATGGCCCGGTCACACTTTTCTTTCCCGGCCGGAACAAATACCACATAAGGAAATTCTCTGTTTTCAGAAACCGTACTGTCTGCTGCCGGGTAAAACGGGGCTGTTTTCATATGATCTCGTACACGTGCGACTTCCTGCTGTCCCATTATGCTTTGAAAGCCAAACGGAACAACCTCTACCGGCCTGTCCGGAACAACAAATGGTTTTTCGTAAGAAAACCCGTCACACAATTCTTTTGTCCTTTTCATGGATTCAAAACAAGAGAATTGGTTCCTGTTTGTCAAATAAAAGGGATAAAAATCGGCTATTTGTGGTAAAATTTTAACTTTGTACATTATGGGTTTTATGAGAAGAAAAATACCTCCGTATATTTACAAAAAATCCAACCTGATACTATTGGTAGTATTTACGGCTGTATTTGCCCTGCTGTTCATTAACATCTACAAGCCGTTTGAATCTCCGCAATGGTACCCTATAACAAAATTTGAATACTTCTTGTATTCCAGCCTAATCATTCTTACCGGAGTACTGGTAGTAGTCATCAGCCGGATTGTATTGTTTTATTATACAAAAAAAAGAACGCTTACCTATTGGGAGTACATCATTTGGGTTGCGGCAGAGATTTTCTTTATGTCTTTGTTTTATACACTGTACTCCTATACACTGGATGAAACAAGGGACTTTGTAGAAGTATACCGTTCATCTGTTATCAACACCAGCCTTATTCTGTTGCTGCCCTACGTCATCTCCATGTTGTACCTTTCCTGGAGAGAAAAGTCAAAGCAGGTGACTGCTTTGGAAGAAGAACGAAATCAGGGTGAAGACGTTTCCGGCTCTGCCGGGACTTTTGCCTTTTACGATGAGAAAGGACAATTGCAACTCTCTGTAAAAAAAGACTCCCTGCTGTATATGGAATCGGCAGATAACTACGTTTCTGTGTGGTACCTGTCTAAAACCGGCGTAAGCAAATACCTGATACGCAATACGCTCAAAGAAATGGAAGAACGTTTTTCCGGAACCAATATCGTACGCTGTCACCGTTCTTTTATGGTTAACCTGGACCAGGTAAAAATTGCCAAAAGAACTCCTACCGGTATTGTCTTAGACCTGGGCACAGATAAAATCCCGGATATTCCTGTATCCCGCACGTATGAAAGTCAGGTAGCCGGCTGGTTTACTTCCGTATGAAAAGCGGTATGTAGTTGAGCAATCGCTACGTTATTATTTTTTTAGCAAATCGCGTATTTCTGTAAGAAGCACCTCTTCCTTGGTAGGTTCCGGATCGGGTGTTGGAGCAGACACCTCTTCTTCTTTTTTTCTTGAGGTTAATTTGTTCAGCCCTTTAATCAAAAGGAATATACAAAAGGCTATGATTACAAAATCGAGCAACACCTGGATAAAGTTACCGTAATTCAACGTAACAGCCGGCATTATAATGCTTTGATCCAGCAGGCTGGCACGTTCCCCCACAATGGTCCATTTCCAATCGGTAAAATTCACACCACCCACCAAAGCGCCTACAAGGGGCATAAGCATATCGGCAACAAGAGAAGACACTATTTTCCCAAAAGCAGCCCCAATGATAATACCCACGGCCATGTCCATTACATTGCCTTTAAGAGCAAAGTCTTTAAATTCTTTAAAAAATTTTGACATAACGTAACGATTAATAATTCATGTATAAATATACAAAGATTTATGTCTTTAAGGCATCTTTTTTTAACTTTACGATTCTGTTAATACAAAAATTCATATTATGAAATCTAAACTTTTAGTTACCTTTTTATTTTTAAGCTTTTTTTTGACCCTTCAAGGTGGAGAAACTGAAGGGCGGTTACTCAGGTTCCCGGCTGTTGGCAACGGAGTAATTGCTTTCTCCTATGCCGGAGATCTCTATACGGTGCCTTTGAAAGGAGGGACTGCAACCAAGCTTACCTCACACATTGGTTATGAGGTGTTTCCAAAATTTTCACCCGATGGACGCACCATCGCTTTTACCGGGCAATACGACGGAAACACAGAAGTTTATACCATCCCCACAGCAGGAGGTTCTCCTAAACGGCTGACTTATACAGCTACCCTGGACAGGGATAATATTGGAGACCGCATGGGGCCCAACAACATTGTAATGGGGTGGACTCCCGATGGTAAAAACGTGGTGCTTCGCTCCCGTTGGTACAGTTTCTCAGGTATGCGCGCCCACCTGTTTACCGTTCCTGCAGAAGGCGGTGAACTAAGCCAGATTCCTACTACAGAAGGCGGATTCTGCTCCTATTCACCGGACGGGCAATACCTGGCCATGAACCGTATGTTCCGCGAATTCCGAACCTGGAAATATTACAAAGGCGGACAAGCGGATGACATCTGGATCAATAAAGTGGGAACCACACAGCTGGATAACATTACCGCCGGTGAAGGCGACAATGCCCAGGACATCTTCCCCATGTGGGTAGGACATTATATTTATTTTATCTCTGACCGGGATACTATAATGAATCTATTCCGGTACGATACCCGCACCAAAACTACAGAAAAAGTGACCCACTTTGACACGTACGACATCAAATTTCCTGCTGCTTCACAAGATTATATCGTATTTGAAAACGGAGGATACATTTATACGTACGCCACAGCTACCGGGGATCTTGAAAAAGTACCTATCACCCTGCATGACGAAGGGTTGTATGCACGTACCCGTTTGGTGGACGTATCACGTCAGGCATCCGGATATTCCCTTTCTCCCAACGGAGAACAAATCCTGGTAGGAGCCCGTGGAGATATCTTTGTTGTACCCGGCACAGAAGGCGTCACCTACAACCTTACCCGTACCCCGGGCGTTCACGAACGCGGAGCCACCTGGTCTCCGGACGGAACACAAATTGCCTGGTTCTCTGA
>DIRP01000019.1:25856-29957 GCA_002427525.1 Bacteroidales bacterium UBA5433 | reverse complement strand
TGGTTTGCAAATCCGGCGACCGGAGCATCCCGCAAGGTGTTGCAAACCCCTTACAGCGGCATACAAGGCTACAACATATCCCCTGATGGCAGGTGGATTACTTATTCTACTCAGGCAGAAAACCAGGTGCGCATAGTGTATCTGTACAATGTGGCAGATAATATTGCGTATCCCGTTACCACTCCCTGGTACGATTCCTATTCAAGTATTTTCTCCGACGATGGGAAATACCTGTTCTTCACTTCTTCCCGCGATTTTAGAGCCACCTATTCCCGGGTAGAATGGAACGTCTCTTACAACGTATCTTCCTACGTCTTTGTACTGCCTTTGGCAAAAGACACACCGGATCCCACTGCTGTAAAAGCCGTAGAATTCAAGCCTGCAGAAGAAGGGAAAACTTCACCAACAACGGCTCCGTCCAAAAAATCGGACAAGAACGACAAAGCGCCTAATGACAGCAAGAAACCCACAGAAGTAAAAATTGACCTGGACGGCATAGTAGAACGAGCCTCGGCCCTCCCCCTGGAGGCAGGCATGTACCAACTGATGGCCTCCATTGACGATGATCTGTATTTCTGGACCCGGATGGAGGTTAAAAAAATCTCTCTGCGCGACATGAAGGTTACACCGGTCACCAAAGGAATGCCGGTTGCCTATGCCCCCCTGGGCAAGAAAATGTTAATCCGGGAAGGCCGGGATTTGTACGTTGTAGGAGCCCCCACATGGAAATCAGACAAAAAAGTATCCTTGGAAGGGGTGAAGACCTTGGTAGACTATCCTACAGAATGGGAACAAATTTTCCACGAAACCTGGCGTGTGTACCGCGACCATTTCTATGTGTCTAACATGCACGGCCGCGATTGGGAAGGCATTCGCGAAAAATATGAAGTTTTGCTACCCTACGTACAACACCGCCACGATCTTACCTATGTTATTGGAGAAATGATTGCAGAACTGAATGTAGGACATTGCTACGTAACCTCTCCTGCCGATACACCGGCTGCTGAAAGAATCCAATTGGGATTGCTGGGTGCCCGGTTTAGCAAAGATGCATCCGGCGCCTTCCGCATAACAAAAATATATGAAGGAGAAAACTGGGACAAATCACTCCGTTCCCCTTTACGCGACGGTGGACTTCATGTGCAAACAGGCGATTACATACTGGAAGTGGACGGAATGGATTGTGCGGATATGACAACCATCTACCAGGCGCTTGTTGGAAAAGCAGACCGGACCGTTGCACTGAAAGTCAACAGCTCTCCTTCTGCAACAGGCGCACGTACCATTTACGTAAAACCTATTGCAGACGAATCCCAACTGGAATATTATGAATGGGTGCAGAACAACATCCGAAAAGTCAACCAGGCCAGCGACGGCCAGATTGGATACATCCACATCCCGGACATGGGTATGCCCGGACTGGATATGTTTACTAAGTTGTTCTATACACAGCTTGACAAGAAGGCCCTTATCATAGACGACCGCATGAACGGCGGGGGTAATGTTTCTCCCATCATCCTGGAGAGGCTGGCAAGGGAAGCGCACCGTATGAGCATGTACCGCCACGGCAGCAACCTGCCTGTACCTAACGAAAGCCATCATGGACCCAAAGTGTGTCTGATAGATAAGTATTCCATGTCTGACGGAGATTTATTCCCCTACAGTTTCAGACAAATGGGGCTTGGCAAACTCATTGGAACACGCACCTGGGGCGGTATCGTAGGTATATCCGGATCTAAACGTTACCTGGACGGACAAGATGTACGTACACCTTTCTTCACATCATACTCTATTGACGGAGAGTGGATTGTAGAAGGCCATGGAGTTGACCCCGACATTGAAATAGACATTAACCCCTTTGAAGATTACCTGGGGAACGACGCACAGCTTACAAAAGCCATTGAAGTGCTGCTGGAAGAGCTTAAGTCGTACAAACCGCTGCCGGAAACCCCTGCAGACAGAATTATGTAATTATGAAAAAACATTGGATCTTTTTGATCCTGATGCTGCTTCCTGCGTGGTCTCTGATGGCGCAGGGGGTAGACCATCAGGGATTAAGTCTTACTAAAAAAATAGACGACGTACTGTGGTACAACAAAGTAAGCGATGTAGCCTACATTGACAAAGTATTTATACCAACTACCCCACGCTGGAGGGAAGCCAATCCTACCGGGCAAGGTGCAGGAAATCCGCTTAAAATCTGGTCGTACATTTTTGTGCCAAAAGACATCAATCCGACTAAAAAATACCCGCTTATTGTATTGCCCCACGGCGGCGTACACGGAGATTTTACTACATACCACACACACATTATACGGGAGCTGATGGCTCAGGGCTATATAGTCATTGCAACAGAATACCGCGGAAGTACCGGTTACGGACGTGGGCTGTACGAAGATATTGATTACGGCGGTCGCGAAAACGATGACGTATGGTACGGACGTAATTATATGGTAGAAAACTACGATATAGTTGACAAGTCACGAATAGGGATTATGGGGTGGAGCCACGGAGGCATGATTACACTTATGAATCTGTTTGAGCATCCCAAAGACTACACCTGTGGATACGCCGGGGTTCCGGTAAGCGATTTGATTGCACGTCTGGGATACAAACGCCCTGCCTACATGGCCTATTTTTCTGCACCTTACCATATTGGAAAAACACCGGAAGAAGATGTGGCAGAATACCGCCGCCGTTCCCCGGCCTGGCAAGCACACAAGTTGCAGACACCTCTGCTTATCTATACCAATACCTGCGACGAAGATGTTAACTCTCTGGAAGTGGAGCATTTAATCAAGGCCTTACAAGCCAATGGGAAGTCTTTTGAATACAAGGTGTTTGAAAATGAGCCCGGCGGACATTCCTTTGACCGGATGGACCACGCGGCTGCCTCTGCCATGCGGTTGGATATTTATACCTTCCTGGCAAAATACCTGAAACCACCCAAACCTTTCAAAAACGTACAGGAATTACGTCGCGCTGCTTACGAACCGTGGCATACTAAATGATAATTCCATTGTTGCGGAGAAAGTCAAAAAAGTCGTCCCGGCGTGCCCTGGCTACCGGGACGACTGTTTTTTTGTCATCATCCATAACAACTACACAGCCTTTATCCTGTACCAACCGTTTGATGTAAAAAATATTTATCAAGTGCTGATTATGTACCCTGTAAAAGGCACCTTTTTCCTTGAGTATGTCTTCAAAATAGGATAAGTTTCTTGACAAAACTACTTTGTTAATGGACTTGTTATCCCAATAATAAACCAACGTGTAAGCATTGTCTGATTGTAAGCGCAGGATGTCTTTCAAACTGACAAAAAGTGAACTTCCTCCTTCTTGCAATACTATCTTTTGCTCGTTCCTTTCTGTCGTAAAATTTTCCAGTAAGTTCTGGATTCTATTATCACTTTCTTTAGCTCTATAACGTGCAATGGCGTTTTCTAACTGTTTGATATCAATGGGTTTTTCAATATAATCCAGTGCCGACATTTTGATAGCCTGAACAGCGTATTTCTGATACGCTGTAGTAAATATTACTTCAAAATCCCTGGTTTTGAGCATGGCCAGCAAATCAAACCCGGAAAAGGAGCCCAGCTCCACATCCAAAAATACCAACTGAGGCTTTAAGGCAGGAATCTGGAGCATTGCCTGAGGCACACTATTGCAAACAGCAAGAAGTTGAATGGTTTTAAAATGTGTTCCCAGAGTATCCGCAAGTGAGCGGGCATGCATTTCATCGTCTTCTACAATAATAGTTCTAATCATGCTGCAGATATATAAGGTAAAGATAACAAAACACGGGTTCCTCTTAATTTGTTATCTTTTGTTTGTAAATCTTGTATAGTAAAGGAGGCTTGCGACAGTTTCATCTGATTGATTACGCGCAACCTGTCTTCTGTAAGTTTAAGTCCCAGGGACTCTTTTTTATACCCCGACGCCCTCTTAATCCCGTTGCGGCTGTTCGTATATCCAATGCCGTTGTCTGTGATATCACACACCAGCATGTTGTTGTCAATTCTCAGATGCATGCCTATTTCATAGTGTTTCCCCGCATCTGCAAAACCGTGTTTTATAGAGTTTTCAATAAAGGGTTGCAGG
>DIRP01000019.1:17059-25670 GCA_002427525.1 Bacteroidales bacterium UBA5433 | reverse complement strand
CGGATCCAGATCAATAGCATAAGTAAAGGGATTTATGGACCGGGTCTGTTCTAAATCCATATAAGCAGTTACAATTTCCAGTTCTTGTTCCAACGGAATATCTTGTTTGGACATGCTTTCTAACATGAGCCGTGTAAGGTTGGAAAACTTCCTTAAACAGACCATAGACTCTTCTGTTTTTGACTCCTTTAGCAAGTATTCCACAGAATGAACACAATTGAAAATAAAATGGGGGTTGAGTTGAAAATTCAGAGCCTTCATATGCATCTCCATCAATTGCCTGTTAAGGTCTGCAGCCGTTTGTTGTAATAAGGCTTTCTCTTTTTCTTTTTTGTTTTTGACTGCCAAAAGAGTCAGATACCCTGTCAAAGCCAGCGCAATAATAATAATAGCAAACCCTATGAAGATAATACGGTTAAGGCGTTTTGCCTGGAGCCTTGCCTGGTTATGTACCTCTTCGTTCAGGATAAACAACTGAATTTCGCTCTGCTGTTTTGCTGTTTCGGCTTCTGCCAGTTTCAGACTTTGCTGGTAGTTCAGGTTTTCTGTCTGTACCTGCCGCAACTGCAGTTCAGAAAAACGGTTCAACTGGTTCAGGCGGTCCAAATCACTTTGCTTTCGTTCGTTTTCCAGGTTCAGCAAGGCAATTTCCTTCTCTTTTTTCTCTGTGTCGTATTTAGTTTGAAGTTCTGCTACAGCCTGCAACGTTTGTTCTGTAATCATAGAATCTTTCAGTGCTTCGTATTTGTTCAAATAGAGATACACGCTGTCTTGTTCATGCAAACCGCTAAATGTCAACACAAAAGCAACGTACGTTTTACTTAGTACCCTTTTTTCCTCTAATTTCTGTAATATGTTTTCTGCTTGTCTTAAATAGAGTAGCGCTTCTTTGTACTCTCCTTTCTCATAATTTATGGAACCTATATTGGTAAATATAATGGCCTGCGTACCCGGATCGTCTTCTTTCACTACCTTCTCCAAAGCTTTATGGTAATACTCCAATGCCGGTTCAAACTCTCTATCTTCCATATAATTATAGGCCAGAGCCATATCAACCAAACTCAGGAAATAACCGTTTTGGACTTTCGTAAACAACTCCTGCGCTTTCAGTAAATGTTCTACCGATTTTTCATACTGTTTCAAGTCTGTGTAAACAAGTGACAACCTGTATTGCGACACTCCTTCTCCGTTCAGGTGCTCCATTTTATTAAATAGACGGGCGGCTTCCAATCCGTACTGTATCGCTTTTTCGAATTCCAGTAAATTCTTAAAGACTGAACATAGATTCACATAGACTATGGCCAGCTCTTCTTCACTATCCAACTCTGCAAAAATGCGCCTGGCTTTCAGGTAATAGGCTACAGCTGATTCATAATCTGCCTGTTGAAGGTAAATATTTCCAATCCATACATATCCATTAGCTAACCTACCGTGATTACCAGTCATTTCGTAAAGCTCATTGGACTGCTTTCTGTATTCCAGGGCTTTTTGCAATTCTCCCTGATGTAAATAAATAATGGCTATGTTGTCTTTAGAAGCCGCCACCCCAACAGAATCTTTCAATTTGGTGGTAAGTTCCAGGCGTTTTTCAAAACAATCCAAAGCTTTATTGAATTTTCCCAAATCATAATATGCACTACCAACATTATTAAGAGAAAATGAAATACCCTTTTCATACCCTGTTTTTTCTGCCAATGCCAGGCCTTGTCGGGCATATTTCAAATACAACGTGTTATCCTTATCTGAATAGTAGTCCGCCAAATGGTATAGTGCATGTACCTTTGCCGAATCTGTAGGAGCCGTCTCTACAATCCGGAGAAGTGAATCTGCGGTATGTTGTTGCGCAAAACCGGCTATGCGAAAGGTCACAATAAGAAATAGAAAAATAATCTTGTACAAGACTGTTTTCTTCATTAGGCGGATGGTTAAAATATTCTTTAAAATTGGCGATTTTGTCTATAAAAACAAAATCCTTAATGTCTTATTTTCAGACACAAGTGTTAAGAATTCGGGACATAGACCGTTACTCCCGGTATTTTAAGAATTGTTTCCTTGTTCTTTGGCAATCCCGGACGGTATTGGCTGCTTTTGCAGAACCCGTACTCCGTCAAGCTTTTTATTAAAAAGCATATCCAGATCTCCGGTCAATTGCGACGGGTCAACTTCAACGACAACGTAATATTTCTTTTCTGCAGGCCCATTATTATCCTTCAAATAGATTTCACGCAGAAAGTCAAATTCCAAAGCCCTTGAAATTACAAGAAGCAAGTCAACATCAATGCTTTTACGCTGGAAAATATCATAGACCGTCGTTCGGGAACGGTTGATGCATTTCGCAAAGTCAGAAACACTCATCTTGCGCTCCTTGATTTTTTGCTCTATAATTTTTCCTATTGAAACGTTCACCATAATTGTGTTTTAAATATACTGATTTTATATCTTTTAAGCTCCCATAATTTTGAATTTGGTAGGTTTTACTTTGTAATCGGTTAGAATTATTTAATAATCGGTAATTTCCCAAAATTAAACCTTTACTACGCCAAAACACGACGTAGTAAAATAAAAGACCCGGGTATTGTTTGTTTTAATTAATTTTACATATTTATATTTCATGCCATAATGAACCTACAGCTTATGAGAAAATTTTATTTACCCTTAGTAATTCTTTTTATGCTTACTGCATGCAATCAAACACCTAAAACTGTCATTGAACCCTGGGTCCCGTACGACCAAAGTCAGGAAATTGAAGACAACCAAACACATGAACTCATTCGCATGCGCTACAAACTTATCCAGTCCCGTGTAGCTGATAAAAACGAATTATGGAAAGTTGTACAGCCTCAGATCAGCAACTTCCCGGAAGAAGAGTACGAAAGACTCAAGCCCCTTATCCTGGGACAGGACATTCCCACCTTGCAGTCGCACATCCGTATTGGTGACCTTACATATGAAAAACTTACACAATGGTACCTCTACCGGATTGTGAAGTACGAGAACGATAAGGGAAAAATGCTGAATGCCATTATAGCCATCAACCCCAACGCCGTAAAAGAAGCCCGCGCCAAAGACAAAGCTTCAGGCTCACATCCCATTTACGGAATGCCCATTTTGGTAAAAGACAATATAGGTGTTGCCGGCATGCCCACCACAGCCGGGGCGCATGTTTTACAAAATAATATAACAGAAGACGCAGCTATTATAACTAATATCAAAGCACACGGAGGCATCATTCTGGGCAAAACAAACCTTACGGAATGGGCCAACTACATATTTGACATAGGCCCCAACGGATACAGTGCTGTAGGAGGACAAACACTCAACGCATACGGACGTAAAATATACGATACGGGCGGCTCCAGCTCCGGGAGCGGAGTGGCCATGGCCGCAAGTTACGCAGCTGCTACCCTGGGCACGGAAACCTCGGGCTCTATTTTGTCTCCCTCGGGACGGAGCTCTCTGGCAGGACTCAAGCCTACCGTTGGACTGCTGGACCGCAGTGGCATCATTCCGTTGGCCAGTACACTGGACACCCCCGGTCCTATCACAGGCTGTGTAGTTGACAACGCCATTGTCATGGCAGCCATGACGGACGATGCCCGGTACCTGGAAATTATACCGCAGGCAGACCGGACGGCAGCGGAAGCAGAACAACTTCCGCTGGAAGGGTTGCGGTTTGGTGTAAACAAGAGTATGCTGGGGAACCCGCTGTACAAAGCACAAGCAGAAATCCTTACTGCCCTGGGAGGCGTTACCGTTGTATTTGATCCCGTTTCTGTTTCCATGCAAGGATTCGGAACCTTGTTGAGCGGTGACATGAAAAAAGACCTGGCTAACTACTTAATGGAATACGCTTCGGAGAATATAACTGTCCGCTCCATAGCCGATATTGTGGAGCACAACAACCGGGAACCCGAGGTAAGGGTGCCGTACGGACAAGAAACCTTTGAAAGAATGGCCGTGCTGGAGCTTACAGAAGAAGAGCTGAACGAAGTACGAACAAAAATACAGAGCGAAGGCAGGCGTTATTTTGAAACCCCTATGGACCAATACCAACTGGACATCATCCTTTCCATAGACAACCTGGAGGCCAGTTATGCAGCAGCAGCCAATTTCCCGTGCATGATCGTGCCTATGGGCTATACAGAAAAAAACGGACCTACAGGCCTGACATTCGTAGCCCGACCGTTTGAAGAACTTAAATTGCTGAAAATCGGATACGCCTTTGAACAAGCCACCCGCGTAAGGCAACTGCCGGCAGCATATCGGTAAACGTAACGTCTGTTTACCTGCAAACAGTATTCTTCCTACAAATAGTAGTAACTAAGTTCCGGAATCTGCTCACTTACATCGGCACAGTACAGGTCATACCCGCCTTTGCCTCCCGGACGGTCAGAAGAGAAGAACAAGAGCACTTTTCTTTCCAGGTGTACCAGCATGGGCCGGTATTCGTTATACGCCGAGTTGATTTTAGGGCCAAAGCTCACGGGTGTGCCCCACCGGCCGTCCGTGAGTTTTGCATAATACAGATCAAATCCGCCCGCACCTCCTTCCCGGTCAGAGGTAAATACCACCACATTACCCAGCACAAAGGGGCATTTGTCGTTCCCCGTAGCAGAAAGAATTTCCACCTTTTCTGCCTCGGCCTGTTCACGCATCAGTACCTCATGAAGCGGTACTCCTTCTTTTTCGTAGATACGTACTACATCTTCTATAGTCAGCCCGTATATGCTAAACGTTTCACCGTCTTCCCGGTTGCTGCAAAAAAGCAATTCCGATCCCCTGTTGTAAAACGTGGGGTATAGATCGTCATAGGCCGAGTTTAGCAAAGTAGCTCCATAAGGCCCTGCAAATTCAGGTGGCTGAGGAGAAACTCTGACCCCCCATTCTTCCCATTGCGAAGAATAAACAAATTTGATATCAAAATTCCCGCTTTCATTTTCTGCATAAAAGAAATAATGGTAATCTCCGCTATACATCAAAAAATTAGGCCCTAACTGGTCTGCCGGGTTGTTGACTTTTCCCAAAAGCGTCCTTTGCGTCAGATTGAGCGCAGGATGCTCTTCCATAGAAATATTGATTGTGTCTTTCCTCCTATGATACGATATATCAAGGGGATAACAGACAATATTGTAGTCACCTCCTTTTCTGTTCCTATTAGTGGAAAAATAAAAATCGTATCGGTCTAAAAAATAAGGAGCTACAGAGTTGTAATCGTCGTATTCGGTATTCAATTTCTCCAGATTTACAGGGACATCTGTGATAATAGTTTCAAAATCAAACTTGTAGTCCGGATTGTACCAGGGACATCCCGTAAGCATGAGTACGGCTGCCATACCCAACGTTGCAGCTGTAATTGTTCTTGTTATTCTATGTGCGTTCATGATGATTTCTTTATTACATAAATGCAAAACCTTAGCATATACTGCTTAGTGGAACGCGTTAAAACAAATATATATAAATTTTACATCCGTCACAGGTCGCTGCACCAAAAGAACGGGGAACACCTCCCGGAAGTTATTAGCAAGTAGTGCAGTATTTTTGTAGGCTCTGCATTTAGTAATTTAGACAGTATGAAAACTCAAATTATACCTCTATTGGCAATTTCCCTGCTCATTATGCCTGGCTGTACAAAAGATGAGTACCGGCATTTGTTGGCGGATCCTGACAGCTACAGGTTGTGCAGGGTACTTAATTACAGCAGTTCGTCAGACCCTACACCCCATACATTCATGGAGTTGAGTTATTCAGAGAATGGAAACCTGGTACAGGAATCGTTATACAGTTATCCAAGGACTCTGTTTACATACAGAACATATGAATATGACAGGAATAACGTATTAATAAAGGAAAGTATTTATGATGGAGAGGTTGGAAATTTACGCTTAGGTACTTATATAACCTATGCACACGAGAACGGTAATTTGATTACGAAGTTGTATTTAGCCGACGGAACCTGGATACGCACGGAACATTTTAAATACGAAGGGGAAAATCTTGTAAACACATATAAAACAGACGCCTCGTGTGGCATACACCATCAGTACAAATACACATACAACAACCTGAACTTGCTCATTCTTGAGGAGTGTTTTATGTACAACGGAGAATTGGAGCATACTACAAAATATACGTACGACGAAAGTTCGCGCAAAGTAAAAACCGAGATTTTCAACCACATAGGCGAAACAACCCAAACGGTTGAACACAATTATACTGGAAGTAGCACGCTACCAACGGAAGAGCTCTATTATGATCTCTTGGGGAATCTGACACAGCACAGAAAACTCATCTATGATGCGTATGAGAACCTGACAGAAATCCGGATACTTAAAGATCACGGAACCCCTGCCTTATTTAAGAAAAAATTTGTTGGAAAACTTTTAATAGAACACATCACCTACTCACCGGCATGGGGTTATGCCGAATGGGGTGTTAGCCGATATGAATATGAGAAATATCCAAAATAAAGTATGTCTTTACTTTGTTTGTTTGTCTTTAGTCTTAGTAACAACAGGTTGCGGAAAAGACGACAGATTCTACAACAGACTGGAAGGAAAATGGCAGTTGGTCAAAACGCAGGACCTTGGAAATAAAGAAGAATACCCGACTCCGGAAAACCAGACCATAAGGGAGTTCACATCCCATGGCACTTATATCTTCTACGATGCCTATGGCAACATGATCTGGGAACGTGAGTGTCATGTATCCAGAACAACCATAACCCTTTACGGCGTTGATTACGACACAAAATACCCTTACCGGCTACACAACGACACGCTAAGAATCAGACACCTGGGCGGCTTTGAATTTTACGACGAATATTTCGTAAAGCTGATGAAGTAGTAGAACAACAAGAGGATCAATCTCTTAAACATGCCAGAGGTACCACCTTCACACCATCGGGGCGTGAGTAAGCAATGGGACCTCCCGTGATTACCATCAACAGATCAGGTTCACTCAGTCTCACCTGTTTTTCTGCCCGGTTGTATTCTTTTACCAAACGTTGTATCTCTAGCAAGTGGGCTGCTCCTTTTTCAATATCTTTACCTCCCAACTTAAACTCAATCAAGGCATATCTTCCATCTGCCAGATGCAGTACCGCATCTGCCTCTAAATTATATCGGTCATGATAATAAGATATGGAGCTGCCAAGAGCTTGGGAATAAGCTTTTAAATCGCGAATACACATGCTTTCAAATATAAATCCAAATGTTTTCAGATCCATTTGGAGAGCTTCCGGGGTCAAACCAAGCGCTGCAACAGCTATTGAGGGGTCAACAAAACCTCTTTTCAAACTACTACGTATGGCCGTAGCAGATCGTATTGCCGGACTCCATGCTTCAATATCTTGTATTACAAATAATTGTCTAAAAGCATTAACATAACTATCAAATGTATTTTCTGCCAATGTGTCAGCCTGTACGCGAATATCATTCAGCATACTCGATTTTTTTGCAAGTGTGGACACATTACGGGCATAAGATCTAAGAATCAAACGAGCTACTGTTTCATCACGTATGATATTATCGACAGTGGAAATATCCATCTTGCACAAACTGTTCACATAGTCTCTTGCAATCAATAAACGAGAATTAGCTTTTCTTGGTTTTAAAGACGCCGGCCAACCACCACGACATGCCGCAAAAATCAAGTCTTCAAGGGTCATGGAAGAATCAATACCATCGATATCCAATGCGGGATTGTTGAAAAGTTCAGATAACGAGATGGCGCCATTTGACTCTTTAGACTCAAACAAGCTCATAGGAAACATCTGCATACGAACAATCCTTCCTATACCTGAATGCATGACTGCCGATTTATCTACGCTGTTTGAACCTGTAAGTATAAACTGCCCAACTTCACCCCGCCTATCTACCATCACCCTCACGGCATCCCAAAGTGTGGGTGCCACTTGCCATTCATCAATCAATCTTGGAGTCTTTCCGGCCAAAAGTAACGAAGGGCGGATAGCAGCAGTAGCTATATATCCCTCCCTGGTGTCAGGATCTTGCAATTGCAAAACACTATTAGCTTGCTGCATAGCAGTTGTTGTTTTTCCACACCATTTTGGTCCTTCAATTAATACAGCCCCAAATGCTTCAAGATTATCTTTCAGCTGTTTATCTGCCATTCGTTTTAGATATTCCATATAGAAATCTTATTAAGAAGTCTTGGCAAAGGTATTGATTATTTTTAAACCAACCATCTCTATTGATGTTTTTTGTGGTGTTTCGTTGAGGTTTTTTGTGGTAAAATTCAAGATATGGTCAGCTGTTATCTACGAAATAGCTACTCAATGCAAGAAAGCGATATTGACTTAATTTCTACTAGCATTTTTTTTCGTATCTTACGCGTATGGCAAAACAACACGCATTTAGTAAAAGACAAATAGAGCAACAAAAAAGAGCTAAACGAAAAGAAAAGGAAAAAAGAAGGGAAGAGCGCAAAAACGCCCCCAAAGATTCATTTGAAGATATGCTGGCTTACGTAGATGAATACGGAGTCATCCACGATACACCTCCACAAGAAGAGGAAGAAGGACCAAAACAAGAGGAAAACACCAACACCAATACCTCCACACAATAACCTCCTCACTCCTCACTCCTCACTC
>DIRP01000019.1:0-16892 GCA_002427525.1 Bacteroidales bacterium UBA5433 | reverse complement strand
CACTCCTCACTCCTCACTCCTCACCCCTCACTTCTCACTCACAACGCCCCTACCGGTAGCAGTTCTCTATAAAAGATGCTGTTCAAAAACAGCCGGGTGCTGCCATGCCAGTAGGCACGGAATGCGGGGTCGTCTGCAAAATAGACCACGTTCCGGGTAGCTAAAACGGCCGGTGTATGGGAGTAGTTGCTCAGGTACCTGTCTTGCAGGTAGCCACTTAGTAACGGTTGGTCTGTGTAACGCAGAGGCACTCCAAAACGGCTGCGGGGCTCGGCAAGAACCATGTCCCTGTTTTTAAACAACGGAACCACAGGCCGGATAATTCCACAGGCCAGGGGATGTGTGCTGTCCAGGGCAGCTTCCAGAATCACACCGTTTACACGTGCCGAGGCCCGCTGGCCTTGCGATGCTTCGTACGTGCCGTCTGCCCGGGTGAAAACTTCACGCTCCCGTTCCACGCTTTTAATTTGCGATACTTCCAGGTTGTTCAGGGACCGGTACCCGTTGCCCACGGCAATCAGGGTATTGCCCGGACGGCTGCTCCATTCTTGCAATCGTTCTTTCGTGGCCTTTGAAAAAGAAATATTTCCGGTAATCACCAATACGTTGTAGCGGGACAGGTCCCTTACAGCCTCGGCTTCTATCAACGATACTGGGATTCCGAGCCGGCTATCAAACAAGTGCCAGAATTCTCCTACCGTTCCAAAAGAGGCTCCGCGGTCTGTCAATAGGGCTACAGACGGTTTGGATATCAGACGAAAGCTGTTGCTTCCCAAATCGGTCTCTCCTGCACTCAGTCCCGCGGCTGCACTGTATATGCCAATGGCCGCGCCCCGGTACTTCTGCCGGGTTCGATTTACCACCCGGTGGAGTACTTCCGGTGTCATTTTTTGCTGAACAACCGGAACCATAATGGTGCCTGCCGGAAATTCTTTCTCCTGTCCGTCCACTTTGTACGAAAACGGTTTGTCGGCTACACGCAGATACACACCCTTGTCCATCAACTCGTACAGCAGTGTATAATTATAGAAATCTGTTGTTTCTATAAGGTAAGCGTACCGTGATAAAGGCACGTGCCCGACCTCTGCTCCAAAGCCTGCTTCGCCTTCTACACGATCTCCCTGTAACCCCTTCACTTCCTTGAGGGCTGCGTGCGGAATGTTCATGCCCAGGGAAGCTGTCCAGGCTGAAATGTCATAAAATACCGTATCACGGAACGTATCTACGCGCTCAAACAAAGTCTTGATCACTGCATAGGCTGTCTGTTTTACAGGTACCACCCATGCACTCCCCGGTACAAATGTTTGTCCCTCCAGGGTGACTTCTTTAGCCAACCTGTACACATCTATATTATGTGCAGCCAGCATACGGTACAACTCCCGGCTCAACGACACGTCTTCCGGCGCTCCAAAAACATAGGCCTGCACGGGCTCTTTAGTTGCTTGTTTGTGGCAATTGGCAAAGTAGCTGCGTTGAAATTCCTGCATCTCGGCTTTCAGGGCCACAGCCGCTTTCAATGCACTGAAAGAATTGTACACCTGATTTCTTACACTAAAAGACAACGAATAATGCATGTTGTTCAGTTCCCGCTCCACACCGCGCGGATTGGGTTGTTCGTACAGGCTGCCAATAGCTCCAAAAATATCGGGGTACGTGGACCCTTTGCCCAGATAGAAATCATCAAAACCCTCTTTTGTAAAATGCATGACGCCAATTTCTCCCAATATTTCTGAATGGAATGCAGACACTTTTTGCGTGAGCAGCCAGTTTTCATCGGGAATCAGCAGGTTGGTACGGCTTCTTACACCCGGCGAGAAAAAAGTAGCTACAGCATTCCCTTGTTCGTGGTAATCATTCACCATAGTAGGCAACCATCGGTGGTACACCTCTAACCGCGAACGGCTTTCCGGATGCTGAGCCGGCAACCAGTCCCGGTTCAAATCAAACCAATAATGGTTGGAACGGCTGCTTGGCGTTGGTTCCCTGAATTCGCGGCTATTGGGGTCGGTAGTACCGGCCAGCGACAAATTACTATTCACCCACGCAGCGTACCGCAGGCTGCCATCGGGGTTGAGGGCCGGTTGCAGAATGATGACGTTCTTTTCCAAAATCTCCAGCACCATAGGGTCTTCAGACGCTGCCAACGCATAGGCCACCAAAGCCGAGGCATTGATGCCCGTAGCTTCGTTCCCGTGTATGCTGTACCCCAGCCAATTCACCAGCGGCATGCTGTCCAAATCCAACCTTGCCGGGGCTGCCGGATCGGCCAGTTTCAGCTGCTCCTGCCTGATGTACTCCAGGTTGGCTATATTCTCCGGCGTGCTGATAATCAGATATAGGATAGGATTCTTCTCGTACGTGTATCCGTTTTCAATCAAATGTACCCGAGGCGAAATCCCGGCCAGCATCCTCATATATATGAGTACCTGATCATAAGTAAGGTGTCTTGACCCCATCTGAAATCCAAATACCTCTTCAGGAGCGGGGATTTCTTTATTCATTTTTTCTACACCCTTAGGAAAAAACCAGGAGGTTTCTTGACCCTGAGCAAAAATAAAACTGTACGCAAAACACAGTACAAAAACAGATATTAACCACTTTTTCATATAAATATATATTTGAGTCACACAATCTGTGCGTTGCACAAATGACCTATTTTACTGAACCTTAGAGATATCTGAAAATTATTACCTGGGGGTAAGCTGTTTGTGCAACGCACGCTTTCCTGCCGCAGGGGATTATAGCAAGCCGGCTGCGTACTTTTGGCCAATGACTTTCAGCATGTCCGCTGTCATGGCAGCCAAATCCCACTTGGGATTCCAGCCCCATTCCTCGCGGGCACAGGTATCATCCATTTTGTTGGGCCAGGAATCGGCAATGGCCTGCTTTACCGGCTCTACCTGATAGGTCATGGTAAAATCCGGGATGTGTTTTTTTATCTCGGCAGAAATGATCTCGGGATCAAAGCTCATAGCCGTCACATTAAAAGAATTCCGATGCTTCAGAAGCGTGGGGTCGGCTTCCATCAAATCAATGGCCGCTTCTATGGCATCAGGCATGTACATCATATCCAGGAAGGTACCGGCTTGCAGAGGGCACGTGAATTTTTTATGCTTGATGGCTTCGTAATAAATTTCTACAGCATAGTCCGTAGTACCGCCGCCGGGCAGCGTAACGTTGGAGATAATCCCGGGATAGCGTACAGAACGCGTATCCACACCAAAACGTTTGTGGTAATAGTCGCTCAACAATTCACCGGCCACTTTCGATACACCGTACATGGTCTGCGGGCGTTGGATGGTATCCTGAGGCGTGTTGTCCAGAGGCGTACCTCCGCCAAAAGCACCAATAGAACTGGGGGTAAAAACAGCACATCCGTATTCACGGGCCACTTCCAGGCAATTCATCAGTCCGCCAATCCCAATGTTCCAGGCCATAAGGGGTTTGCTCTCTCCCACCGCAGACAAAATGGCAGCCAGGTTGTAGATGGTGTCTATCCTGTATTTTTTCACTACGTCTGCAATCTGCTGAATATCTGTTGCATCTATCCGTTCAGACGGACCTGATTCCAGCAATTCACCCGTAGGTAAGGTTGATCTGTACCCGGCAACCACATTGCTGCTGCCATAGATTTTGCGAAGTTCCAGGGTCAGTTCCGACCCAATCTGGCCTACCGAGCCAATTATCAAAATATTTTTCATGGCACAAATATACGAATCTGTATTACAAAAGTAATATCTTTGCATGCTAAGCTTTAAGAAAATTAATAAACCCTGAGTATTAACTTATAAAATATAACATACTATGTACAATCGTCTTCAGGCCCACCTCCAACAAGAATTGGCCGATATCCGGGAAGCCGGACTTTACAAACACGAAAGAATCATTACCACGCCCCAAGGGGCAGAAATTAAGGTTAGCACCGGAGCAGAAGTATTAAATTTCTGTGCTAACAACTACCTGGGTCTCTCCAACAACCCCCGCTTGATTGCAGCTGCTAAAAAAGCCCTGGATTCCCACGGCTACGGACTTTCTTCTGTCCGCTTTATCTGCGGCACCCAGGACATTCACAAAGAACTGGAAGCCAAAATTGCCGGGTTTTTTGGTACCGAAGATACCATCCTCTACGCAGCCTGTTTTGATGCCAACGGCGGTGTATTTGAACCCCTTCTGACAGAGGAAGATGCCATTATTTCCGATGCACTCAACCACGCCTCTATCATTGACGGTGTACGTCTGAGCAAAGCCGTACGCTACCGGTACGCCAATGCCGACATGGCAGACCTGGAAGCAAAACTGAAAGAAGCTCAGGCACAACGCTTCAGAATGATTGTTACAGACGGTGTATTCTCTATGGACGGCAACGTGGCCCCCATGGACAAGATCTACGAACTGGCACAGAAATACGACGCCTTTGTTATGGTGGACGAATGCCACTCTGCCGGCGTGGTAGGGGAAACAGGCCGAGGCGTAACCGAGCTGTTCAACCTCCGGGGAAAAATCGAAGTCATCACCGGAACGCTGGGGAAAGCTTTTGGCGGCGCCATTGGTGGTTTCACCACCGGAAAAAAAGAGATCATAGACATGCTGCGACAACGCTCGCGTCCCTACCTGTTCTCCAACTCCATCCCTCCCGTAGTAGCCGCTGCAGGCATTGAAATGTTCGATATGATGGCCCACACCAACGAGCTGCAAGACCGTCTGCATGAGAACACTACGTATTTTGTACAGAAAATGGTGGATGCCGGATTTGATATCAAACCTACCCGCAGTGCCATTTGTGCCGTGATGTTGTACGATGCCAAACTGAGCCAGGAAATGGCTACCCGCCTGCTGGACGAAGGCATCTACGTCATTGGATTCTACTACCCGGTAGTACCGCAGGGACAAGCCCGCATCCGCGTACAGATCTCTGCCGCTCACCAACGCGCACACCTTGACAAATGCATTGCCGCCTTCACCAAAGTAGGCAAGGAACTGGGTGTGATAAAATAAGTTCTCCAAATAAAACTCCCATGAAAAAAACCATTTTTATCATCATTGCTTTCTCTAGTACTATTTCTTTATTGGCACAACAGCCAAAAACAGAACAGAAAAAACCACTGGACCACAGTGTATACGATGCGTGGAAAAGCGTTGGAGCTTTCTCTATGAGTGACGACGGAAAATACGCCTCATACCTGGTACAGGAACAGGAAGGTGACAGGTACGCAGAGGTACTTAACCTGAAAACACTGGAAAGAAACACCATCGAAAGGGCCACACAGCCCAAATTGACCCCCGATGGGAAATTCCTGGTAGCTACTATCAAACCTTTTTTCAGCGAAACGAAAGAAGCCAAGCACAAAAAGCTCAAACCGGATCAGATGCCCAAAGATACCCTCGGCATTTACAATTGCTCTACCGGAGAACTACAAAAGATTCCATACCTGAAATCGGTTAAAACAGGAAGGCACGGGAAAACCCATATTGCTTTCCAATCCAACATGCCGGCCGATACTACCGGCGGGAAAAAACCGGCAAAAAAAGAAAAGGATCAGGGCGAGGACCTGATGGTATACCACCTGGCCAGCGGCTCCATAGATACGCTACCCGCTGTATCTGACTACAATTTTACCACAGGCGGCGATACGCTGTTCTTCGTTCGCAGGCCCTCTTCCAAAGACAGCGTGCTGCAGGCCGGCCTGTTCATGTACACCCCTAAGGACAGGCAGCTTACCAACCTCTATACGTTTGACCTCAAACAAAAAGTCAAACTGCCTGTTGTAAGTGAAGACAACCGCCATCTTGTATTTTATGCCAACCTGGATACCACAAAACAAGGAAAGGACGCCGTAAGTATTTTGTATTATACCCAAGGCTTGGAGAAGGCAAAAGTACTCATTGATAACCAGCTGAACCAGTTAGAAGAAGGCTGGAAAATCAGTGAAAACCGAGCCCTCATCTTCAGCGAATCGGGACACCGGCTGTTCTTTGGTATAGGCCCTGTTTTGCCGGAAAAAGATACGACCCTGGTTGCTTCGGAAGTTGCTCAGTTAGATATCTGGCATTACCAGGACGATTATATCCAGCCTCAGCAATTGATTAATGTGAACCGGGAGCTGAAAAAATCGTATATGTGTGTGGCGGATCTGACAAGCATGGCAAATCAAGCCACAGAACAAAACCCGCTCAGCTGGCGCAGGCTCTCTACAGACCTCTGCCATATTGTACAAGTACCACAGGAACACGATGCCGACTGGGGTTATTCGGTAAGCAGGTACAACTACCAACTGGAGTCCATGTGGAGCTCCAACCCCCGCTCCGATCTGTACCTGATTGATATAACAAGCGGAGAAGCGCGCTTGTTGCTGGAAGACCAATACATCTCTCAAGTAAGTGCCTCGCCAAAAGGGAATTATCTGGTGTGGTACAACAACCTGGATCAAAACTGGTACTCCTATAACGTAAAAAGCAAAGAAACCGTTTGCCTTACAGAAAGCCTGGATGTGTCCTTTGCCAACGAATTGCACGACTCGCCCGTCATGGCCTCGTCTTACGGAAACGACGGCTGGATGGAAGACGACAAGGGCCTTTTCCTGAACGATCGTTACGATATATGGCTGGTAGATCCCACGGGTAACACGCCGCCCGTAAACTTTACAGATGGTCTGGGACGCAAAGAAAACCTAACTTTCCGTATAACCAGATTAGACAGAACGCTACTTCCTCCGGCTACCCCGGGCGTAAAAAAAGACCCCATCAAGCCCAAAACAACCGTATATTTTTCTGTGTTTGATGAGAACACAAAAGAAAGCGGCTACTACTATAAAGAAATGGGCAAAAGACATCCGGTAATGACACGTTGGATTGTAGAACCCATGACCTTTGTATACCTCACACGTTCAGAGGACGGCAAAGTAATGATTTACAGCAAGCACAACTTTGAGAACTCCCCCAACGTGTGGATTACAAAAAACAACTTTAAAACGCAAACGCAGATAACGGACATCAACCCACAACAAAAAGAATACAACTGGGGAACAGCAGAACTGGTACACTGGAAGTCTGACTCGGGTTTGGACCTGGATGGGATTCTATACAAACCGGAAAACTTTGACCCCTCCAGGAAATACCCCATGATTCTGTACTTCTATGAAAGAAGTTCTCAGACCCTGCACAGCTACAGAGCTCCGGCCCCCAGCCGCTCCACCATCAACATTCCGTTCTTTGTGAGCAACGAATACATTGTTTTTGTTCCGGACATTGCCTACCGGATAGGTCATCCGGGAGAAAGTGCCATGGAATGCATCGTACCGGGGGTAAAGAAGCTGATTGCAGAAAACCCCTGGATAGATGAAGACAATATCGGTATTCAGGGGCAAAGCTGGGGCGGTTACCAGGTAGCCTATATGGTTACTCAACCCCATGTGTTCAAATGGAAAGCAGCCGGTGCCGGTGCTCCCGTATCCAATATGACCAGTGCTTATGGTGGCATCAGGTGGGGGTCGGGGATGGTTCGGCAGTTCCAGTACGAACATACGCAAAGCCGCATTGGAGCCACCTTGTGGGATGGATTTGATCTGTATATAGAAAACTCTCCCCTGTTCTTTGCAGATAAAGTGGAAACCCCCTTACTTATTATGCATAACGACCAGGACGAGGCCGTTCCCTGGTACCAGGGCATTGAGTATTTCACCGCCCTGCGCAGACTCGGCAAACCTGTCTGGATGCTCCAGTACAACAAGGAATCCCACAACCTGAGGGAACGTGTAAATGCCAAAGACCTGAGCATACGCCTGGAACAGTTCTTCAACCATTACCTGAAGGGAGCCCCCATGCCGGTCTGGATGAAAACAGGTGTTCCTGCTACACGCAAAGGCATTGACTGGGGTTACGAACTGACCGAATAACAAGTCAGATTAATCATATGCTTTCATCATCTCGGGGGCTGATAATACCGGTTTTATCAGTTCTTGCCATTTGTCGGTATTCCATGTCTTCAAATTGGAATGTGTAGTGAAATAGTTCATGGGGATGGGATGTGTTCCAATGACTACGGGAATTTTGTACTTTTCTTCAATGAATTTTTTAAAGTAGTCAACCCGATGGCAGGGAGGGTACCCAACCACCATACCCGTAGCCAAATGAATGGCCTCTGCTCCGTTTTTTATCATCTCTGCCGGGGCATATTCTACGTTAACGCCGGGGCATCCTCCACACGTAATAAAACCGACAACTTCCAGGGGGGTGTCTTTTGGGTAGACAGAAAAAGCCCCTTCGCGGTTACGCATAGCTCTAAGGCATTTCCCTCCGGCACAATTGTGATACCTGCCACAAATGATTATTCCTATTTTCATAATATTGATTTTAAATGAATTGGTGTCTTTATTGACGGGACCAGGAGAACTCCGTTACAGACGGTTCTGTTTTGAGCTCATCTACAATCCGGTTCACCAAATCTTGATTTACACTTTCAAAGCGTATCTGGTAAACAAATTTACTCCCCTCTTTATCCATTCGGACAGACTCAATCTGAAGAGCTTCTTTCTTTTTTAATTGCGACACCCATTCTGACCAGATAAAATCGGCTTTCGCCGTTATTTTAAGGGTGTTTTTCAATACCCGGTTGGTAATATAAGTTTCCAGGGGTTGAATAGCCCACAGGATAATCAAGGCGATAAAAGTAGTAATACCCGCCGCATAATACATTCCTCCGCCGGTTGCCAGACCTATGGCGGCTACCGTCCACAACCCGGCTGCCGTGGTTAATCCACGAACCCTTCCATGCCTGGAAAATAGAATAGTACCTGCTCCAATAAACCCAATACCGCTCACCACTTGTGAAGCTACCCGGGAAGGATCTAAGCGCATATAATCAGATCCCAGGACTTCTGAGAAGCCATAAGCAGATACAATCATAACCAGGCAAGCACCAACGCAAACCATCATATGCGTTCTCATCCCGGCTACCCAGACCCTTCTTTCCCTTTCAATTCCAATAAGTCCGCCAAAAAATGCAGCCATAAACAGGCGGAGTGTTATTTCTGTCCAACTAAGCATTGTTCTCTTTATTTTATTTAAAAATTATTGTTTCCTCTGTTTATAACCAATCCCCACCACCAGCACCACACCCGTCAGTACAGCCGTTCCCCCTGTAATCTGTGCTGCAGATACGTGTTCGCCCAACAAAAGTACCCCCGCAGCAATGGCAATAAGGGGAATCAGGTTATTAAAAACGCTAATCTGGGTGGTAGATATATGAATAAGTGCGTAATTGGACAGGAAGGACGTCAACACAGAAGATAATACACCAAGGTAAACAATAGAAATTAGAAAATTGACGTGTGCCAACGGTTTAAAATAATCTGACAACGTGCCGAGAAAAGCGTGACGACCAACCGCCAGTACATTAAAAATGATAAAGCCTGAAAAAACCATGATACTTGTCAGGGTCATAGAGTCATGACTTTGCATCAACTTCTTGCCAATCATGTAGTAAACTACCATAGATACAACGGACAGCAACAGCAGTACCGTTCCTGCCACACTCGTTCCTTCTGACTGGTTGCTACCGCTGGCAAACAAGAAAATGAGTCCGGCAACAGAAACAGCAATACCGGCTTTTTGCCATACAGATGTCTTTTCTTTCAAAAAAAGAGCTCCTGCAAACAACGTAAGGATAGGTAACAAAGCCAGAATAATACCTGCCTGCGATGTAGAAGCATATTCCAAACCCACAGTCTGAAACCCAAAACACATGACAGGATAAAAAAGCGAAACTCCCACAATTTTCAGCCACTCTTTCCTTCCGGTCTTTTCAATTTTAATCACCCCAAACGCCTTCAGTAACAGAACGGCCAGGAATGCCGCGTTGAATCGGTGCGCCAACAGGTCATAGCTGTTGGCACAAGTCTGCCCCATTTTTACAAATAAAAAAGAAAACCCTATTATAAGGGTCATCAGGATTAGGCCTGCGTAGGCTCTAAATTTTTTATTCATACTGTAAAAGTACTAAAATCCTCGGATTTTAGTAATATTGTAAGTACCAAACAATGTAGTATGAAAACAGAAAAAGGATATATCCATGTTTATACAGGGAATGGCAAAGGGAAAACCACGGCTGCACTGGGTCTGGCCTTACGCGCTACAGGAGCCGGCAAGAAAGTATTCTTTGCTCAATTTGTAAAAGGCAAAGAATATGCAGAACTAAAAGCCCTTCGGGAATACATCCCCGGTATTGAGGTAAGGCAATACGGCCGGGACTGTTTTATACACAAGGTACCCGGGCAGGAAGACATTGATGCAGCCGTAAACGGGCTAAAAGAAGTGGCCGGAATATTGGCTGCCGGCCGGTACGGGGTAGTGGTGTTGGATGAGGCCTGCATTGCTCTCTACTACAACCTGTTTACAGTGGATGATCTGCTTTCTGTACTCCGGAACAGACATCCGGGCACAGAAGTGATTCTTACCGGCAGAAACGCTCCTAAAAAACTTCTTGAAGAAGCAGATCTGGTAACAGAAATGCAGGAAATCAAACACTATTGGACTCGTGGCGTAGAAGCCCGCCCGGGGATTGAATATTAATGTTGTTTCTCTAATACTAAATACTATGAAAAAAGTTTACAAAATCTTTATTCCGGCAGTGCTCGTTTTTCTGGCAGCCTGTACTACATCCATTCCCATAGAAACCAAAATCCCGCCACGTCCGGCAGGGCAAGAAGACATGCTTGCATTTGCGGCACCGGCCCTGGATACAGTCCGGGTTGGCTTCATTGGGTTGGGTATGCGTGGTCCGGGAGCCGTCAGGCGTTTTACCCACATTCCGGGAATTCAGATTGTGGCCCTGTGTGACAAGCACGAAGAACGAGTGGATTCATCACAGAATATCCTTATAAATGCTGGATTCCCTCAGGCTGCCGCTTACAGTGGCAGTGACCATGCCTGGAAAGAGTTATGTGACAGGGAAGACATAGATCTGGTATATATTGCCACAGACTGGCAAACTCATGCCCAAATGGCTGTATATGCTATGGAACAAGGAAAGCATGTTGCGGTAGAAGTCCCGGGAGCTATGGATCTGGATGAAATATGGAATATTATAAACACTTCTGAAAAAACACGCAAGCATTGTATGATGCTGGAAAACTGCGTGTATGATTTCTTTGAATTGACCACCCTGTATATGGCTCAGCAAGGACTCTTTGGAGAGATTCTTCATGGAGAAGGTGCCTACATCCACAACCTGGAAGATTTTTGGGATCATTACGAAGGCGACTGGCGTATGGAATTTAACCGGAAATTCAGTGGGGATGTCTACGCAACGCACGGCCTGGGACCTGTATGCCAGGCTTTGGATATCCACCGGGGCGACAAAATGGACATATTGGTTGCCATGGATACCAAATCGGTTAACATCCCGGAATTCCTGATTCAGAAACGCGGGGTACCTCCGGAAGAAGCCTATACATTTGAGAACGGACAAAATACCATGACCATTATCCGTACTCAAAATGGAAAAACCATACATATCCAGCACGATGTGTCATCTCCCCGGCCTTATAGCAGGATGTACCAGCTATCCGGCACAAAAGGTTTTGCCACCAAATACCCTGTCCCGGGCTACGCTCTGGAAATTCCACAAGCAACCTTGGAAGGAACACCAAACCTGGAGAACCTGAGTGCTCACCGGTTTGTTCCTGAAGAAATAAGGCGCGCACTTATGGAACAATACAAACACCCCATTCAGGCAGAGTTGGAAGAACAAGCAAAAATGGTAGGCGGGCACGGAGGCATGGACTTTATCATGGACTACCGCCTGGTGTACTGTTTGCGTAACGGGTTGCCGTTAGATATGGACGTATATGACCTGGCCGAATGGAGTTGTATTGGAGCCCTGGGACGTATCTCTATTGAAAACGGAAATGCTCCCGTACGTGTTCCCGACTTTACACGCGGCGGCTGGAATAAAATTCAGGGGTACCGCCACGCCATGGTGTCACCCACATCGTAATATATCCCCGTCTTTAGGACTCAGCCAAACTCCTTTGAGTGTCAACTTCTCTCAAAACGTTAGTAACTCATAAGTTGACGGAGCCTGGCGGGGATTTCTATATTATCCATAAGTCCTGTAAAGCACTCTGCACCGGGACCGTAAGCAAATACAGGAACTACGCTACCCGTATGCCCTTTTGTACTGAAAAACGGGCGTCCGTCGTACCCGATATTGGCTCCTCCCGTTTCATGGTCTGCTGTAATTACTACTAATGTTCCCGGATGGGCATCTGCATAATCTAAAACTACTTTCATCACTTGATCCATAACCTCCATTTCAAATACCAAACCCTGGACCTCGTTATTATGTCCCTTCCCATCAATACGTGCCTGCTCAATCATCAGAAAGAAGCCATTGGGATTGTCTTTCCGGTCTAACCACTCAAGCGCCTTTTCCACTGCCTGGGGTAACAAATATTTAATATCTGTTAAAACCAACATTCTATCTTCTATATCCCACGTTTTGGCTTCTTCCCAGGAATCGCTAAAAGTATATCCTTTATTCTTAAACACTTCTATCAAATTCAGGCTGTCTTCCCTTTCGTTAAAAAACATGAGTCCATCCCCCATCAGCACATCAAATGAATGGTGGGTCAGCTGCATAGCAATCTCGTCCCAGAGTTTACGCTGAGGTACATGCGCATAAAAAGCCGCAGGGGTGGCATCCAGAATAGCCGTGTTGACAACAATCCCGGTAGATTTGCCCATGGCGGCAGCTTCTACCAGCACACTGGTAAGTGTGTCCCCTTGCGGATTCAAGCCCACCGTACCGTTGTTGGTTTTTTCTCCCGTGGCCAGAGCCGTACCTCCTGCTGCTGAATCGGTTACTTTACTGCTTGCAGAATAAGTAGTTGCCATGCCCATATGCTTAATACGGTTTATCTGGGAAGGTTCGTACTTTTCTTTATTTACGGCATTTTCCATGATAAGTGTTGACACCTGGCCGTACCCCATTCCATCACCAATCAGGTAAATGATATTCCGGGGAGCTGTCTGATCCTGAGAAGAAGCGTTTGCACAGGCTGTTATTGCCACAAAAGCAACCACAGTGAAAATGCATAAAAAGAACCTGCGTTGTGTTTTCATATCCATTGTTTTTTACAAAATTAAGATAAATACCCTATAGCGCCAGCCAATTTTTTATCTTTGTTCCCATGAAACCTCGTACACTTCTTTTTTCTCTTGTTTTTATTTTATCTGCAAACAACGCTTTTTCATGCACCAACCTGATGGTTACCAAAGGGGCATCTGCAGATGGTTCCTGCATGGTCACTTACGCAGCCGATTCACATACCCGTTACGGTTGTCTGGCGTTCTACCCGGCTGCACTTTATCCGGCCGGCACTTTTATGAACGTCCGTGAATGGGGTACCAACCGCTACCTGGGTAAGATACCCCAGGTAACAGCAACGTATTCTGTAGTAGGAAATATGAACGAACACCAGGTAATCATTGGCGAAAGCACCTGGGGCGGGCTCTCTGAACACCGTGATCCTCAGGGAATCGTAGATTACGGTTCCCTTATGTACATTTGCCTGCAACGGGCACGTACAGCCAGAGAAGCTATTGAAATTTTCACGTCCCTCGCCAATGAATATGGATATGCCTCTTCCGGAGAATCCATTTCCTTTGCAGACCCTAACGAAGTGTGGTTCATGGATGTCATTGCCAAAGCTCCACACATGAAAAACGGAATAAATACAAACAAAGGCATTGTCTGGGTGGCCATCCGACTTCCCGACGGGACCATAAGTGCCCATGCCAACCAGGCCCGGATTCGCACCTTCCCGCTGAACGACCCTGAAAACTGCCTGTATGCCCCCGATGTTATTGAGCATGCGCGAGAAACCGGCCTTTACAACGGACCCGATAACCTCTTTAGTTTTGCCGAGACATACGGTCCGGCAGACGGAAGCACAGTCCGCGGTTGCGATGCCCGGGTGTGGGCTTTCTTCAACAAACACGGAGCCGAGGATATGGCACCCTACCTGCCTTATGCCCTGGGGCACGACCTGAGTCGCCCCCTGCCCCTGTATGTACAAGCTAAAGAAAAGCTGACCCTCAAACAGGTGGCCGACATGATGCGGGACCATTACGACGACACCCCTATGGATATGACGTGCGACATAGGAGCCGGAGGCCACGAACTGCCTTACCGCTGGCGCCCCATGACGTTTGAAGTGGACGGGGAAACCTACCTGAACGAACGCGCCATTGTTACCCAACAAACCGGCTTTTGGTTTGTAGGTCAAGCCCGTAGCGGCATGCCCGACCACCTAGGCGGTATTTTCTGGTTTGCTGTAGACGATGCGGGCACCTCGCCCCTTACTCCCATATACAGCTCATCTCTGGAAGTATCTCCCCATTACGCACTGGGGCAAGGCGCTTCCATGCTTGAATATTCCCCAAATTCTATGTTCTGGCTGTGCAATCGTGTAGCACACTTTGCTTACCTGCGTTACAACCAAATTGGCGCAGAAGTACGCAGGGTGTTGGATGCACACGAGCATGCACGAATAAATGAAATCCCTTCTGTTGACAAACAAGCTTTGGAGCTGTGGGAAGAAGACCCTTTGCTGGCCCGCCGTTTTCTAACTGACTATTCCCTGCGTACAGCCTCTGACTTGTTCAAACGCTGGCAAGAACTGGACATCTACCTGCTTGTAAAATACATAGACGGGAACATAAAGAAACAAAACCCCGACGGAAGCTTCATGACAAACGGCCATGCAGATTCCATTCCGCCACCGCCCATATACGGCGGCTATGACCAACGCTGGAAAGAAGCCGTTGTAAAAGATACCGGAGAGAAACTGCTGCTGCCGTAGTCCGGGATGGTAAAGAACCGGGGCTTTATGCCTTTTTTCGTTTGGGTTCTTCCGGTAGCTCCAGCAAGTCTTCTGCCCTTTTAACGGCAAAGTCAATGTGACTGCAAATGTTGTCCTGACCAATTGTATCTGAAAATCCACTCTTGTCCATTACCTGATGTACCTTCTTGTTCACACCGGAAAGGACTATCTGTATGCCTTCTTTCTTAGACAGTCTGTAAAAACTTTGCAAGTTGTGCAATCCGGTTGAATCCATAAAGGGTACTTTTCTCATCCGGATAATCCGTACCCTGGGTTTATCTCCCAGCAACTTCATACTTTCATCAAACTTGCTGGCAATACCAAAAAAGAAAGGACCATCAATTTCATAGACTTCTACTCTTGGGGGAAGTACAAGAATATCCTCTTTCGTATGTATATCACTGTCCTGGCTTAGATCCACCTCGTCTTTTAGCACAGATATATGGGAAGTTTCAATCACCCGCCTCATAAACATGAACATAGCCAGCAGAAGTCCCAGCTCAATAGCAACGGTCAGGTCAAAGAAAACCGTCAAAAAGAAAGTGGTCAGCAAAACGGCTACATCACTTTTAGGGTTTTTTAGCAGCGAAAGGAAAGTTCTCCATTCACTCATGTTATAGGCTACAATAACCAGCACACCGGCAAGACAAGCCATAGGTATATGCGTAGTGAGCGGTCCCAAAAAAAGCAATATAAGCAACAGCACAATAGCGTGAATAATTCCGGCAACAGGAGTTTTTCCACCGTTGTTAATATTTGCCATCGTACGGGCAATAGCTCCCGTAACAGGAATCCCGCCAAATATGGGGACAATAATATTGGCCGCTCCCTGAGCAATCAATTCTGTATTGGAATTGTGCTTATGTCCGGTAACTCCGTCAGCCACCGTTGCAGAAAGCAACGATTCAATGGCCCCCAGCATAGCAATAGTAAAGGCCGGGGAAATCAGTTGGGTTATGGTTGACACAGATATGGAAAGCTTTTCCGGCTGAGGCAACGATGTTGCCAAGATAAAACGATCCCCAATAGTCTCGATGGATGTGTCACCTGTAAAACGCCTGTAGAGATACACCACAAGCGTCATCAACACAATAGCAACCAAAGAACCGGGAATTTTCTTGATAAAACGCGGAGTAAAAATTATAATAGCAAGGCTTGCCAACCCAACCACCAGAGAAAGAATTGAAGTGGTTCCTATATGAGTGGCATAGGCACCCCATTTGGAAATAAAATCTGCCGGCACATTTTCTATTTGCATTCCAAACAAATCCTTTATCTGTGTAGAAAAAATGGTTACGGCAATACCACTGGTAAAACCTACCACAATAGGATAAGGAATAAAACGGATCACACTCCCCAGTTTGAATATTCCCATCAACAAAAGAAGTATCCCGGCCATAAGTGTAGCCACAGCCAGTCCTTCTGTACCATAGGTCTGTACAATCCCGTAAACGATAACAATAAAAGCACCGGTAGGACCTCCTATCTGAACGGTAGAACCTCCCAGAAACGAAACAATAAAACCCCCAATGATCGCTGTAATCAGGCCTTTTTCCGGACTTACCCCCGATGCAATTCCAAAGGCAATAGCCAGCGGCAACGCCACAATACCTACGATGATACCGGCCATTAAGTCTTTTAAGAATTTTTCCTTGGAATAATCCTTCATACACGACCATAAAACCGGCTTAAATGAAAAATTGTAATTGCGTAGTTTCTCTACTACGGTGTCTTTGGTGATCTTCTTCTTACCCATTTCCGGAATTTGCTGCTGTGAACACTCTACTTGCTTCCTCAAAAAATGAAGTTGTAAATTTATCCAATTATTCTGATATTTAAAAACCCCGGCTGCTTTCTGCCCTTTCCGCCCTTTCCACGCCTCCCAGGAAGGGTGGTGAGTAGCCGGTTCTAGACCGAGGAGTTAACATGCTATCTTCCTGCCTGTTGCAGTGCTACGCCAACATGTGGCACTTACTACCCTTAGAGCAAAAGGCCGTTTTTCCGCGGTTT
>DIRP01000023.1 GCA_002427525.1 Bacteroidales bacterium UBA5433 | reverse complement strand
ATAAAAATACTACTTTTGTAGCATCAAACAGCACGGTTATGGAACAAAACCCCAAGAAAGAGATCAACATTGAATTGCCGGAAGACGTAGCACAGGGCTGCTATTCTAACCTGGCCATCATTACCCATTCCAGTAGCGAATTCGTTTTTGACTTCATACGTATGATGCCCGGAATTGCCAAAGCAAAAGTGCAGAACCGCATTGTCATGACCCCGGAACACGCCAAACGTTTTTTCAATGCATTGCAGGACAACCTCAGAAAATACGAAGAACATTTTGGTGAAATCAATCTCTCCGGAAAAGGAATGAACAACATCCCCATGCATTTTGGAGATGGTACTCCGGAAGCCTGAGCGTTCTCTGTTTTACATTCCCGCGTTATAAACAGCAGCCACCTCGGTATCAGAAAGTACCCTGTTGTAAAACCTAAGGGAAGCCATATCTGCCGGTAAAAATGTATTCAGCGTTGACCCATTGAGTGCATGAGCCCCTATTACAAAATCCTGCTGCACCCCAAACGTCATTTTAATGCTCTCTGTATAGAGTTTTGTACCGTCTAAATACACAGACATGGTAGAGCCGTTAGATACAATGGACAACATGTGCCATGCTGTTCCCAAAAAATTAGAAATATCAATACCTCCCATAGAAGGCAACGCAATTTTATACGTTTCCTGTCCCGGCCCCATACATAACGTCAAGACCCATTCATTCCCGTTGTGGTCAATAAGGACAAAGAACCCACCTTCAGAGACTGATCCAAAAAAAGGATACTTCACATTTTTATTCATGGTAGAGCGCAGCCTCAGCCAGAAATTCATAGAACCCCCGGACAGCCCGGAAAGCGGATTAATCTTTTTACTGTATAAGTACCCGCTGGTACCGTTAAAAGAAATGGCTGCATGCGTACCGGCCGGTTTGTTGGAAGTATTGTAGGTTATTCCATTGGAGACTATCAAATCATGGGCTGCACCTGTCCAATCATACGCCAGAATCTGTTCAGAAGTAGTTATATACATTTTTAACCCATCCTGAACAACAACAGAAGCATCTTGTAACGTAGCGAATTCCTGCGACAATCCGTAGTACACACCGTGTTTTGTTGTAACATAGGCCCTGTAATAATAGGTGGTGTTAATCAACAAGCCTTGCGCCTGTGAGGTAAAAGTACCTTCTCCTTCTGCCTTACCCAGGTTAGTATAGGAGTCTTCCAGGGTAGGCGACTCCCGGGTACTCCAGCAATGTCCGTGGGCCAGGATTTCTTCTGAACCCAACGCTACTATACTGCCGCTGAGTTTGGCTGTATAGTAGGTCACCTCTTCCTCACTACCTGTTTCCACCTCAGGTTTCTCTATGTCCAGAAAATAGCGAATCGGTTCCGAATAAGCCAGACCAAAGCTGTTTACCGCAAAACTGCGTACTGTGTATTCCTCTCCCCGCTCCGGTGTTGGAATATTATAGTAAAACAGATTTCCGGAACTCTTTTCACCCAAAAGCACATACGTATCCTGATACAAGACGGGAATTTCTCCGGTAGTATTCCACACAAATCCATGTTCTGTGAATGGGGTACCCTGTGCATTTTTTTCTCTGACTATCAGCACGTTTGAAAACTGATTGTAATCAACAAAAGGATCTTTCAAAACAGGTGGTTCGTATGTCATAACACTTGTTTCTCCATAGGAAATACCCATTTCGTTTTCTGCATACGCCCTTATATACCATGTAGTTCCATATTCCGGAAAAACATCCGGATAAGAAACAAAGGACTTTCCTTCTTCCAGCGAACCCAGACGGGAGCACCCCCCACCCGACGTTACCTGGGGCTGGGGTGATGTACCCCAGCAATGTCCGTGCTGTACAACAGACCCACCGCCATTGCTTACAAGCGTTCCTTTAAAATGCAGGCGCCAGGAACCGTCCAGCCCATACCCGTCTGTGGAAACTTCCGGCTGTTCAGCTTCCGTTGCATAATTTACAACCACAACCAACTCCTGCTCCGATGTCAGCACACGAACGGAACTTTTGGACCCCCCTGCAGGTATGTCCTCCCTGTTCAGAGAAACAACAACCTCTGCCCGGGGAGCTTCTTTTGTAATAGTTCCACCGGTAAGCGAAAGGTGCAGGTGTTTATCATCCGTTGTAACGGTAAAGGGGACGGGATGCACACCGGATACCCGGGATACGGTAAATGCCAACTGCGTACTTTCTGACCCAAAATCTATAGACTGAACGGAAACCCCAATCAAATCCGCAGATTTTTCTATACTAAAGAAATAGGTAGTATCTCCTCCGTCTGACAGAAGGTCTGTTGTAAACGTATAGGCACCATAGTCCAGTTCAGACCTGTTTACCGTAATCTTCACTTCTTTTTTACCCCCTGCTTCCACGGTTCCATTTTCCGCCTCCCAGGAAAGCCAACCGGGAAGGGATGGCTCCAAATGCCAGTTCAACACAGTGTTTCCTTCATTAAACAGTGTAGTCACAGCCTCCGTTTCTTCTTCCCCAAAATCAAAGGAGGTCCCGTTTACTTTCAACAACGCTCCTTCTACCAGCATCCGGACAGGCACGCTTAACGGATCCTCCCCTCCTACCAGTTGTATTTCTGCAGTATAATTTCCAATTGCCAGTTCGGAACGGTCACATACAAAGGTCAATTCCTGTGTTGCTTCCGGGATCAAAATACCTCCCAGTGGTTCTGCCTGCAACCATTCCGGAAAATACAGATCTAAAAAATTCCAACTAAGTGTATCGTTTCCAGGATTGGATAATGTTGCATGAACAGCCGTTTCTTTCCCGCCAAAATCGATGGCATCCTCAGAAAGAACAGCCATAGCAACACGGCGCATCAGTTGAATGTTAAAAGTGTAGAGGTTTTTCTTTCTTGGAGAAAGCGGCATTTTTAACGTTTCTTGCGTATCGTAACCGGGCTTACTAAAAACAAGGTATACAGATTCGTCTGTTCTGGGCAACGCAATGGAAAATTTCCCATCTGTATCGGTTTCTTCACCCAGTCCAAAAGGCATTACAGATACAGCTACCCCTTCCAGGGACTGTTTTGTCAAAACATCCGTTACGGTTCCGGAAAAAGTGGTAGTAGTACCCGTCTGGTCACAGGAAACAAAAAAGAAAGCTGTCGCAAATAGCAACGCACAAGCCGCCGTTGCTTTAAGAAAACGAAAAGTATGCATACCGTTACTGTTACTCGTGCAAATATAATTAACTTTGGCAATCTTTATGCCAGAAATCAAAACAGACATATGAGCAATTACAAAAACCAACTGCACCAAATCAAAGCCTTTGCATTTGATATTGACGGAGTTCTTACAGATGGAAGTGTCCTTGCAATGTCGGACGGAGACTTGTTACGTTTGCATAATGCACGCGACGGTTATGCCATTCGCACGGCAATCGAGCAGGGATACCGTGTGGCAATTATAACAGGAGCCACATCACCTTCCGTAGAAAAAAGATACAACCTGTTAGGGGTTACTGATATATACATGGGAGCTCGTGACAAAACACCTCCGTTCAACCATTTTTGTGAAAAATACAACCTGGACCCGTCACAGGTGACCTATGGCGGCGACGACATACCGGATATACCGCCTATGCTGGCTTGCGGCCTTTCCTTCTGCCCTTCAGACGCTGCTACCGAGGTTCGTAAAACAGCCCGGTACATTTCTCCCTTTCCCGGAGGCAAAGGCTGTGTCCGCGACATAATAGAACAAGTTCTTAAGCTTCACGGCAAATGGTACAAGGGTTCGGAATGAAAACTCCTTTTCATTTGATCTTAGGCTCGTCCTCGCCCAGAAGAAAAATGCTTCTGGAAGGAATTGGTTTGCCCTTTGTAACAGCCTCCCTGCATGGAGTAAACGAAACCAATTTGCCGGAAGGGATTGCACCCTTGGACATTCCACAACATCTGGCACAAATGAAATCTCGGGCTTATACAAAGCCTCTGGAAGAAAATGAACTGCTGATTACAGCCGACACGCTTGTGTTTTCGGCAAGCCCTCACGACACATCATCCCCATGGACAATTATGGGAAAACCGCAGAACCGCGAAGAAGCCTGTCAGATGCTGCAAAATTTATCCGGGAACTGCCACAAGGTTGTTACAGGCGTATTCCTGCGTTCTTCAAAAATTCACGGCATTGCCTGCGGTTTCAGCGACAAAACAAAGGTGTGGTTCTCGCGTTTGACAGAAGAAGAAATCCAATATTATGTAGATCATTACAAACCCTACGATAAAGCAGGAGGATACGGTGTTCAGGAATGGATTGGCTATATTGGTATAGAACGTATTGAAGGCAGTTTCTACAACGTGATGGGCTTCCCAACTCAAAAATTTTGGGCTTGTTTAAAACAGCTCAATGCCGTATCATTTCCGTAAGAATTGCTTTTTTCTTACATTTGTAGTTTGCAAAAATACCAAATTATGGAAAAACAACCCTCAGTAGTCATACTATGCGGTGGAGGTCCCGCTCCTGGCATTAACACCGTAGTATGCACTATTACAAAGACATTTATTACAAAAGGCTACCGTGTAATTGGTTTACACGGCGGATATATTGGCTTGTTTTGCAAGGAAAAATGCCGTGTAGAAGAAATGAATTTTGACAAAGCCGATATGCTTTTCAACAAAGGCGGTTCCTATTTAAGAATGAGCCGTTACAAACCAAGCGATGAGGATTTCCAGGAAAACTTCAACTTTGATTTATTCGACAACTACAACGTAAAACTTCTGGTAACTATTGGTGGTGACGATTCAGCTTCCACAGCAAACCGCATTTCAAAATTCCTGTTAGAAAAAAAACACAATATTGCCAATATTCACGTACCTAAGACCATTGACAACGACCTTCCCCTTCCGGAAGGTGTTTTCACGTTTGGTTACCAAAGTGCCAAGGCAGAAGGTACCACCCTGGGACGTACTGTATATGAAGATGCACGTACCAGCGAAAACTGGTTTATTGTAACAGCCATGGGACGCTCCGCCGGACACCTGGCATTTGGCATAGGATCTTCCTGCCATTTCCCCATGACCATCATCACGGAAATGTTCTACAGAACTCCTATTACCATTGAGAAAGTAGTCAATTTGATTGTATCGTCAGTTGTTAAACGAAAAATCAGAAACATACCTTATGGCTGCGTTATGATTTCCGAAGGTATTTTTCAAGCCTTGTCAGAAAAAGACGTTCAAAAAGCCGATATTGCATTTACATACGATGAACACGGTCATCCGGAACTGGGTAAAATATCCAAATCACACATCATCGACAACCTGGTTGACAAAAAACTCAAAAGCCTGGGCCTTGATGTCAAAACAAGGCCGGTGGAAGTGGGTTATGAAGTCCGTTGTATCAGCCCCAAAGCTTACGATCTGGAATACTGCTCCATGCTGGGCATGGGGGTATACGAGCTGTTTATGAAAGGAGTTAGCGGTTGTATGGTTTGCCGCGATGGCAACGGAAGAATCATACCGCTCTTCCTTCAGGATTTGCAGGACCCCCGTACAGGGAAGATTCCACCACGCCTGGTCAACATGCAATCTCAGGAAATGCAATTCTTTACGCGCCATATCATGGACTATATCACAGAAGAAGATTATCCCGAAGCTAAAAAATTCATTGACAAGCCGGAAGATTATGATTTCCACAAAATCCTGAATTACTAACAGACGGTTAGCCCGCCTGCCAACAAAAAAAGCTCCCGGTACGGGAGCTTTTTTATAATGCCTTATGCTGCTACGGAAGTTGTGGGCCTGACGGAACCAAAGCGCAAGCGTCGTCGTTGTCGCAGTATTTCTCAAAGTTCTTAATGTATTTTCCTGCCAGCGAAACGGCTTTCTCTTCCCATTCCTTTGGATTGGCATACGTACTGCGCGGATCCAGAATGTCAGAGGAGACATTGGGCAATTCCACCGGAATGTTCAGGTTCATAATGGGGATATGCTTTGTCGGAGCCTTATCAATGCTGCCGTCCAAAATGGCGTCAATAATAGCACGCGTCTCTTTTAATGAAATACGTTTGCCTGTACCATTCCATCCCGTATTTACCAGGTAAGCTTTGGCACCGTGCTCTTTCATTTTCCTTACCAGGTTCTTGGCATAAATGGTCGGATGTACCGTTAGGAAAGCAGCACCAAAGGCTGCCGAGAAAGAAGGCAGCGGTTCTGTAATGCCCCGTTCCGTACCGGCCAGTTTGGAAGTGTAGCCGCACAAGAAGTGGTATTGAGCCTGTTTTTCATCCAAAATGGAAACAGGAGGCAATACTCCGTATGCGTCTGCCGAAAGGTAAATAACCTTTTTGGCATGCCCGGCTTTCGTAGGCAACACAATTTTATTGATAAAGTAAATGGGATAGGAAACGCGGGTATTCTCAGTAACGGAACTGTCAGAGAAATCAGGCGTTCCGTCGGGAAGTACCGTAACGTTTTCCAGCAAAGCGTCCCTGCGGATAGCCTTCCAGATATCCGGTTCTTTTTCCTTGCTCAAATCAATACACTTGGCATAACAACCGCCTTCGTAATTGAACACGCCGTGATCATCCCAGCCGTGCTCGTCGTCTCCAATAAGGTAGCGTTTGGGATCGGTAGATAACGTAGTTTTGCCTGTCCCGGACAAACCAAAGAAAATGGCCACGTCACCTTCTTCACCCACATTGGCAGAACAGTGCATAGAGGCAATGCCTCTCAAAGGCAGGTAGTAATTCATCATAGAGAATATACCTTTCTTCATTTCCCCGCCGTACCAGCTCCCTCCCACAACAGAAATACGTTCGGTCAGATTAAAGACAACAAATACGTCAGAATTCAATCCTTGTTCTTTCCAGTTGGGATTGGTAGCCTTAGACGCATTAATCATCACAAAATCCGGTTCTCCGTAATGTTCCAGTTCATACTCAGACGGACGGATGAACATGTTGGTAACAAAGTGTGCCTGCCAGGCAACTTCCATGATAAAACGCACTTTCAGGCGTGTATCTGTATTTGTACCGCAGAAGGAGTCTACAACATACAATTTCTTCTTCCCGGAAAGTTCCTTTTGAGCAATTTCTTTCAAAGAATCCCATATTTCTGTGCTAATGGGTTTGTTAATGACACCATCCCACCATACGGTATCCTCGGTAGTTTTGTCTTTAACTATGTACTTGTCCTTGGGAGAGCGTCCTGTAAAAATCCCCGTTCGTACATTAACGGCTCCCATGTTGGTTAATTCCCCCTTCTCAAACCCTTCATTGGCAGGATCCATTTCTGCCTGGTACAATGTTTCGTAAGAAGGATTGTAAACAACCTCACCTACATTAGTAATTCCATACTTAGAAAGATCTAGTTTGCTCATAATTAATAAATTGATAATAATAAAATGAAGAAAGACATTTTTTTTCAGATTGCTAAGATAGGCATTTTATTTATCTTTGCAACTGAAGAAATGGGTAAAAGCCAAACTGAAAAATTTCGTGAAACCCTGCTTCGGCACTGGGGGTACAGTTCGTTTCGTGAAGCACAGGAAGAAATCATTGCTTCTGTTTATGAAGGAACGGACACACTGGCTCTTTTGCCTACCGGAGGAGGCAAATCCATCTGTTTTCAAGTCCCGGCACTGCTTATGGACGGCATCTGCATAGTAGTCACCCCCCTTATAGCCCTTATGAAAGACCAGGTGGAATCATTAAAATCCCTTGGCATTAAAGCACTCTATATCCACTCTGGTATGAGTTCATACGAAATTGATGTAGCCCTGGACAATGCCATTTACGGCAACTACTCCTTTCTTTATCTTTCCCCGGAAAGACTGGGAACCGAACTGTTTCGTGCACGCCTTCGTAAAATGGACCCCTCCCTGCTTGTAGTGGACGAAGCCCATTGCATTTCCCAATGGGGTTACGATTTTCGGCCCTCCTACCTGCGTATCGCCGAATTCAGGGAAGGCTACCCCAACGTCCCGGTCCTTGCTTTAACGGCAACAGCCACTCCGCTGGTAGTGGAAGACATCAAGGAGAAACTCGGCTTTCGTAAAGACCACAAGGTGTTTCAAACTTCCTTTGAGCGCGCCAACCTGGCATATGTAGTACGTCGGGCCGAGGATAAATTGGGACAGGTCCTGCGCATAGCCAACGGAGTGGAAGGCACCGGGCTGGTTTATGTCCGGGAAAGAAAAAAAGCCGAGGAGGTAGCCGAATTCCTGCTCTTCAACGGACACAAAGCCGACGCTTACCACGCCGGGATGGCTTCCCAACAGAGAACAGCCAAACAAGAAGCGTGGAAAAAAGGAGATATCCGCATTATGGTTGCCACCAACGCTTTTGGAATGGGAATTGACAAACCGGATGTGCGTTTTGTCTGCCACTTTGACGTTCCCGATGCACCGGAAGCCTATTTTCAGGAAGCCGGCAGGGCCGGACGGGACGGCAAGAAATCGTATGCAGTCCTGTTGTACAACCCCTCTGACGAACGCAGACTTAAGCAAATCTTTACCATCTCCTTCCCCGATGCAGACTTTATTAAGGAAACCTACCAGAACCTGTATTCCTATTTGAACCTGGGCTACGGCGAAGGAGCAGAACAGCAATTTGATTTTAGCATAGAAGAATTTGCCCAACGTGTTAAAAAACACCCCTCCACCCTCTGGTACGCCTTACAAAGCCTGGAACACGAAGGCTATATCTCTCTGACAGAAGAAGTAGATAACCCCTCGCGCATCTCATTTAAGGTCAACAGGGATGAATTGTACAAAGTGCAAATAGCCAACCCGCGTCTGGACACTTTCATCAAACTGTTGTTGCGTACTTATACGGGACTGTTTAACGGATTTGTATCTATAGACGAAACATACCTCTCCCAAACCAGCCGGAACGCCCCGGCCGTAATCACAGAATACCTCATGCACCTTTCACGTATAGGAGTTATTACGTACATTCCCAAAAAGAAATGCCCTCAGGTGTTCCTGCATTCCCACAGGTTGGAACCGGGCAATGTATACCTGAATCCTGCGGGATTTCTTCAACGTAAGGATACCTGGTTCAAACGCATGGAAGCCATGCTTCAGTATGCATCGTCAGAAGCTCCCTGCCGCAGCAAACAATTGCTGGCCTACTTTGGTGAAGGAACGGCCAAAGATTGTGGCATCTGTGACGTATGCCTGGCCCGTCAGGGAGAAAAAGACCCCCACAAGACCTTTGAACGTATTGCCGGAAAAATCACGCAAACCCTGCAAGAGGGACCGCTCCGCATCCAGCAACTGGATCTGCTCTTTACAGAATCGGCAGATCAGGTAATGGATGTCTTGCGTTCCATGGCAGAGAACGGCGATGTCCGCATAATTGACGACAGTATTATTCAAACTTAGTTCATATCTTTACCACATGGATATAAGCGCTGCAGCTGACAGAATCAGGGAACTAAAACAAGCAATTAACAACCACAACAACGCGTATTATGTTTTGAATGCCCCCCGGATCTCAGATTTTGAATACGATTTGTTGGTACAGGAATTGCTGGGACTGGAACGCAAATATCCGGAACTGGCAACCGATGACTCCCCTACACAACACGTTGGCAGTGATCTTTCTGCATCCGTCACCTCCTTTCAAAAGGTACGTCATAAAGTGCCCATGCTTTCTTTAAGCAATACCTACGACAGGCAAGAGCTGCAGGATTTCCACAACCGCGTCCTGAAAGCCACCGAAGGAAGCACGGCTGCGCTGGAATACGTCTGCGAACTGAAGCTGGACGGCACGGCCATCTGCCTTTCCTATAAAGACGGCCGCCTGGTCCGGGCGCTTACCCGCGGCGATGGCACGTACGGTGACGATGTCACAGCCAATATCCTGCGCATCGCCTCGGTACCTGCTCTGCTTAAACCGGCCGAAACCTTATCCGTTCCCTACCCCCGGGAGTTTGAAATACGTGGAGAAATACTGATGTCCTTCAACCGCTTTCGGGAGCTGAACGAATCCCGGGAAGAAACCGGAGAACCTCTCTTTGCCAACCCGCGCAATGCCGCCGCAGGTACTTTAAAATTACTTTCGTCAGATGAAGTAGCACGCCGCGGACTGGATTGCTTTGTATATCATTTGGTCACAGAAACAGAAGGAATCAGCACACAATGGCAGGCACTGGAAGCAGCGCACGCATGGGGATTTCCCGTTTCTAACCAACGGAAACTATGCAAAAGCCCGGAAGAAATTACCGAATTTCTGGACTTTTGGGATACTGAGCGTACAAACCTTCCTATTGCCACAGACGGAGTGGTGATTAAAGTAAACGACTTTAAATTGCACAAGGTCCTGGGGATGACGGCCAAAAGTCCCCGTTGGGCTACTGCCTACAAGTTCCGGGCAGAACAGGCAGCTACACGGCTGCTTTCCGTTGATTTTCAGGTAGGCAGAACAGGTGCAATCACCCCGGTGGCCAACCTGGAACCGGTCTTTTTATCGGGCACTACCGTCAAGCGCGCCTCGTTGCACAACGCAGACCAGATAGCATTGCACGACATCCGCCTTGGCGATACGGTCTTCATTGAAAAGGGCGGCGAAATTATCCCCAAGGTGGTAGGCGTTGACCTCGGCTTACGTCCGGAGGGAACACACCCGTTCCTGTACATTCACACATGCCCGGAATGCGGTACCCCCCTGAAAAGAGACCCCGGCGAAGCAAAACATTTTTGTCCCAACAAATGGGCTTGCCCACCGCAAATAAAAGGCAGGATTGAACATTTCATGAACCGCAAAGCTATGAACATCCTGGGAGGAGAAGCTCTTGTGGAACAACTCTTTACCAAACAACTGGTAACTACACCGGCCGATTTGTACGACCTCACACCGGAAAAACTGGAAACGCTTACTAATTGGGGACCAAAATCTACAGAAAACCTGTTGGAAAGTATTGCCACTTCGCGCAGCACTCCTTTTCCGCGCGTACTGTATGCCCTGGGAATACCCTTTGTAGGAGAAACTACGGCTAAATACCTGGCAGACCATTTTGGCTCACTCCGGGCCTTACAACAAGCGCCGTTTGAAGAATTGACAGAAGCTCCTGAAATTGGAGAAAAAATAGCACAATCCATCCGGGACTTTTTTCAGGAAGAACAACATACCCACATGCTGGAAAAACTGAAATCGGCCGGCCTTGCCTTTGAACAGCAACAGGATGCAACTCAGGTGTTGTCTGATACCCTGCAAGGAAAACGGTTTGTTATTTCCGGTACCTTTACCCAATCCAGGGAAGACATTAAAAACCTGATTGCAGCTAACGGTGGCAAGGTTTTGGCATCCATTACCGGTCAAACAGATTACTTTTTAACCGGAGCCAAAACAGGCCCGTCCAAGATGAAAAAAGCGGCCGAACTGGGCATCCCCACAATCAACGAAAACGAATTCATGGCACTTATTAAAAAGCCACAAACTTTATTTTAAATATGAGAGCAACCATACTTGATACCTTGCATTTTATAGGCACGAACGACCGAAACAAAACACTTTTTGAAAGCAACTGGCCACTCCCGTCAGGGATATCTTACAATTCCTACCTTATTACAGATAAAAAAACGGCGCTGTTAGACACCATTGAATACGGCAGCGACCGTTCGTACTTAGAAAACGTGGCCTTCCTGCTGGATGGACGTCCTTTGGACTATTTGGTAATCCTGCATATGGAACCGGACCACGCAGGCATGATAAGCGATCTGCTTGTACGCCATCCCAATACTGTTGTGGTAACGAATGCCAAGGGTATAGCCCTGCTGGATATATACCATCCGGGCATTAGCCGCGACAAAATCCGGGAAGTAAAAGACGGTGACAAGCTGGAACTCGGACACCACTCTCTGCAGTTTGTCTTTACACCTATGGTACACTGGCCCGAGTCCATGATGGCCTACTGTACAACAGAGCATGTTCTTTTTTCTCAGGATGCCTTTGGGACATTTGGCACATTGGACGGTGGTATTTTTGACGACGAAATTGATCCGGAATATTACAAAGACGAAATGCTCCGCTACTATACCAATATCATCGGGCGGTTTTCCGGACAGGTAACAAAAGCAATACAAAAAGCATCCACCCTTCCCATCCGCATCATATGTCCGGTACACGGGCCTGTGTGGCGTACCAATCCGCAAACGGTTTATCAATGGTATGCACAATGGGCTGCCAGTGAAAGTGATACAGGTGTGGTACTGGCGTATGCAACCATGTACGGTCATACCCGACAAACAGCAGATTATACGGCACGCAAACTATCAGAAGCCGGCCTCCGCAACATCCGTGTATTTGATGTATCAAAAACACATCCTTCCTTCATCCTTAAAGAAATATGGAAATACAACGGCCTTGTTCTGGGCTCTTGTTCCTACAATACAGGAATGCATCCGGCCATGCATCAGTTATGCCATGAAATTGAGATTATGCAGCCCAAAAGGAAGAACGTTTTCCTCTTTGGGGGCTATTCCTGGAGCGGGGGCGGCTTAAAGAATTTGCAGTTGTTTGCCAACAATATGATAGAAAAACATGCCTGGGAGTTACACTCCCCCGGTATTGAACTGCCCGGCTATCCCACCATAGCAGCCCTGGCCACCCTGGACCCGGCCATTAAAACCTTTGCAGCCGGCCTTTAATTTACAGCTTTTGGAAACACCCGATTACATAGATCAATATTTTGAGCCGCTCAGAATTCTGAGTAAAAACAGGTGTGCAAATGAAGAAGAATACGAACAAGTTCTGAAAGCGTATTCTTTTGCCAAAGAAGCTCATAAAAACCAAAAACGCCTGTCCGGCGACCCCATTATTCTGCACAACATAGATGTGGCACGCATTGTTGTAGAAGAAATCGGATTGGGGTACAAATCCATTGTTACAGCACTCTTGCATCATATCGTGACAGACACCGACTATACCCTGGAGGAAATAGCCGGAATGTTTGGTGAGAAAATTGGAGAACTGGTAGACGGCCTGGGCAAAATGGAACGCGTTTTTGCTGCCCAGAACAAAACACAGGAAGAAACGTTCAAGCAAATGTTGCTCACCGTAAACAACGACATCCGTGTTTTGCTTATAAAACTGGCCGACAGGTTGCATAACCTAAGAAACCTAAAAGAACTTCCCGTAGAAAAGCGCGCCAGAAATCTGGGTGAATCCATGTACATATTTGCCCCCCTGGCGCACCAGATGGGACTCTATACCATCAAGTCAGAAATTGAAAATATCTGGATGAGGTATGTTATGCCTGTGGAATACAGCGAAATAGAAGAGAAAATAAAAAATGAGACGGGCCGCAGGGGAAGTGCCATTACAAAAATATTCATTGAGCCCATCACGGAAATCCTGAACAAAGAAGGCTTGAATTTTCGGATAACCACCCGTATCAAATCTCCTTACTCTATTTGGGCCAAAATGAAGAAAAGAAACGTGGCTTTTGAAAGCGTCTTTGATTTATTTGCGCTCAGGATTATTTTTACTCCGGATATTCCAAACCGGGAGGAAGAACACAACATATGCTATAGAATTGAAGAATTGCTGAACGAACGTTGGGTACCTTATAGAGAACGGCGCCGGGACTGGCTCAAAAACCCCAAGGAAACCGGGTACGAGGCCCTGCACTCAACCTACCTGACTCCATCCGGAAACTGGCTTGAAGTTCAGATCCGCAGCAAACGTATGGACGATATTGCGGAACAAGGAGTTGCAGCACATTGGAAATACAAAGGAATTACTCCGGAAGTCAGCGGTATGGAACGCTGGCTTGCTAAAGTCCGGGAAACACTGGAAAACAAAGATTCACAATCGCTGGAATTTTTTGACAATTTCCAACCAGGCAGCCTCATTTCTGTCATTTACATATTTACCCCAAAAGGAGAAATGCGTATCCTCCCCAAAGGAGCTACCGCTTTGGATTTCGCGTATTACATCCATACACATGTAGGGAACCATGCCCTGGCTGCCAAGATTAACGAAAAAATTACGCTCCTTTCCACTCCTTTACGCGGAGGCGATCAGGTAGAGATCATTACTACAGAGCAACCCGGCGTCAGGATAGAATGGTTAGGCGAGGTCACCACACCAAAAGCCAGAAGTCTTATTCTGGAGACACTCAAAAAGAGCGGTACAGACTATATTGACGAAGGCAGGCAATTGTTGAGCTCAAAACTGGCAGAATTCGGCATCAGAATACATACGCGATTAACCAATAAATTGTTAGCAGCTTACAACATTTCCTCAAAAGAAGAAATGTACGGAAAGATTGGAGCCGGGATGCTGGACTTATCCAATCTTAGGGACATCCTCATGAAAGGTACCCCCACACGAAAATTTGTCAGCTGGGTACCTGTTCCGGACTGGAATCGACGTGAAGATTACAATGCCTTCCATTTTGCGACCTGCTGCAGACCCACTTCAGACGACAAACTGGTAGGTTTCATCAACAGAAAAACACATGATTTGTACATCCACGCCACTACGTGCCCACGAATAGAAGGACTTAAAAGGCTTCATAAAAATGAGAATGCTGAGGTTGCTGTCGTCTGGCAAAAGCAACGCCTCTCCTCTTCCCTTGTAAAGCTTATGCTCCGCGGGAACGACCGTTTGGGTATTATTTTTGATATTACACATACTATATCCCTTGACATGTGTGTAAATATCCGTAGTTTTAGTCTTGTTTCCCATGACTACATTTTTGATGCAGAACTTGAAATATACGTACAAAATACAGACGATCTGAAAGCATTAATTGGTGAATTAAAGAAAATAAAAGGCGTTGAAACAGTAAAACAATTGGAGCAATGAGCGAAACAAAACGAACCCTAAAGCAAATCCTTGCTTTTCTTGCTACCGTATCGGCCTTTATGGTAATAACGCTCTTTCCGTATGGCTGCGCCAATACTACAGCTTCTCCATCGGGAGGGCCTCAAGATACCATTCCGCCCAAATTGCTGGTGGCCATCCCCGATATGAACCAAACCGGGGTAAGCACCTCGCTAAAGAAAATAGAACTTCAGTTTAACGAATACGTTAAACTGGAAAAACCCAACGAAAACATAGTGTTATCCCCGCCTTCTGCAACAAAACCAACCATACGTACCAAAGGTAAAGGAATAGTAGTTGACCTGCAGGATAAGCTGCTTCCCAATACCACATACAGCCTCTATTTTGGGAACGCCATTCAGGATAACAACGAAGGCAATCCTTTTCCTGTTTTTGCACTAAGTTTTTCAACAGGTGACCGGATAGATTCGCTTATGATTTCAGGGCTTATCTCACATGCTTCAACCCTGCTTCCGGTTCAAAATGCCGTCGTGCTGCTGCATACCAATTCCGCAGACACAACCCTTACAACAACATTACCGGTAGCGGTTACACGTACAGACGCTTACGGTTACTTTGTTCTAAGAAACCTGAAAGACACCTTGTATTCCCTGTATGCCATAACAGACGACAACAACAACTACAAGTACGACCGTGACGGTGGTGAATCTGTCGGGTTTCTGGATTCGCTGGTAAGGCCGCAAAAAGTTATGTTTCCTTATGCTCCGGAAATCCAGCCCTACTTTGCAAAAGATACTGCCGGACTCTTAAGAAGGCCGGTAGAAACCAACGTGTTTTTGTTTAAAGAGCCTGCTACCCGTCAGGTGCTGTCGCAGTATGAGCGCAAAGAGCACCGGGCCTTACTTCTGACTTTCTCGGCACCGGGCTCTCAAATACTACAGGCCCGTATTCCGGATATGGACTCCACACATATCATTGAACAACATAACTACCCTCGTGACTCCATCCTCTTGTGGCTGGCTGCCCCCTCCGTACCGGATACCGTTACCCTGCAGCTCACCTATATGGCTACGAACGATTCGCTAAAAACATGGGTACCACGTACAGACACCCTGCTTTTCTTCCCATTTAAAGAAGAAGAACCGAAAGAAGACCTGCAGGGACCTCGCCAGGGACCGCCCTCTGTAAAAGACAAGAAAAATATTCTGGAAATAGAAGGCAAAGCTGTTCCCGAACAAATAAAGGAAAAAGGAGTTTTACTAAAATTTGCAAGTTTACCCATGTCTCCGGATTTTACCCGGGGCAGCATGAAGCGTATCACCCCTTCAAACGATACGGTTCCCGTTACCTATTCCGTTCAGGCAGACTCCCTTAACCTCTTATTGTACCGCATTATCCCGGACTCTTATATAGAAGGTACCCAGTATACATTTACTCTTCCGGCCCAAACACTTACTGATATCTACGGCAGGCAGAACGATTCCCTTACTGTAGTGTTCAAGACCTTGCTTTCGGAAGATTATGCTGCCCTTCACCTGCAAATGCAACACGTTCCTTCTCCGCTGATTGTAGACCTTATGAATGAACGCCGGGAAAACGTACTGCGTAGCACCCGGGTAAAAACAGACACCACCGTTAGTTTTTCCTACCTTAAAGCCGGTAAATATACCATCCGCATAACAGAAGACCTGAACGACAATGGATTCTGGGACACAGGAAGCAGTAAAGAAAGAAGGCAGGCAGAACGGGTGCGCATGTTCCGTCTTCCTTCCGGAGAATCTATTATCGAGCTAAAAGAGAAAATGGAATTAACCCAGGTTATTCATGTAGAACAACTTTTGAACCAAAATGTTACGCTTACCGTTCCTACCAAACAAAAGTAAAATACTTATTGTAGTATTCCTGTTGGCTGTTTCTGCAACCTGCCCGTTCATGGGCCATGTTGCAAGAGCCCAAACACTTCCCTACAAACAACATATGCTGGGAGTCAGGGGCGGATATGCTTTAAACACCGTACACTTTAATCCAGGCAGGAATCAAAAAGACGTACCGTCCTGGAAAAACGCCTCTCTTTTATATACCTATTACCACGACTTATGGGGCAACTTACCCTATTTTGGAGTTCAAACCGGATTCACCTATACCCAACAAGCGTATGATACGCCGGATGTCAAACGTGTGTACGAAGTCCTGCGGGTACCGCTAACCAGCCAATTTCATATAGATTTCTGGAAAATGCGCGTGCTCATCAACCTGGGATGTTTTGCCGGCTACCGCATGAGTGCAACAGATTTTACCGAAGAACAACCGGAAGGTGTTCCGGTAACCTTTGACTGCAACCACATCTATGCTGATTACGGCTTTCAGGGCGGCCTTGGCTTCGCTCTGGTACTCAAGCCATTCGAATTCCATATAGAAGCCAACTACCTGTATTCTCTATCTATGATTGAAAATTATGCACTCTACAGCAACGAATCCTATACATACGGTTACCCCGGACAGCTGCTGTTCACGTTCGGCCTGTTTATACACCTGTAGCCCATACCTGCACCTATGAAAACACATACTGTAACTGTCGGAGACCTGATGCTCAAAGGCGGGCACTTGCTAATCGGAGGCGAGCACCCCGTATCTGTTCAGACCATGTGCAACACAGACACACTGGACGTCGCGGCGTCTGTTGCCCAATGTGAGCGTATTGCAGCAGCCGGAGCACAATTGATTCGGCTTACAACACAAGGGCTGCCACAAGTCAGGGCATTGGCAAAGATCAAAGAAACCCTTTCAAAACGCGGCATCCATATACCTTTGGTTGCCGATGTGCATTTCTCGGCAGCTACCGCCATGGAAGCAGCCCGGGTAGCCGATAAGGTACGCATCAATCCGGGGAACTTTTCACGTGACCCCTCGCAAGCCAAAGCACTACTGGCAACCTTGTTAGAAACCTGCAACCTGCACCACACCGCCTTGCGCATTGGCGTAAACCACGGCTCCCTGCCTGCGCACATCATGGAATTGTATGGCGATACACCGGAAGGCATGTGCCGGGCAGCCATGGAATACCTTACCGTCTGTCAAGAACTTAATTTCACCAACACCGTAGTATCCATTAAATCCAGCAACACCCGCGTAATGGTACAAGCCAACCGCCTGTTGGTCAAACATATGGAAGAAGCCGGAATGAGCTACCCCATACACCTGGGTGTCACCGAATCCGGCAACGAACGCCAAGGCCGCCTAAAATCTGCTGCGGGCATTATCACCCTCCTGAAAGAAGGCATAGGCAACACATTCCGGGTTTCCCTTACCGAGGCGCCCGAATCGGAAATCCGTTTTGGTAAGCTCTTCCTCCCCCTGCTTGCCACCCCCGCAACCCCCACGGCTTCAGCTGACTTGTGGGACCAACTGATTGTCTCGGCGTGCTACGAGTGGGCTCCCGGCCTGCTGGATGGCACCATCGACTGGAAAACCCTGCCCATGCCCTTTGTAGAAGCACCTTTTGCCACAAAAGAAGAACTCACAGACTTTTGCATGGACCTGTTGCAAGCTACCCGCTGCGTCTTTACAAAACCGGAATACATCTCCTGTCCCGGTTGCGGCCGCACCAAATACAACCTGGAAGAAACGGTCCGCGCTGTCAAAGCAGCCACTTCCCACCTAAAAGGCTGCACCATTGCCATCATGGGCTGCATCGTAAACGGCCCCGGAGAAATGGCAGACGCACAATACGGTTACGTAGGCGAAGGCAACGAAAAAATCACGCTATATAAAGGAAAAATCCCCGTAATGCGCGGCATCCCGCAAGAAGAAGCCGTACAACACCTGTTGCAGCTTATCGAATCCGACCAACAGCACGCCACTTGATTCAATCTAGAACGCGCCAAATGCGCCAAACACTAAGCGCTACACCTCCCACCTACACTTCTTCCACAAATAGTGCCCCGCCCTCGATGCGAACGACTTTCACTTTTGTATTTTTGGTAATATAGCCCACAGCAGCACGCGCTTCTACCCAACGGTCCCCTATAGTGACTTTACCGGAAGGGCGCAGGTCTGTAAACGCAACGCCTTCCTGCCCAATTTGAATTTCTTTCAATTCCGGAACCCCTACAAAGCCCGATTCAGTTGTCAGGTCCGTACGCAAGGCAATATGGTTGAAGACGCGCGTAGGAAACAGGTAATGAATAGAAAGCAACATACCTGTAAGTGAGGCCAAACCGGCCACAGAAACAATGGCTACGGGATTCAGGAGTGCGTACCAGGGGAAAGGTCCTTTAAATTCAAAAATCCAATTGTCCACCATCACCAGCACCAGTCCGGCTGCTATGGCCAGCAATCCCGTAACACCCAACACACCAAAACCGGGCGTCACAAAAATTTCTATACCCAGCAAAATCAATCCCACAACAATGATAATCAGCTCCCAATAGCGGGCAATTCCTTCCAAAAACAACGGAGAAAAATACCCAATGGCACACAGTATAGCCACGGCAAGCGGAAGCCCCACACCCGGAGTCTTCAGCTCAATGAAAACACCACCAATCATTCCCATAAGCAACAGGGCCTGAACCAAAGGCAAAAGGAAAAAACCTATCACCTTATCCAACCCCGTTTCTTTGTACTCATCAACCTGGCAGGATTCGTATCCCAACAAGGCCAGAACCTCCGGAACACCGGCTGCCTGACCCTGTGCAAATCCAATAGCAATGGCCTCGTTGGTAGTCAGGTTCACAATTGTATCGCCACTGACCATTTGTTCTGCCAGCGCCGGATCCCTGCCTGTTTCTTCTGCCGTAGCGCGCATAAGAGAACGCATGTACGACTGGTATTTCTCCGGCATAGCTTCTCCGGTTTGGTTTACTACCGTAGCCGAGCCAATGGTTGAGCCCGGCGCCATCACAATACTGTCACACGCCAAAGAAATAAGAGCACCTGCCGAGGCAGCCTGATGATCGATAAAAGCAACGGTCGTAAACGATGCTTCCAGCAAGGCAGTCCGCATTTTTTCCGCTGCATCCAGCGCGCCGCCAAACGTGTTCAGACGCATCAGGAACACATCTGCCTTACGTGTTTCCGCTTCTTTCAGTGCCTTTTCAAGCATCCTGGCAGATTTTGCATGAATCTCGCTGTCAATAGTCACCACAAAAACGCGGCAACTGTCTGCAACGGTTTCCGGAGGAACTGCCTCGGGAATCTGTGCCCACGCAGCTGTTCCAATGAACGTACATAAGGCCAGGAACAGGATACGACCTGTCTTTTTCATTTTATCTGGATTCTAATATCTTACCGTGATCTTTAGCAACGGCTTCTTTCCATTTTTGTGTATATCCTGCCTGAATAGGCGGTGCAGGAATGTGTGGGTCGTTTTTGTTGTCTGCAAAAGAACCATCGGGATGCTGACGTTTGGTATTTCCATCAATATATTTAACCATCAGGTATTTATCCAGCCCAACCCATTTCTCCAACAAAGCCTGAGCCGTTTGCACACTAAAATCTGTCAAATACTCGCGGGCTGCCTCGGGAGATTCTTTGTACAATTCAGCTGCCACACGGTCAGCCAGCGCTGTTTTTTCTACCATGGAATTTTCCCAGGCATCTACAACTCCCCGTACTTCGGCGCCTATCTCGTTGTAACGCAAGTAAGCAAACTGAGCCACCCTGTTAAAAATCCAGAACAGGGATGTTTCCGAATACTCCAGCATGCTTCCGTTCCCCACTTCCAGGCAATGCGGAACACGTTGCGATACGCTGTAGATGGGAATAAGTGCAGAGGTCCCGGCATCGTCCACGCCAAACCAATACAATCCGCCCAGATTACGTGGCAAATCGCTGCGGCACTGTCCTACAAACCACCATCCGGTTTGCTGGGTCACAATAGCCCTTTCATTCACATAAGACTTACCATCCACCTCAAACGTAAGCGGCCTCCACCGGTAAGGCAGGGCATTGCCCCCTGCACCAATATCACAAGTCATATCCAGCGGAGTTCCGTCAAAATGATCGCGCATCATGTCTGCCAGGTCTTTAACGGACAATTTTACTTTTGGTTTCACATACAGAGGCATTCTGTTGGAAAGGTTGTGCCCCATGGCATAGTCCAGGTATTTGCCCATGCCGTCGTTGTACTTATTAAAGAAAGCCCACACCCGCGCATCGCAAAAACGGGCACCTCCAAAATCTACCGGATTATAGATATCCGAAAAACTAAATTCTTTATCTTTTCCGGAAAAAATCCCCATTTCCCGGGCATGTGAAATCACATCGGGGCTGTACAGGCAAGTTGAGGGATCGTTGAAATCAATCGTAGTAATACGTGCCTGATTGGCATGGGCACTTATATACCCATCGGGAATACGTTTTGCTACCCAAACTGCCCCTTTATTTACATTCACACCTTCCACCATACGGGGCGCTTTGGCAATCACTTCCATTATCCATACTTCATCGGGATCGGCAATCGTAAAAGACTCGCCCCCGGAACCATACCCGTACGTCTGCATCAGGTGATCGATCATGGCAATTGCCTCACGTGCCGTTTTGCAACGTTGCAACGTCACGTAAATCAAAGAACCGTAGTCCATGATTCCGTTCCGGTCATTGAACTCCCGTCTTCCGCCAAACGTTGTCTCTCCAATAAGCAATTGGTATTCGTTCATATTACCGGTTACAGAATAAGTAACCGGAGCCTGTGGTATTTCCCCCATATACCTGCCGCTGTCCCACTCGTAAATTTTCAGCATGGTTCCCTCTGCCCATGTGGCAGCCGGCCAAAAATACAATTCACCATACAATTGGTGGGAATCAGCAGAATATGTAACCATAACGGAACCATCCTTAGAAGCTCCTTTTGTTACAATCAGGTTGGTACACGGCCACACAGTCCCTGCACTTACAAGCACAGCCATCAGGCTTAAAAAAGTTTTTCTGGTAATCATTATTATCAGTTTTATCAAATGTACATTTTGTAAAAATACGAAAATACCATTACATCAACTAAATTTCCTACCTTTATTGCTTAAATTCATTACAAAACAATTTTTACATTATGAGAAAATTTATAACAACACTGGTTGTTCTTATAGTAGCAAGTATAACCGGTTTTGCCCAAATGGCTAACCCCCAGGAACCGCTCAAAAACGATCCTGCAGTCAGAATTGGCAAATTAGATAACGGACTCACCTACTACATCAGGCACAACGCAAAACCTGAACAAAGGGCCGAGTTCTACCTCTTTACTAACGTAGGCGCCATTCAGGAAAATGAACGTCAGGCAGGACTGGCACACTTTCTTGAACACATGGCACTCAACGGGTCTAAAAACCTGCCCGGTAAAATGATGATCAATTACCTGGAAAGTATCGGATGCAGTTTTGGAAGAAACATCAATGCTTCCACAGGTGTAGAACAGACCATGTACATGCTCAACAACGTACCCTTGCTACGCGAAGGCGTATTGGATACCTGCCTGCTTATTCTGCACGATTACTCCCACTTTGTAAGCAACCTCCCGGAAGAAATTGACCTGGAACGCGGAGTGATTATTGAAGAACTGCGCACACGCCGGGATGCCCAATGGCGTATGTTTGAAGAAGCGCTCCCCTACCTCTACAAGGGATCCAAGTATGCCGAATGCAACCTGATTGGTACAATCGAAGGTATTTCCACGTTCCATTACCAGGAACTGGTAGACTTTTACGAAACATGGTACCGCCCCGATCACCAGGCTGTTATCATTGTAGGAGACGTAGATGTGGATCAGGTATATGACAAGCTGACAGTACTTTTCCAGGATGTCCCCGCACCGGAAACGCCCAGCCCAAAGAAATTGATACCCATACCGGAAAATGACGACCCCATTATTGGCATCATAACAGACCCGGAAGCACAAAGTACCAGCATTACATTCGTCATCAAAACCGACCCCATCCCTCATGAAATGCGTCCCTTGGGAATGGTTTATATGGTTGACATGTTTAAATCATTCATTACCACAATGATGAATGACCGTTTGCAGGAAATTGCTCAGCAACCCAATGCTCCTTTCCTGGGTGGCAGTATGGGCTTTTCCCCACTCACCACCTCGGCAGATGCCACCCTGTTTGCAGTCGGAGCGAAAGACGGTGAAAGCAGCCAGTCATTTCATGCCCTGTTAATGGAAATAGAAAAAATGCGTCGTTTCGGATTTACAGAAGCCGAGCTGGAACGTGCCAAAACCAATTACCTGCGCCGTTTGGAGCGCGCAGCTGAAAATGCAGGAGACCGCAGGAATGCCGAGTTGGTCTATCCCATGATCAGCCATTTTGCCGACAACGAACCCATCCTGGATCCTGCCTACGAACTGGAGGTTGCCAAAGGATACATGCCTTTCATTCAGCTGGAACAGCTAAATCAGATAGCAGCACAAGTTATTACGGAAGAAAACCGCATTGTGCTTCTTAACAGTCCCGCACGTGAAGGACTGGCTATTCCTACAGCAGAAGAGCTGCAGGCCATTATGGACTCGGTAGAGGAAATGGAACTGGAAGCCTATGAGGAAGAAGTATCAGACCAGCCCCTTGTAGATGTAGCAACGCTTGTTCCCGGTAAAATCACCAAAGAAGCAAGCGGCGTATTTGGCAGCACGGTATGGACCCTGTCCAACGGCATTCAAGTAGTGGTCAAACCCACCGACTACAGAAAAGACGAAGTTCTTTTCTCCTTAAAGAGCGACGGAGGCCACTCCATTATTCCGGAAGACCTGCTTCCATCGGTAGAAGGCAACGTATTTGGCTTATGGGTACAAAGTAGCGGAGTGGGCGAATTTAACGCCTCGGCCCTCAAACGCAAGCTTACCGGGAAGATTGCGCAAGCCAATCCGTATCTGGAAGGTTACAGCCAGGGAATCAACGGCAGTGCTTCCCCACAAGACCTGGAAACGTTGTTTGAACTCGTTTACGCCTACATAGTAACACCTCGTTTTGTGGACAGTGAATTTGAAGCTCCCATGGCACAGTTACGGGCTATTGTTCCCAACCTGGAGCAAACCCCCAATTTCAAACTGCAACAAGAGCTGATAAGTACTTTGTTCAACAACAACCCGCGCAGCCAGATTGTATCTTCCGAATTGCTGGATAAAGTATCGCTGCAAAGTATGGAAGCAGCTTACAGAACCTGCTTTAGCAACATGAACGGAGCTTTGGTAACGATTGTGGGCAATGTAGATCCGGAAACCCTCAAGCCTCTTGTGGAACTGTACCTGGGTTCCCTTCCCGCAGGAAAAAAACCTGCTATCTGGAAGGTGAACGACAACCGCATTCAAAAAGGTACCATTGACAACCACTTTACGGTAGAAATGGAAACGCCCAAGACCAGCATTATAAACGTGTATACAGCAGACATGCCGTACAACCTGGTAAATACCGTTTACATGGATGCCGTTCAATCCGTCCTGAACATGGCTTATATCCAAAGCCTGCGGGAAGATGAAGGCGGAACGTACGGTGCTTCTGTCCAAAAACTCCTTCTGGACAGACCGGAAGCTTACGGCGGTATTATTATTGCCTTCGATACAGACCCTGAAAAACAGGCAAGAATGACGGAAATTGTAAAAGCAGACATCATCCATGTCAGGGACAACGGACCGTCGGAAGAATACGTAAACAAAACAAAAGAGAACTTCCTGAAAAACCGCCAGGAAAACCTTATTTCCAACAGTTTCTGGAAACAAGTAATCACCAGTTACTACGACGATGGGTTAGACACCTTCACAGACTACGAAAGCATAGTTAAAGGAATCACACCGGCAACGTTACAGGATTTCTTCAGGGATTTCCTTAGTCAGGGGAACTTCATAGATATCTCTATGTCTCCTGCTCTTTAAAATCCCATAACATATGAATCCAGACAGGGCTCTTATCGGGCCCTGTTTTGTTTTGCACAAACTCCAACCCTTTGGCAAACAAACAAACAAGACGTAAAAACAAAGGAAGCCGAGGCTTTTCCAGCGCCGCGCCGCAGCAGATGCACGGCTCTTCCTGCTCATAGGAACCGTAAGGAAAGCCAAAACGTTTGTACAGCGCGTAAGAGAAGCGGTTCGTCTTATACACACCTTCCCCTGCGTAATCGATTCTGGAAAAAGGCCTGTCCCCAAAAAGAGCCAGCAGACGCTCCCTGTCAAAAGAATGCAAGTGTCCCGTAGTGGGATTTAACGTACCACACTGCACACACCGCATGGCATGAACACGCAGATCCTGTTTGTAAGGCACTCCAATAAGCAAATACCTCTTGGTTACCCGCAGCAATTCCGCACAGGCATCTTCCAGCTTCTCGGCAGGAATATGTTCCAACACCTGGGTACATACCACCAAATCAAAGGAACGGGAAGCAAACTGTAAACGGGTAATATCGCCCTGCACGCACGTAACTCGCGGGTGCTCTATAACAGGCAGTTGCAAATCCAACGCCGTTACCTCGGGATACCGGTCTGCCAACAGGTGCGTAATATAACCGTCGCGGCACCCGGCTTCCAGCACCGTCTGCACACCCGCCGGCAACAGCCCCAAAATAGATTCCACGCGCTGGCGCTCTACTTCTTTACGTCTGTATTGCTTGATATCAAACACGTTTGACTTTTTTTGACCGCCTGCTAAATAATTGAAAATAAGGAAATACTGCTATTCCCATATGTACATGCAGCCAAAACTGCAATCTTGCAGTCCTGAAGATGCCTATAGAATTATCCCTGCAATATTTCAAAAAGCGTAACAAAATTTCCCCGGCAAACAACCGCGGAACAAACAGCTTTACCAGCGCATTCTTTTCGTGCAACTTCAAACACCAACGCAACACATCACCTGCAGGTAAATCACCGCTCCCCATACCTACCAGCTGCAAATGGCTTTCCAGCTGCTTTTCCGACGGCACAAATCCTATCCGTTGCAAAAGCACCTTGTAAATTTTCACTGCATAATTTTCCTGCATAGTCCTATGGGCGGCAGAGATCTGGTCGGGACTCCTGCGGTAATACGTCAGGGGTTCCGGCAACTGGTAAAAACTGCCACAAAATACGGCACGACTCCACAATTCAAAATCATGAGCCCCTTTGTAGTCGGCATTGTACTCCAGGTTTTTATCTACCAGAAAAGAACGTCTGAGGAGCATGGAAGAATGCACAAAAGAGCAGCGAAAGAAAGTAGAACACTTAATTTGTTCCGGCTTCAAAGGAAAGCGAAGCATCTTTACCGGAACGCCCTCCCTGTCGGTTTCATAGACATACGTGCCAACACCCGAGGCCCGTTTGTTCTTTTCCATAAAATCTACCTGAGCCTGCAGCTTTCCGGGCGCCCAGAAATCATCTGCATCCAGTATGGCAATGTACTTGCCTTTGGATGCTTCAATAGCCCGGTTTCTGGAAAATGCAGCACCGCTACGCGTAGTATTCCGCAATACGGTAAGGCGTTCCTCTTTGTATTTTTCCAATACCTGCAACGTAGCGTCGGTTGACGCATCATCCACCACTACAACCTCAAAGCCATCAAATGTCTGAGAGAAAACACTATCCAAAGCCCGGGCAATGAATTCGCCGGCATTGTACGCCGCCATTATGACAGAAACCATACACAAATATAAGGTAAGCTGTCAGAATACCAAAGGACTATTTTACAGAATCCATATGTTCCAGCATATCAATAATCTTGCAGGAATAACCCCACTCGTTATCGTACCAGGTAACAATTTTAACAAAATGTGGACTGAGTGCAATGCTGGCTTCTGCATCAAATATGGAAGTCCTTGAATCTCCAATGAAGTCAGAGGAAACAACGGCCTCTTCTGTATAACCCAAAATGCCTTTAAACTCACCTTCAGAGGCAGCTTTCATATCGGCTTTGATACCTTCCATGGTAGCCGGTTTTTCCAGACGGCAGGTCAGGTCAACTACCGAAACATTCACTACAGGAACACGGAAAGACATCCCGGTAAGCTTTCCGTTCAATTCCGGAATAACACGTCCCACGGCTTTTGCTGCACCTGTAGAAGAAGGAATGATATTGGCAGAAGCTGCCCTACCGCCCCTCCAGTCTTTGGCAGAAGGACCGTCAACAGTCTTTTGTGTTGCTGTAATGGAGTGTACAGTAGTCATCAAACCTTCTATTATACCGTATTTGTCATTCAGAATTTTGACAACCGGAGCCAGGCAGTTTGTTGTACAAGAGGCATTGGAAACAATATCTTCTCCTTTGTACAATTTGTGGTTTACACCGTAAACAAACATAGGCGTACTGTCTTTTGAAGGAGCAGACATCAATACACGTTTTGCTCCGGCATGCAGGTGAGCCTCTGCTTTCTCACGTGTAAGAAACAATCCTGTAGATTCTACTACATATTCTGCACCCACTTCATTCCATTTCAGGTTTGCCGGATCTTTTTCCGCTGTAACCCGTATGGGATTCCCGTTAACAACCAGTTTACCTCCTTGCACTTCAACAGTCCCGTCAAATTTTCCATGTACAGAATCGTAACGGAGCATATAAGCCATATAATCTACATCTATCAAGTCGTTGATACCAACTATCTCTATGTTGTCTCTTGTCTGAGCAGCCCTGAAAACAAGACGCCCGATACGGCCAAAGCCGTTTATACCCACTTTAATTTTACTCATAATATTATTTGCACTAATTTGTAAATGTAAGATGCAAAGTTAATATTTGCAGGCAAATGCTCAAAAAAAATCATTAAATTTGTATGTTATGCAAATATTAATTACGAACGACGACGGATACACCTCAAAAGGGCTGCAGGCACTTATAGAAATGGCAGAAGGACTGGGAGAAATCACGGTTGTAGCGCCACAATACCCCCAAAGTGCTATGTCCAATGCCGTAAGCCTTGGCAAGACCTTACGCATGGTATCTGTTCCGGGACCGGACAATGCCCCGGCCAATGGCATCAGCCGCCATTACTGTTCCGGTACCCCGGTAGATTGCATAAAAATAGCACTGAACCTCCTCTTTGAACAACGCAAACCGGATTTCATTCTTTCCGGAATCAACCACGGATTTAACGGTTCCTCCGCCGTACTCTATTCCGGAACATTGGCTGCTGCCCGTGAAGGAGTACTCAACCGGATACCTTCCATAGCGTTCAGTCTGAACGACCACCACCCCGATGCAGATTTCCGTGCCAGCGTACATTTTGGAAGAAAAATTCTGGAAAAATTTATTCAAAACCCGCCCAACTCCTATACATATGTTAATGTGAACATTCCCAAAGCTTCCATTGAAGACATTAAAGGAATACGGCTCTGCCGCTTTGGCATGGGAGCCTGGATAAAAGAAATTGAAACACGCACAGATCCATTCGGAAACCCCTATTACTGGATGGTGGGAGAATACGAAAACCTGGAACCCAATGACCCCGAGTGCGACCACAACCTTTTGGCTGACAATTATGTGACCATTGTCCCACATAAAATTGATAATACTAACTATCCTGAACTGGAACGTATGAAAGACACGTGGAAAGACCTTATGCAGTAAAGGAACAACCGGAAAAACTATGAGATACTTCATTATAGCCGGGGAAGTATCCGGCCACAATTACGCAAAACAGCTCATGAGCTCCCTTGCCCACGCAGACCCTCTGGCTGAATTCAAGTACAGAGAGCCGGACTCCCAATCCGCAATTATGGGTTTTATAGAAGTAGCCGGCAAACTGGGAGTCTTTGCAAAAGCGTTATCTCAATGCAAAAAAGACATCCTCGCATACAACCCCGATGTAGTAATCCTGATAGATTATCCGGGCTTCAACCTGCGCATAGCTCGTTTTGCCGCACGTAAAGGTTACAAAACATTGTATTATATTGCTCCAAAAACCTGGGCTACAAGGGAATACCGCAATCGCAATATCCGGCGGCATGTAACACGCCTGTATACCATCTTACCTTTTGAAACAGATTACTTTTCTTCCAAAGGAATCAACGCAGTTTACCTGGGCAACCCCGTTACGGATCTTCTTTTAGAACACGATAGCCAAGAGAAAGCAGAAGAAATGTTTCGCCAACAATTCCGGATTGAAGACAAACCCATTCTGGCCATACTTCCCGGAAGCCGCCTGAACGAAATTAATTTTCTCCTCCCAAGAGCTGCTCAAATTATCAGCAAGTTTGACAACTACCAGTGGATTGTTGCCGCAACACCGTCCATTCCTACTACTGTTTACGACAACATTTTGAAAGATTTACCCGTACGTGTAATGTACGGGCACACGTACGATATTTTAAAACTTGCCGAGGCTGCCATTGTTACCAGCGGCACGGCTACGTTGGAAGCTGCACTGCTCAACTGTCCGCAAGTGGTCTGTTACGGGGGAAACCCCGTCTCGGCTTTTCTGGCCCGTCTGATGCTGCGGGTGAAACACGTTTCGCTCCCCAACCTGATCCTTCAGAAACCTTCCCTTACAGAGCTGCTCCAGAAAGGCTGCACCCCGGAGCGGATGGAAGAAGAACTTCGGCAATTGCTGGAAGGACGCCAAAAACGCCGGAGTGTCCTGGCAGATTACAAGAGACTACGCAAACTTTTGGGTACAAACGACTCCCTGGAACGCGTTGCCCGCGATATGTATACAGAAATCACAGGAGGCCCGCAAGTCCCCCGGTACAAAGTATATACAAGCACACCGTTTGGCAATTTCTATTTCTCTGCCAACGAATTTGAAGAACTTGTTGCCTGTGGCTTTGAAATCGATGACCGGCTCAGCGGTTTTTTCAAAAGCGGGGAACCCATGGACCCGAAAGAACCAAGCCCCGTTGTACTGCTGAATGCTATCGGCCAATTGGATGAATATTTCCGGGGAACCCGCCGTACTTTTGATTTGCCCTTACATATTGAAGGCACCGAATTTCAACAGGACGTCTGGAAAGAATTGCAGAAAATACCTTATGGCACTACTATTTCGTATGCCGGGTTAGCAGAAAAGATAGGTAACCCCAAAGCCAGCCGGGCCGTTGGGCAAGCAAACAACGCCAACCCTTTTGCCATTGTTATTCCCTGCCACCGGGTGATTGGAGCAGACGGAACATTGGTAGGCTACGCATCCGGAGTAGAACGCAAACAAAACCTCCTGGCTATGGAAAAATCCTATGCTCCGGAGTCTAGTAACGCACTTTTTTAGTATATTTGTAGAATAAACAGAATACCTATGAAATTTGTTGTATCAAGCTCAGAATTGTTGGGAAGACTACAATCCGTAAGCAGGGTTATTGCTTCCAAAAACACATTACCCATATTGGATAATTTCTTGTTTGAACTGACCGGTGACTTACTTACCATCACCGCCTCGGATCTGGAAACGACCTTACGCACTTCTATAAAACTCAATCAGGTTGTAGAAGAAGGCAGCGTAGCCATACCTGCCCGCATCCTTACGGATTCACTTAAAGAGTTCCCGGAACAACCGCTCAATCTTGCATTCAATAAAGAACAGAACATTGTTGAATTTACATGGGCTACAGGAAAATTTCAAGTACCCGCGTTCCCGGCAGAAGATTATCCTAAGGTATCGCAACCGGAAGGGATCCACTCTATTTCCTTCTCACCCGAAGTGCTGTTGGAAGGCATCAACCGCACACTCTTTGCAGCCGGTGATGAAGAACTGCGTCCTGTGATGAACGGCATTTTCTTTGATTTGAAAACAGATGCCACCAACCTGGTTGCCTCGGACTCACACAAACTGGTTTGCTATACGCGTACAGACGTAAAAGCCCCGGAAGATTCTTCCTTTATTTTACCCAAGAAACCGGCAAATATTCTCAAAAACCTGCTTGTCAGGGCAGAAGAGGACGTTACCATTTCTTACGACAACACCAACGCATTCTTTACATTCGGAACTTATAGTATGGCATGCCGCCTGGTAGAAGGAAATTACCCTGCCTACCGCAGCGTAATCCCGCAAAACAATCCCAACAACATCATTGCAGACCGCCTGGAACTGATGAATGCCGTACGCCGGATAAGTGTATGCGCCAATCAGGCAACCAATCTTATAAGACTGCTTTTCTCCGGCAATCAGATTTTTGTTTCTGCACAGGATATCGAATTTCGCATTGCTGCACAGGAACGTCTTAGTTGCCAATACGACGGGCCTGCCATTGAAATGGGCTTCAAATCTCTTTTTCTGGCAGAGATACTGGCTAACCTCCCGGGCACAGAAGTAAATATTGCGTTAAGTGACCCTTCCCGCGTAGGCCTCATCACACCACTCACCACCGATTCTGAATTTGAAGAAACGTGTGCTCTCATCATGCCCATGATGATTACCCAATAATGCCCATGAAAATCAATTTAAAAAGACCCCTCCTTTTTCTGGACCTCGAAACTACCGGACTCAATGTAGCCACAGATAGAATCGTTGAAATCTGTGTACTCAAACTACATCCTGACGGAAGCCGTGAAGTCAGAACACGCCGTATTAACCCCACCATTCCCATCTCTCCACAAGCACAGGCTATACACGGTATTTCCAATGAAGACGTAGCGGATGAACCTACGTTTAAAAAAGTAGCAAAATCCTTAGCCCAGTGGATGGAAGGCTGTGATGTAGCGGGGTACAATTCCATAAAGTTTGACGTTCCCATGCTGGCAGAAGAGTTTTTACGGGCCGGGGTAGATTTTAATTTCAGAAAACGAAAACTCATTGACGTTCAGAATATTTTCCACAAAATGGAACAGCGCACGTTAAAAGCAGCCTACCGTTTTTACTGCGATAAAGATCTGGAAAATGCCCACAGTGCAGAAGCAGATACCGTTGCCACAATGGAAGTTTTAGAATGTCAGTTGGACAAATACCCTGACGATCTGAAAAATGATATAGCTTTTCTGTCGGAATTTTCAACCAAAACACAGACCCTGGACTATGCGGGCAGAATAGTACTGGATGAAAACGAACAACCTGTCTTCAATTTTGGAAAACACAAAGGAAGGCACGTTAAAGAAGTTCTTCTGACAGAACCCTCCTACTACGACTGGATGATGAAAGGAGATTTTACCCTGGATACCAAACAAATTCTGACAGAAATCAAACTCTCCACCTCTATTCTTTAAGCACGCTGCTATTTAGGTACACAGCTACCGGCCAGACGGCCTGTGGCAAAAGCTACTTGCAGGTTATACCCTCCACTGTCGGCATCCAGATCCAGCACTTCCCCGGCAAAAGATAAGTTTTCCACCAAACGGGACTGCATGGTTTTGGAATCTACTTCTTTCATAGAGATACCACCGGCCGTCACCACAGCCCGCCTCCACCCTTCGCAAGAAGTTATGGGAAATACCCATTGTTGCATCGCATCTACCGGATGCATCCCGCTCTCTGTTACGTACTTAGTAAACGGCCCTACCAAACCCCCGGGCATAAACCCCCTGAGTTTCAACGCATCGACTGCGGACGAACCCTGCTTTGCACCAACCTGCCGTACCGGTTCACCCTTCTGTTCCGGTTCCGGTTTTCGATCCGATTCCCGTTCCCACCGCCTCAGCAGTTGCTCCCGTGTCAAAGCCGGTTTCAGGTTCAGGTGAAGCGCTACCTGCTGCCCGCTGTTCAAGGCAATGACAGCGTTTCGGCTTACACGAAAACCAATCGGCCCTTCAATTCCCAGGTCGGTAAAAAACAACTCCCCCTCCTCGGCTTGTTTCACCACCCCGTTCACCACCAGTTCCAGACCCACATTCCGCAGTTGAATTCCCTTCAGACGCATATCGTACCGGACCGGCATCAGGGCAGTTAAGGTAGGGAAAAGTGGTTCCACCCGGTGCCCCAACGCCAGGGCAAATGCATACCCGTCCCCGGTTGATCCTGTTCCCGGGTACGTTTTTCCTCCCGTGGCCAAAATAAAGTGGTCAGCCGCAATCTCCCATTCCTCACCGGCAGAAGCACTCCCCTCACCGGCAGAAGCACTCCCCTCACCTGTGGTGCCTCGCGTGCTGTTCTCATCCGCTCCGTCCGGTAGTGTTACCGCTTCTGAAAAATTCCGAGGCCTGGAGTCACTGTTCCGGGCTACACGTACGGCCTTTATCCGGGAAGAAGTACCGGGTTCCGTAACAAAACCTGTTACGCGCGTATTGCACTGCACATCCACCCCCAACCTCTCAAGCCACTGTACCAGCGCATCCGCTACGTCAAATGCCCGTTCGCTGGCAGGATATATTCTGCTTCCCCGCTCCAAAAGTGTAGGCAATCCAATACCGTTAAAAAAACGCACCGTATCTTCACTTGAGAAATGGTAAAAAGCCGGCTTAAAATACCGGTTTACAGGATGTACATGCGGGCTGAATTCTTCCCAATTTTTCAGGTTTGTAATATTGCACCGGCCCTTCCCCGTTATTACCAGTTTGCGTCCCGGCTTGTTCATTTTTTCAAGCAACGTGACACGCGCACCCTGCTCTGCTGCAGTACCGGCGGCCAACATCCCGGCCGGCCCGGCTCCTATAACTACTATATGCTTCATGCCGTGAAGTATCTAAAACTTTGAAATACAAAGATAACATGAACCGGCAATCTGCAGGCAATACTGCAAAATTTTGATAAAATCACAAACCTGTAGTACCTTGCCGTCATTATGAAGAAAAAAATAGTTGCAAGTTTTGCCTGTATTATTTTATTGGGTTTTATTTCCTGTAAACAACAGGAAACAACGCTCCCACGGATAGGCATTGCCGGAATAGCTATAGAATGCAGCACGTTTTCACCGGCACAAACCACAGAAGATATGTTTCGTATTTCCAAAGAGGAAAACGTACTCTCACGGTATCCTTTCTTACAGGAAGACTCGGTACTGTACCAAAAAGCACACTGGTTGCCGGCTATGGTATCGGCTGCCACGCCCGGAGGAATCGTTACAAAAGAAACGTACGAATCCCTGCTGGAACAAACCTTGGAAGCGCTCCGGAAAAACCTGCCTTACGACGCCCTCTTTTTTGACATCCACGGAGCCATGAGCGTAGTAGGACTGGACGACCCCGAGGGCGATTTCATTATCAAAGTAAGGGAAGTAATCGGAAACACCCCCATCATCTCTACCTGCATGGATTTGCACGGGAACGTGAGCCAACGCCTGGCAGAAAACACAGACCTGATCACCTGTTACCGCCTGGCACCTCACGAAGACGCCATGGAATCCAAACGCCGAGCCGTAGCCAACCTGGTAGCAAGGCTAGAGACCGGAAAAGGACGCCCCGCGTACAAAGCATGGGTAAAAATCCCCATCCTGCTTCCCGGCGAGCAAACGAGCACCCGTGTAGAACCTGCCAAATCGCTGTACGCAGCGGTAGCCCCGGCCACGGAGCAAAAAGGCATTCTGGATGCCGGAATATGGATAGGCTACGCCTGGGCAGACGAACCGCGCAACCACGCCGTAGTCATGGTAACCGGCGATAAGAAAAAGACTGTACAACAAACTGCCCAACGTCTGGCGCAACATTTTTGGGACGTACGCCACGAATTTGATTTTATTGCCCCTACGGCATCCCTGGAAGAATGCCTGGAAGCCGCGCTGAAAAGCGATAAAAAGCCCTTCATGATAAGCGATATGGGCGACAACCCCACCGCCGGAGGTGCCGGAGACGTAACCTGGACCCTTACCCAACTGCTGGAACGTGAGGAATTTAAAAAACCTTCCGGCCCGAGTCTTATTTACGCCTCCATTCCCGGACCCGAGATGGTTAAAAAAGCCGTCGCAGCCGGTATAGGTGCCCGTGTCAAAGCCTATGTGGGAGCTATGGTAGATGACCGCTACGCCCCTCCTATATTGCTAAACGGCACCGTGGAATGCATAAGGGAAAATCCGTCCAACTCAGAGGTAGTCATCAAAACAGGCAGCCTGCACGTTATTGTAACTGAAAAAAGAAAACCTTACCACTACCGGGAAGACTTTGAAAACCTGGGCTTCAAACCGGAAGAAACAGACATCATCATGATAAAAGTGGGCTATTTGCCGGTGAGTGTGTACAACATGCGCGGTGACTGGATGATGGCCCTCACCCGGGGCGGCGTAGACCAGAACCTTGCGGAACTACCTTACGAAAGGATTGACAGGCCTATGTTTCCGCTCGACAAAGATATGCCCGATCCCGTCCTTGAAGTTATCTTCATCCCTTTTGTTGATTAGCATATCAAAAAATAACTTATCTTTGCAGCCCAATTCATGCAAAAGCCTTCTTAGCTCAGCTGGTAGAGCAGCTCATTCGTAATGAGCAGGTCGCGGGTTCGAGTCCCGTGGAAGGCTCCAAACAACGTGATACACCACACAGAATTCAGTGATAAAAAAAATCAAGGCCAGACTCTTACGTATGATCCTCATGGGAACTTTTGTAGTGGTCGCTACCCTTGCATTCCAATCCTGTCCGGCAAAAAAGACACGCACTTTTAACCCATACAACCTTAGGAACGAACAACTTAAAGACAGTACAACCGATTACCTGTACAGCCCCTTGTATGCCAATAATTTTTGGATTGTACGCGAAGACGGAAAGAAAGTCCTCTACCTGAAAAACCCTGTATCGGGTACAGAAACAAAACACGTTGTAACGAAAGTCAACCGGGTGGTATGCCTCTCTTCCACACACGTAGCCTACCTGGATGCTATCAACGAAACCAATTCTATAGTTGGCGTATCCGGACTCCAATACCTGTTCAACAGCAACAAACTTAAGGCAGAAGACCTGGGGTACGAATCGGGCATAGATTACGAAGCACTCCTTCAATTAAATCCCGACGTCGTCTTCGCCTATAACATACCGGGACAACCTGCCGAGTATCTTGAAAAGATGCGCCAACTGGGACTGAACGTTATAGAAATACCCGAACATCTGGAAGCGCACCCCCTGGGCAAAGCAGAATTTTTAGTAGCTTTTGCCACGTTTTACAACAAAGAAGAACAGGCAAGCGAAATCTTTTCCTTCATACTTCAGGCCTACGAGAACTTCCGTACCCTGGCCATCCAGGCTGCCACCCTCGCCCATCACCCATCACCCCTCACCCCTCACCCATCACCCCTCACTCCTCACCCCGTCAAGGTGCTCATCAACGCCCCCTTCAAAGACATCTGGTATATCCCAGGAGAAGAAAGCCACCAAAACATCCTGGTCAGGGATGCGGGAGGCGTTATTTTAGGTATACAGCCGGGCAGCAAATCAACGGTTATTAGTACAGAACAAGCGTACCTGTATGCACTGGATGCCGACTTCTGGCTCCACCCCAACCAATATACCACCCTAAATGAACTCCTGCAGGCAGATCCACGTTTTACCGAAGTACCTGCCTGCCAAAATACCCGTGTCTGGAACAACAACCTGCGAACAACACCCGGCGGTGGCAGTGACTTCTACGAATCGGGAGCGGTCAACCCCCACCTGATTCTGGCAGACCTCATTGCTATTTTCTACCCCAACGCCATTCCCAACCACAAATTCACCTACTACCGACAACTCCGGTAAAATTCCCTAGTTTTGTAGTAATAGTTATTTTTGCATTTATGAGTACAAATAAGAAAATCAGTCGCCGCCATGCTTTAAAAAGTATGGGAGCGGTTGTGGTAAGCAGTGTCGTTGCATCTTCAGGTGTATTCTCTCTGACATCTTTTGAGGCAAAAAGGAACAAACGTATTATACTCTATTTTACCGGAACCGGGAATTGTCTGTATATCGCCCGTCAGTTGGCTGGAGAAAATACGGAATTGTTGAGTATTCCTCAAATGGTAAAACGAGGAAAGTATGAATTCGAAGCAGATGAGATTGGCATTGTTTATCCTGTTTACGGACACATGCCGCCTTATATGGTAAGGCAGTTCATTCAAAAAGCGAAACTGAATGCTAAATATAAATTTGCCGTTCTCACGTATGGTGAAATGAAGTGTGATGCTGTAGAGATTTGGGATCGCATATCCCGAAAAGCAGGTAACACATTCGACTACATCGGAACTATCGTTATGGTTAATAACTGGTTGCCCGGCTTTGATATGAACGAACAAATCAAAATAGATAAGCACATTCCGGAAAATCTACAAAAGATAAAGACAGACATAAGTCAGCAAAAACATTGGCACGAACCGGTAACAGAAGAGGAAAGACAAATTCACCGTGAATTTATTGCAAGGAGCGGGCTTAACCCCGAAGTGGGTTTCCTGATGAAAAGCGAGAAATATTTTACCGTGACCAATGCTTGCGTTGGCTGTGGTATCTGTACTTATGTATGTCCACGTGGTAATTATGAGCTGACAGCAAGAAGTGTCAAGACTTCCGGTGACTGCGAGTTCTGTTTTGCCTGCATACAGAACTGTCCGCAACGAGCCATCCAATTCACCAAGTTGGAAGACGGTTCATTCCCCGACGGAACGGAAAAGAACCCAAATGCCAGATACCGTAACGAACATATTTCGTTGATGGATCTCAAACTGGCAAATAACCAAAAAAAATAATAACCGGTAAAGTGAATACGATATGCCGAGAAAGATAAGATTGATAGTTGCCACGCTATTTTTCATAGCAGTTACGGCTCTGTTTCTTGACTTTACGGGAACCGTACATTCGTGGCTGGGTTGGACGGCAAAGATACAATTTCTACCTGCCCTGCTTGCCTTGAATATTGGAATTGTCGTTCTATTGATTTTGATAACACTTCTTGTAGGCCGGGTCTATTGTTCAGTTATCTGTCCGTTGGGTGTCTTCCAGGATATTGTATCGTGGATAAGCGGACGACGAAAAAATAAAAAATACCGTTTCTCTTATTCTCCCGAAGTGAAGTGGCTGCGTTACGGGATGCTGGGATTGTTTATCATTGCCATGATATTCGGCATCAATTCTTTCGTGGCATTGTTAGCTCCTTACAGTTCTTACGGGCGTATTGTCTCCAATCTTTTTGCCCCAATATATCGTTGGGGGCACAACCTGTTTGCTAACTTCTCCGAACGTGCAGACAGAAGTTTACCTACATTCATTATAGCTGCCGTAACATGTATTGCATTAGTTACATTGGCTTGGCGCAATGGTCGAACCTATTGCAATACAATTTGTCCTGTGGGAACGATACTGGGATTTTTCTCTCGTTTTTCCTTATTTCGTCCGGTAATAGATGTGGAAAAATGCACAAATTGCAGTCTTTGCTCACGTGGTTGCAAAGCGGCCTGTATTGATTATAAGAATCATAAGATTGACTACAGCCGTTGTGTGGCGTGTATGGATTGCCTGGAAATCTGCAAGCATGATGCGCTACATTTGCAGTTCAGGCTAAAAAAAAGGAATCAGCGTAAGGCTGGCTCCATGCAGCAGACAAGTGCCGAACAGATAAACATAACTCGTCGAAGTTTTCTTTCTGCAACGGCTGTGCTTGTAACTACATCAGCACTCAAAGCAGAGAATAGGAAAGTAAAGGAAAGGCTTGCAATTATCGGGGACAAAAAGATACCGGTACGTGCTACACCGATTGTTCCGCCGGGGGCATGGAGTGCGCGTAATTTTGCCAGTCATTGTACGGCATGTCAGCTATGCGTGTCAGTTTGTCCCAATAACGTACTTCGTCCTTCAACCGAACTGACGAAGCTGATGCAGCCTGAAATGTATTATGAACGAGGTTATTGTCATCCGGAATGTACACGTTGTTCCGATGTGTGTCCGACCGGAGCCATCCGTCCGATAACGATTGAAGAGAAGTCATCTACCCGTATTGGACATGCCGTATGGATAAGGAAAAATTGCATTCCGCTGACCGATGGCGTTGAATGTGGAGAGTGTGCACGTCATTGCCCGTCAGGAGCGATCATGATGGTTCCGTCAGATAATAATGACGTTAATTCTGTTAGAATTCCGGTTGTCAATGCCGAGCTGTGTACAGGTTGTGGAGCATGTGAAAACTTCTGCCCGGCAAGACCGTTCCGTGCAATCTATGTCGAAGGTCATGAGAGGCACAGTATCATGTAGATTTATTAACTTTGTTTGATAAACACATCCAACCATGAAAGGAATCATTTTGGCCGGAGGCTCAGGTACTCGTCTTTATCCGCTTACCCTGGGCGTCTCCAAGCAACTGCTGCCCGTTTACGACAAACCCATGATCTATTACCCGCTCTCAGTCCTTATGCTGGCCGGAATCCGGGAAATCCTCATCATTTCTACCCCGGAAGATTTGCCATCCTACCGGCGTCTGTTGGGAACGGGAGAAGCTTTTGGTGTACAATTCCAATATGCAGAACAACCCAAACCGGAGGGGCTAGCCCAGGCTTTCATCATCGGCCGCACCTTTGTGGGCACCCACAACGTATGCCTGGTGCTGGGCGACAACATCTTCTACGGACAAAGCTTCGGAGCTATGCTTAAACAAGCGACAGACTCGGCAAGCAAAGGCTTTGCACACATTTTCGGCTACCCCATCAAAGACCCGCAGCGCTACGGCGTTGTCGAAGCCGACCTCAACGGCATCCCCGTCTCCATTGAGGAAAAACCGCAAAATCCCCGTTCCAATCTGGCCGTTACCGGTCTGTATTTCTACCCCAACAACGTACTGGAAGTAGCCGCCGGGGTACGCCCCTCAGCACGTGGCGAACTGGAAATCACCAGTGTCAACGACCATTACCTGCAGCAACAACGCCTGCACCTTACCACTTTGGGCCGAGGCTTTGCCTGGCTGGACACCGGTACCCACACCTCCCTGGCGCAAGCCGGCAACTTTGTGGAAACCATCCAAAAACGTCAGGGCCTTAAAATCGCCTGCCCGGAAGAAATCGCCTTCCGCAACGGCTGGCGCACCGCAGACCAGCTCCGCGCCCACGCCCACCCCATGCGCCACAACGAATACGGACAATACATCCTGGAAATGTTGATTATATGAAAAATAGCAAAAACACAGTACCCACTTGGCGCGATACATCTGATGTGTACCTGCGCCAAATCCTCATCACCGGGGGCTGTGGGTTCATTGGATCGCACGTGGTGCGGCTGTTCGTAAAACAATACCCGCAATACCTGATTGTAAACGCAGACAAGCTTACGTACGCGGCCAATCCGGAATACCTCAAAGACATAGAAGACGCTCCCAATTACGTATTTGTAAAAGCCGATGTGTGCGACCACCAAAAAATGGAAGAAATCTTCGGCACGTACGCCATCGATGCGGTCATACACCTGGCAGCTGAAAGCCATGTGGACCGGAGCATAACAGACCCGTTTGCCTTTGCCCGCTCCAACGTGATGGGAACGCTCACACTGCTACAGACCGCCAAAACCTTCTGGAAAAAAGAAAATTACGCCAACCATACGTTTTACAACATCTCTACCGACGAAGTGTACGGAGCCCTGGACTTCGAAGGCACGCCGTTCCTGGAGACCACGCCGTACGACCCCCGCTCCCCCTACTCGGCATCCAAAGCCTCGGCAGACCATTTTGTAAGGGCCTTTTACCACACGTACGGAATGCCCGTGAAGCTTTCCAACTGTTCCAACAACTACGGACCGTGTCAGTACCCGGAAAAACTCATCCCGGTGATTATTCACAACATTGTCCACAACAAACCCCTGCCCATTTACGGCAAGGGAGAAAACATACGCGACTGGCTGTACGTAGAAGACCATGCAAAAGCCATTGACCTGGTATTTCACAAAGGCCAAACGGGAGAAACCTACAACATTGGGGGTAACAACGAGTGGCAGAACATCAAACTGGTCCAAAAACTGATAGAAATCACAGACCGCCTGCTGGGCCGTCCGCAAGGCCATTCCCTGCCGCTCATCACCTACGTAACAGACCGCCCGGGCCACGACCTGCGCTACTCCATAGACACCACAAAAATAGCGACCCAACTGGGCTGGCAAGCCCAAATGTCCTTTGAAAGCGGACTGGAAAAAACCATCCGCTGGTACCTGGAGCTATTTGGTGAAGAGTGAAGAGTGAGAAGTGATGGGTGAAGAGTGAAGAGTGAGAAGTAATGAGTAATTAATTAGTTAAGTGTTATGAATATAGTGATTGTAGGAACGGGTTATGTGGGGCTTGTGTCGGGAGCCTGCTTTGCAGAAATGGGCGCGCACGTTACGTGTGTAGACATAGACACAGAAAAAATTGAGAAGCTACAACAAGGTGTCATACCCATTTATGAGCCCGGATTGGAACCCATAATCCAACGGAACGTCCGGGCAGACAGGTTGCACTTCACAACAGATATCACCACCTGCCTGAAGCATGCCGAGATTGTATTCAGCGCCGTAGGCACACCACCGGAAGAAAACGGCAGCGCAGACATAAGCCACGTACTGGACGTAGCACGCACCGTAGGTCAGCACATGACCGGCTACCTGCTGTTCACCACCAAAAGCACCGTCCCCGTAGGAACGGCAGCCAAAGTAAAGGAGGTGATTGCCAGCGAATTGAACAAAAGAAAAGCCGAGATTCCCTTCGATATCGCCTCCAACCCCGAGTTTCTCAAAGAAGGAGACGCCATCCGCGACTTCATGAGCCCCGACCGCGTAGTGGTAGGCGTAGAAACCGAACGGGCCCAAAAGCTCATGGAAAACCTCTACCGGCCGTTCCTGCTCAAAAATTTCCGGGTCCTCTTCATGGACATCCCCTCGGCCGAGATGACAAAATACGCCGCAAATGCCATGCTGGCTACACGCATCTCGTTCATGAACCAAATCGCCAACTTGTGCGAACGCGTAGGTGCCAATGTAAACAGCGTGCGCATGGGCATCGGGTCCGACAGCCGCATTGGACAAAAATTCCTCTACCCCGGAGCCGGATACGGAGGCAGTTGCTTCCCTAAAGACGTAAAAGCACTCATACAAACAGGCCGGGAAACGGGCTACCCCCTGGACCTTATAGAGGCCGTAGACCGCGTAAACGAAACACAGAAAAACATCCTCTTCCAAAAACTGTACAACTACTACAACGGCAACCTGAAAGGGAAAACCATCGCCATCTGGGGACTTTCCTTTAAACCGCAAACAGACGACCTGCGGCACGCCCCTTCGCTTGTCCTCATAGACAGCTTATTACAAGCCGGTTGTCGCATACAAGCCTACGACCCCATAGCCATGGAACGGGCACACACCCTGTTGGGCGACACCATACACTATGCCACCGACATGTACCGGGCAGCCCAAAATGCAGACGCCCTCATACTGGTCACTGAATGGAAAGAATTCCGCATGCCCTCCTGGGACAAACTCCTGGAAACCATGCGCACCCCGCTGGTCATTGACGGCCGCAACATATACCAACCCGCAGAACTCAGAGAAAAAGGCTTCACCTACCTGGGCATAGGGACAAATAATACTGGAGCCTGACACAGCATCAGCAAAGCAACAGCAACACAGCACAATAGACTACGCACTTTTTATGACGGAACTTGAGCACAAACGCCGCATTGCCAAAAACACGGCAGCCCTTTACACCCGCATGCTGGTGCGACTGCTCGTTACGCTCTACACCTCGCGTGTTGTTCTGCACGTACTGGGTTTTGACGACTTTGCACTCTACGGCATTGTAGGCGGTATTGTCACCCTCTTCACCTTTATACAAACAGCCCTCAATGCCTCCACCCAACGTTTTATGAGTGTGGAATTAGGCCGAGGCGATCAAGCCCGCCTATCACGCGTTTTCTCCGTCAGCATGACGTTGTACCTGTTGGTAGCCCTGTTCATTGTGCTGTTGGGACAGACTGTAGGACTGTGGTTTTTGAACACCCAGCTTGTCATCCCGCCCGACCGCCTGCAAGCCGCCAACTGGGTCTTCCAATTCACCCTCCTGACCACCTGCGTCAACCTTATCCAGACACCTTACAACGCCAGCATCATTGCCCACGAAAAAATGTCCTTCTACGCCTGGATCAGCATAGCCGACGTAGTGCTCAAACTGGGCGTAGTGTTTTTGCTTACTGTATCGCCCGTGGACAAACTGGCCTCTTACGCCGCCCTGTTGTTTGCCGTATCCCTCGTCATTTTTTTTATAACCCGAGCCTACAGCCGCCGGAAATTCTCCGTCTGCACCTTCCGCCTGATATGGGACAAGTCCCTGTTACAACAGATGGCCGCTTTCTCGGGCTGGACCCTGTGCGACTCGGGAGCCCAGCTGGCCGTAACCCAGGGCCGCGTATTCCTGCTCAATATTTTCACCCCGCTCGTAACCAACGCGGCCATGAGCATTGCCACGCAGGTAAGCACCGCTGTTTACAATTTTGTGATTTATTTCCAATCCTCTTTCAACCCCCAGATAACTAAGGCCTCGGCCCAAAACAATCAAAAATACCTGCAAGACCTGGTCAACCAGACCTCCAAATTTTCCTACTTCATGGTATTTGCCTTAACCCTGCCCATCCTGTTGAACATGCAGGGCATTCTTTCCATCTGGCTCAAAGATGTCCCGGACTACACCGCCACCTTCTGCAGTATCACCCTGCTGTATTACCTGGTAGAATCGCTCAGCGGCCCGCTGTGGACCACCACCTGGGCAACCGGCAACATCCGCAACTACCAAATCACCGTATCCCTTATCCGCATCCTCACACTTCCCGCTACCTGGCTACTCCTCAAATACGGAATGGAACCCTTTTGGGTACTTGTAATATGGGTACTTCTCAACGGAATTTGTTATATTTACAGACTGCTGTATGCCAACAAGCACAATGGAATACCCCTGCGCCCCTACTTTAAGGAAGTAGTTCTGCCTGTAGTATCCGTAACAGCCCTGTCCGTGCCCCTGCCCCTGCTCACCCACTACCTGCTGAGCAACCGGACAGCGACTACCTTGTTTAGCAACCAGACAGCGACTGCCCTGCTGAGCCACCACGCGCCTGCGGCCCTGTTACCGGATTTGCTCATTACCACCTTGGTTTCCCTGGCAGCAACCGGCGTTTTAATATGGATTCTCGGACTTAAACCGTCAGAAAAGAAACACATAAAACAAGCTCTTAAAAAACCATGAAAATATCCGTCATTATTCCCATCTACAATTCCGAGCCTTACATAGAGCGATGCCTGCACTCCGTACTGCAGCAGACCTGCGACAACCTGGAAATCCTCCTGGTGGATGACTGCGGCACCGACAAGAGCATGCAGCTCGTCTCGGCCCTGCTGCAGGAAGCCGGCCCCGCCTCGGCAAAAACCGTTAAAATTTTTTCGCACTCTGAAAACCGAGGCCTTTCCGCTGCCCGCAATACCGGACTGCGGGCCGCCACCGGGCAATACGTTTTTTTTCTGGACAGTGACGATGAATTGCCACCACGCGCCCTGGAAAACCTGCAAAAAACAGCAGCACTCTACAGCCACCCGCACATGGTATGCGGAGCCGTAGATGTTGTTCCGGCGAGCCCGCACGCACAACATATCAGTGAAAAAACACCTGCTTACGTAGAAGGAAACAAAGCCGTTTCCCGTACCATCCTTACGCGCCAAATCCCTATTATGGCATGTAACAAACTCGTAGACAGAGAATTTCTCATAAGCAACAAACTGTTTTTTGAAGAAGGGCTTATCCACGAAGACAACCTCTGGAGCTTTATGCTTGCGCCCCACATGCACAACCTGGCCATTACCCGTCAAATCACCTACCTGTACCACCTGAACAAAACAGGCCTCACACGCCAACGCGTCACACCCCAACAAATAGAAAGCATCCAATCCATCATCACCCGTCAGATTGAACAACTGTCAGACAACAGGGTTTTGCGCTCCCTCCAGCAAGGCTACATCTACTTCACAGCGGCCTGGTTCCTGGAACTGCTGTACAGCCAAACCCACCAGAACTTTTACATCATGCAGGAATGGATCCGCACAACACTCAGGCCCTTTAACAGCGAACAACGCTACCACACCTTAAAAAACCGCCTCTTATACAGAATACTCTATATGCCTCCCGCCGTTTTAAAAACAGCAAAAAAAACAAATACAGCCAAAAAATAAACACCTGATATACATTATGTTCAACCCAAAAAAAACATTACGTGGCGCGCTATACCTGATGTGTAGCGCCATGCTCCTGGTAAGCATACAAATTTCCCCTGCACGGGCAGACGAAGGCATGTGGCTGCCCATGCTCATTGGACAAAAAATAGACCGCATGCACCAATTGGGCTTTAAGCTCTCGGCAGAAGATATTTACAGCGTAAACCAAGCCTGCCTCAAAGACGCCATTGTCCACTTTGGCGGAGGCTGTACAGGCGAAGTCATCTCGGCAGAAGGCCTGTTGCTGACCAACCACCATTGCGGCTACGACCAGATTCAGGCACACAGCTCCGTAGAACACGACTACCTGAAAGACGGCTTTTGGGCACGCACACGTGCAGAAGAACTGCCCAACGAAGGCCTGACCGTCACTTTCATGCGCCGCATGGAAGACGTTACACAACAAGTTCTGGAAGGTGTAACAGACACGATGGACGAAAAAGAACGCCAAACCATTATAGACAATAACATACAGCGCATCTCGGAAAGAACGCTGCAAGGACTGGACAAAAGATTCAATACGGTACGAATCAACGCCACCTATTACGGCAACCAATACTTCCTGTACCTGAACGAAATTTACCGCGACGTACGTCTGGTTGGCGCACCTCCCTCTTCCATTGGTAAATTCGGAGGCGACACCGACAACTGGATTTGGCCTCGTCATACGGGCGATTTCTCCCTGTTCCGCATTTATGCCGGCAAAGACAACCAGCCCGCAGAATACAGCCCCGACAACGTGCCCTACCAACCTAAGTATCATTTTACCATCAGCGCCAAAGGCGTACAGGAAGGCGATTTCACCATGGTGTACGGCTATCCGGGACGCACCCAGCAGTACGTCCTTTCACCGGCTGTGGAATACCTGGCCCTCCGTTCCAACCCGCAGAAAATTCACCTGCGCACCCTCCGGCTGGAAGTGATGAACCGCGAGCAAGCTAAAGACCAGGCAGTTCGCATCCAGTATGCCAGCAAAAATGCCAGCGTATCCAACGCCTGGAAAAAATGGCAGGGAGAAAGCCGAGGCATCCTCAATGCGGGCACCATTGCCAAAAAGCAAGCCTTTGAGGAACGGTTCCTGCAGTGGGCAGAAAACACAGGCCGCCAGGAATACATCACCCTGGTTCCCCGCATGAAAGAACTATACGAGCAACTGGAACCCTTGCAGTTTGCCTCCGAAATGTATACCGAGGCCATCCTGGCCGTGGAACTCCTGCGCTTCGCAGACAACCTGGAACGCCAGGTAGCGCGCCGGGGCCCCCAGGCCGCCCTCCCCCTGGCCCAGGCTTTCTTCAAAGACTACTACCGGCCCATCGACCGGGAAATTTTTGAAATCCTCTTTGCCGAGTTCCACACCGCCCTGCAACCCACCCCGCACCTGCTGCCATCGGCAGCGTCTGCAGCTGCAGCACCAGCAGCACCCACAGCCGCAGCACCGGCCAAAGCAGCATCTCGTGTTGCACCAACAGCGCCCACAGCTGCAGCATCAGCAGCTTCAGCAGTGCCCGCGTCTGCGTCAGCTCACGAGGCAGCCCCCTCCCCTGAAGAAATCCGGGCACTCGCCGGGCGCCTCTTTTCCACCTCGGCTTTCCTGGACGAACAACAAACCCTGGAAATTCTGGCTCTGGACTCGGCTCAGGCACTGGAACTCATCCGGCAGGACGTAGCCTTCCGGCTGGTCCACCCGTTTGTCGAAAAAAACAGGAACGACATCCAGCCGCAAATCACAGAAATCAACCGCCGGCTTAACCTGCTCTACCGCACGTGGATGCAGGCCATCATGGAATTTGACAAAGACCGGGTTTTCTACCCCGACGCCAATTCCACCCTGCGTGTTACTTTCGGAACCGTCTCAGGCTATAGCCCGGTAGACGCTGTTGTTTACAAACCGGTAAGCACTATAGAAGGCATTATGCAAAAAGACGATCCCAACCACTTTGATTACAACATCCCGCAGGAACTGCGTGATATTCATGCAGCAGGTGATTTTGGACGGTGGGAAACAGACGGAACCGTCCCGGTATGTTTTATTGCCACCAACCACACCAGCGGAGGAAACTCGGGCTCACCGGTCCTGAATGCCAACGGCCACCTGCTGGGACTGAATTTTGACCGCGTATGGGAAGGAACCATGAGCGATATTGAATTTGATCCCTCTGTTTGCAGGAATATCTCGGTAGACATCAGGTACGTTCTTTTCCTTATAGACAAGATCGGAAGAGCAGATTATTTGCTCAGAGAGTTGGATATTTCACAAGATTGATTATTTTTGTATCATATAACCTTATTTAATACTAACCTTAATCTTTTAAATCATGGATGCTTTTGTTGAATTTTTCCAAAATCTGTTTGCCTGGTTTGGTGAATTTTTCCAAACTATTATTGACTGGATAGTTGCATTTTTTTCATAATTATTGAAAAGCAATATGGATTATGAGAATATAATCCTTTGGATTAGCCTCATTATAACCATCCTTACTACCATTCTTGGTATTTTGGAGTCTTTTGTTTTTGAATAATAAACTCTTACTTGATATGAATATTTTTTTACAAATTATTGAAGCAATTTTCAATGCACTTGTAAGCGGATTAGCTTGGATCATTGAATGGATCGACAGTTTAGTTAACGTCGCAGCCTAATAAGTGTATTAAACAAACAAGACCATGGATACAGCAAACATTATTAAATGGCTGTCACTCATCGTGTCGATTTTATCAGCAATCCTGGGGATTTTTCAATTATTCTTCCCCAAGGAAAGTTGATTCTTCACAAAACGAACTGACAATTCGGACCGGCTTTACAGACGGTCCGGATTGTTTTATTTTTTTAAAATAATATATCAGCCTTAGAAGGTAGGGCCATATATGTAAAAAGCTGACTAAAAAGTCAGCTTTTTTTGTGGCTTTGGCCTATTCCATTCAGGCCTTTACCTGCCGGGAGCGATTTAAAATCTAATCTTCAGATTCAACTTCGACTTCCGGTTCCTCAACCGGAGCAACTGGTGCAGTCGGACGATCGTGGGCAATAGCTACATTAATGGTTCTGCCCATATGTTCAGATCCATTCAATGCTGAAATGGCAGCCTGACCTTCTTCTTGACTCGACATCTCAACAAAGCCGTAACCGCGGGAGCGGCGCGTCTCTTTATTAAGAATAATACGAGCAGAGAGTACTTCCCCAAAAGGAGCGAATAGTTCAAGCAGGTCTTCTTTTTTAGCCTTGAAACTAAGGCTGGATACAAAGATGTTCATGAAATTAGGGATGATTTGTTAGGTTAAATGTTCTCAAATATAACATTTTTTTCATTCACCGCAACCGGCTCCATCAAAACAATAGGTACATAAGTCTTCTTTAGGTAGCCCTATTGACTCTATTAAGTTCATAATACTACTGTATTTCAATGAAGTAAACCCCATTTCCTTACAAATTTCCTCAACCATAGCTCTATGTTCAGGCGCATTTTCATCCACAAACACTTTCAACGTATCCAACCTCAACTGCATTGTACTCAGCTGATTCGCTGCAGCCGACTGAAGCTTCTCTATCACCCGGCGCGTAACAAGCTCCATTTCCGCACGCGTATTCGTAAAACTCAGAAATGGGCACGTATTGATAATAGGCGGGCAAGAAATCCTGGCATGAATTTCCTTAACTCCATTTCTAAAAAGCACTTGCACATTATTCTTCAGCTGCGTCCCACGAACAATGGAATCGTCGCAACACACCATTTTAGACCCGTTCAGCACATCCGAATTGGGCAACAACTTCATTCTGGCAACCAATTTTCGGCGCTCCTGATCGTTTGGAGTAAAACTCCTGGGCCACGTAGGCGTATATTTTGCCACAGCCTGCCTGTACGGAACGCCTTTTCCCACCGCATATCCCATCGCCATCCCCGTCCCGCTATCCGGAATACTGCAAACGGCATCTACCTCAGTATCATCGCTTTTTCCAACCAGCGCCCCATTCCGGAACCTTACTTCCTCTACATTTATTCCTTCATAAGCCGAGGTGGGGAACCCATAATATACCCACAGGAACGAGCAAATTTGCAACTTTTCCCCGGGAGCCAGAATTTGGTGAATCTCCGGAATACTGCGCCAGGCATCTTTCCTCTTAGAGCCAACAAGTTTATCAGAGTCAATAAGTTTATCAGGGTCAATAAATTGTTCCGGACAAACAAACTGTTCCCGGACCTTCAGTGGCAGCAGTGTTTTCATCCCGGCGCAGAATTCCGGAGTTTCCTGCACCAAAACGGCCTCGCCAGGCCCCAAAAAACCCGCCAACTGAAAATCCAGATTTGGAAAACTGCAGCTCTCGCTCGCAAACGCCACCGCCAGCAACTCCGGCTGCCCTTCGCCTGCTTGCCCGGCCGGCTGCCCAAACCCAACCTCGGCTTTCCCTAAAGAAAAATTGGAGCGACCACCCGTTTCTCGGGCTGCATCTGTCACCGGATTGTACACGTTGCTACACCTAATCCCAACCGCAATGGGGGTCCTGCCGTATTTGTCACGAGCAGCAATAATCCCGTCTTGCGTCAATATCAGCATGCTGCAGCTCCCCTGCACCTTATCCTGTACCAACCGGATACCTTCCGCAAATGTCTGACCCAATGTAATCAGATGCCCAACCAATTCCGTAGCATTGATCTGACCTGTACTGAGTTCAGAAAAATTGATTCCCTTTTCCAGCAACTCGTTGCCCAACTCCTCCAAATTATTGATCTTTCCAACCGTAACAATGGCAAAAGTCCCTAAGTGCGAGCGCAAAACTATGGGCTGCGGATCCCTGTCACTAATCACCCCAAATCCCCTATTCCCCGTAAAGTCACCCAATTCGTCCTCAAACTTATTACGGAAATAACTGTTCTCAATGCTATGAATGGACCTTTTCACGATTCCCTGCTCATTCATTGTCGCCAACCCGGCCCGTTTATTACCCATATGTGAGTGATAATCAGTCCCGTAAAAAATTGTATTTGCACAAGGTGCTTTAGAAACAACTCCGAAAAAACCGCCCATAATAACTCTGATTTAGTGCCGCAAATATACAGAAACTTGCAGATTTTTGCCATGCGGCTGCTCCCTAGATTCAATCAAGCGCGCCAACTTTTTTCACCACCTCCACAATCGTTTAGATTTCAGCCAAATACATTTTTCCCCATTTTTTTTGGCGCGCTTGATTGAATCTAGACTGCGCCAAAGTGCGCCAAAACACGCAAAAATGCACCAAAATGAACCAACAGCCGGCACCACCTACATAGAAAGCCACCTGGGCCACCTACATGGAAAGCCACCTACGCCACCTACATGGAAAGCCACCTGCAACCACCTATATGGAAAGCAACCTGCAACCACCTACATGGAAAGCCACCTGCACCACCTACGTGGAAAGCAACCGGCGCAGGCTCGTTTCGGGAATTCCAAAAACTCGGCTCAATTGCCTGACAGATACCGACCGGCTCTTTGTAAATTTTCGGCATAATGAAACCACCTCATCAATATCTAAAGAAAGAATAGTTCTTGGTTTAATAAGTTCCACTATCTTTTCGCTAAGCAACAGATCGTTTATTTTTATTTTTTTTGGAGTTGGAGGCTTCCCGTTATTAGCAATAACCTCATTTTCTGTGGGTGTCGAAATTTTCTGTAAAAAATTGGAATAAAGTTTAAACACATTTTCCACTGCCTTGTAATTCAAAAAACTGCGCGGATAAATGTGCCCTCCGGAATCCAATAAAAAATGTTCAGGAATATAATAATTGCTGTTGTTAAGCGTATACTTTTTTCCTGCAATTCGCAGCTTTTCAGGTTCATACATATTGCGTTCTTTTAAAAAATAGTATTGAGCAGAATTGTATGGATCGCAATACGGATGCTCCTCAATTCCGTGTTTGACAGAGTTTCTCAAAACGTAAATCAATCTGTCTTCCAATTTGGTACGATTTGAAATCACTCCACACGAATAGTGATGCTTCCCAACAGAACCTGATGTATTGTATTTGTTATTAAAATATTGCGAATAACTAATTCTAAATCCATGCATGAAATCCGTTGGTTTATCACAGGCTACAATCAAATGATAATGATTTGATAAAAACTGATAAGCCAGCACATCTACTTTATGCAAATGACTGTAAACTCCCAAAAGATCAATGGCATGAAGTATTTCTTTATTAGTCCAAAACATACTTTGACCCTTATTTCCCTGTACACTGATATGATACCACATAAAATTTCTCCTTTTGGCGCACTGCTAGATTCAATCAAGCGCGCCAACTTTTTTAAACAACTCTACAACACTGTGTATTTCAATTAAATACATTTTCTTCAATTTTTTTTGGCGCGCTTGATTGAATCTAGCAGCCCAATTCGCGCCACCGTTCACTCCCGCTCCCGCTCTCGCAAAGCAAAATACAGATAGAACGTACACCATACTAAAAGCACTTGTTCAACTGCAGTAAGCTGATACTCAACAACTCCAAAAGGCAACCCGGCAAAAAACCCCACCACCCTATCAATCCAGTCTGCCAAATAATGCATTACGTCCGTCACAAACTTCAGCACAGCCTGCACACTTTTTACAATACCGGCCTGGATATTTCCCACGCCACCGATATCGACACTGCCCACAATATCGACAGCTACACCGCCTGCAACGTCGGCAGCTACACTTCCCGCAATACCGCCCTCAATACTCCCCACAACACCGGCAGCAGTACCACCCAAAAGAAGCACCAGCAAACGACCCACGCCAAATACCACCAGATACCCCATAAACGAATACAAAATCAACGTTGCCAGCGGGACCACCAGCATATTGCAGAACAAAGCATACAAAGGCAATATGCCAAATGTCCCCCACGACAACCACAGCGTTCCCACCTGCACCGACAAGGAACAGCAAAACAACTCCCACAAATACCGAGGCACGGTTTTCCGCACACTCAATACGTTCCGAAACAACGGGAAAAACAACATCAGGCTCAACACCGCACTAAAAGACAACTGAAAACCCAAATCAAACAAATACATCGGCTCGATCACCACTAGCAACAACGCAGCAATAGACAAAACATTCAAACCAAATGCTCTGTACCCCAGCAACTTCCCAACTCCATAAACCGTCAGCATCAAAGCTGCACGCATCACGCTCGTACTAAACCCCACAACTGCAGCATACATCCAGATAAGCACCAACGCCGGAACATGCACCCAGGTACCCCTCCGCACCGAATACGTTTTTAGCACCATCAGCCTCCACGCCTGCAGCTCCACACCCGAAAGCCCCCGCCCGGATTGCCTTGAAAATTTTCCCACCGAAGGCCCCTTTCTCGAAAAGCGTTTTCTTCGGAACCTGTACCGCCTGTTCTTTTTCAGCCTGCTCCACAACTCCAGGATCCAAATAAAACTGCCATACAACGCCCCCACATGTAATCCGCTAACTGCCAGCACATGACCTGCACCAACTGCATTAAACCGCTCCCGAACATCCTTCCCCAAATTGTTTTTATCCCCCAAACAAATTCCTAAAAGCAACGTCCCGGCACGCTTCCTCCTCTCCCGAACCTCCTGCACATCCCGCGCTTCCCGAACCTCCGCCCCATCTGCATTTTCTGCTATTTGCCCCCAACCCGCCGACAACGGAACCCGTAACCTCAGTAGCTTTTCCCTAGCGGTCAACTTCCCTTCAACACGCTTGTAATCATACACGTAGGCACGATGGTAAAACCCTCGGCGAGCCATATACGCCGGATAGTCAAAATCAGTTTTGCTTTGCTGACGGAAAGCCGAGGCCGAAGCCGGACTGGAAGCTGAACCCAAAGCCGAGGCCAAAGTCGTCCCCGATCCCGAGCCGGAAGCTGAACCCAAAGCCGAGGCCTCCTTTTCCCCTCCGATTGAAAATGTTTTGCAATGCGTCACAAACAGATCCCCCGGAAGCCACTGCATTTTCTTCCCCGGCAAAGCACCCGCCCTATTTTCGCCCAATCCCGCCCCATTTTCGCCCAATTCCACAGCTTTTTCGCCCAATCCCGCCGCATTTTCATCGAGTATGTAAACAACCAGATTCTCATTCCCGGGAATTTCCTCATACCTGTCCCCGGCATACGCCACCAGACGGCAATCCACCCGCTGGTAATGCCTCCCCTGCGCAGTCACAACGAACACCGGAAAATCCATCACCCGCAAATACAAATGCACCTTCTCACCCGACTGCAGCACGGACCCCGAAGCCCCGCCAGACCCGGAGCCAGACCCGAGGCCAGATCCGGAGCCACTCCCGACCGGATACTGACGCAAAAAGCCATTCCAAAAGGAAACAAAACACAAGGCAGCCAGCCCCAGGAAATACAGAGGGCGCCCAAACCGGTACCGCAGCTGGCTTTGGGAGTAGACGCGCAGCGCACCACCGGAAGCTCGGCCCACACCTTTCCTGATGTGCACATGCCCCGGGCGGCGCCTGAGAAACCACAGGCCGGCAAAAAAGCACAGCAGCAGCAACAGCGTGAAAAAAGCCAAAACCCAGAGCCAAAGCCTCAGCCTCGGATCAAATACCAAACCCGGCCCCAACGTCCGCTCCAAGCTTAACTCTGGCCCCGGCCTCGGCCTAAAGAAAATACCGGAAACGGCCCCACCGGCGCCACCCCCAAAATAAAGACCGCCCAAAGTGCCGCAAAGAACTGCGGCAGCGGGCGGGAATGCTGCACTATTTTTCCTTCTCCTCAAGCTTGCAAGTCACGTATAGTTTCTGTAATTTTGCCGATTCTTCAGAATCAATTACAAGTACCTCAAAATTAATAAAAAAATCTTACCAAAACCAACTATGACAATTCTTGTTTTAAATTGCGGCAGTTCTTCCATTAAGTATAAAGTGCTTAATATGAAGGCAGAAAACGACTATACGCTTCTGGCACAAGGTATAGTAGAACGCATTGGCCTGGAAATGGGAATAGTAACCCATAAAAGACTCATTGGCGACCGGGAAAAATACAAAGTCGAGCAACCTGTCCCCGATCATACAGCAGGTATTCAGGGAGTACTGAACCTGTTGACAGATTCCAAATGGGGCGTGCTGAAATCGCTTGAAGAAATCCAGGCTGTAGGACACCGCGTTGCTCAGGGAGGCCATTACTACAAGGATAGTGTAGTCATTAACAAGCAAGTAAAAGAAAATATTCAAAAACTGGCAGAACTGGCACCGCTCCACAACCCGGCTCACTTACTGGGTATCAATGCAATTGACAAACTGCTGCCCAAAGCAAAACAAGTGGCCGTATTTGATACAGCTTTCCACCAAACCATGCCCGATTACGCCTATATGTACGCCGTTCCTTACGAAATGTATGAAAAATACAACATCCGCAGGTACGGATTCCACGGCACCAGCCACAAATTTGTTGCACGCAAAGCCTGCAAACTAACAGGACTGGATTTCGACAAATCCAAAATCATTACATGCCACCTGGGCAACGGCTCGTCCATTACCGCTATAAAAAACGGAAAATCCATCGACACCTCCATGGGATTCACCCCGCTTGAAGGCCTCGTCATGGGAACCCGCACCGGCGATATTGACCCCTCCATCGTCACCTTCCTGCAAGAAAAAGAAGGCTGGACTGCAGCAGAAACCAACAACTTCCTGAACAAAAAATGCGGACTCCTTGGTCTTTACGGGCCGAGTTCAGATTGCCGGGATATTGAAAACGCCGTTCGCGAAGGCAACCCCCGCGCCATACTGGCACACAAAACCTTCTCCTACAGGGTGTTAAAATACATCGGCGCCTACGCAGCAGCCATGAACGGAGCAGACCTGATTGTCTTCACCGGAGGCATCGGCGAAAACGACGCACACGTTCGCGAACTCATTGGCACCCGTTTAGGCTACTTAGGTGTTACCTTTGACAAAGAAAAAAACAAAACCGTACGCGGAGAAGACACCATTCTCTCTACCAACAGCTCGGGCACTAAAATTGCTGTCATCAGCACAGACGAAGAACTGGTGATTGCCACCGACACCCTGAACCTGACAAATTGAACCACAAACCACACAAATTGAACCTGAACTAAATCACATACTACATATGAAATCATTTGAAGAAATATTTGAGCTGCTACGCTCACAAAAGAAAAAAAGGCTGGTAGCCGCCTGGGGCGTTGACGATCACACCATTTCCGCGGTTTACCAAGCTATTAAAAAAGGCATTGTAGATGGAATCCTCGTTGGAAAACAACAACAGATCCTCTCTGTCTGCCACGAAGAAGGCATCGACCCCGCCACATTTACCATTATCAACATAGAAGACGAACTGAGCGCCATCGCCCGCGCCGTCGAAATGGTCAGAAACGGAGAAGGTGACATCCTCATGAAAGGACAATGCAGTACCGACAAATACATGCGCGCCATCCTGAACAAAGAAAAAGGACTGCTGCCCCCGAAAGCCGTCCTCAGCCACGTATCGGTACTGACACATCCCAACTACCATAAATTCATCATCCTAAGCGACATAGCTGTCATTCCGGCACCGGATCTCAACCAGAAAACCGCCATGACACGCTACCTGGTCAACACCGCACACGCACTCGGCATCCCCAAACCCAAAGTCGCCTTTGTCGCCGCCACGGAACAAATGCTCCCCGGCATGCCCGCCTGCGTAGACGCCGCCATCCTCTCCAAGATGGTCGACCGCAACCAGATTACCGGCTGCGTAGCCGACGGCCCCATGGCCCTCGACGTATGCCTTAGTGCCGAGGCAGTTGCCATCAAAAAACTGCAGAGCCCTGTAGCCGGCGACGTGGACTGCATGCTCTTCCCCAACATCGAAAGCGCCAACGTCATGTACAAGAGCCTCAGCCAACTGAGCCCCGAGTCACAGCAAGCCGCCATCGTTGTGGGCGCCTCGGCCCCTTGTGTCCTTTCAAGCCGAGCCGATTCCACCAACACCAAGCTCAACTCCATCGCCCTCGCGGCAGTGACTGCAAAATAAAAACCAAAAAAAAGCCAATAAGGTATAAGGGGCTGTTGAACAGCCCCTTATTTTTTTTAACTTTGTTTGCTCCCCCATAAAATTATGCCACTCATGAAAACGCAGATTCTAGTAATAAATCCCGGATCCACCTCCACAAAAATAGCCGTATATGAAGCAGCTTTGGAAGACCTGCACGAAATTTTCTCTACCACCATCCGACACACCGCTAAAGAGCTGGCCCCCTACCCCCGCGTTTTTCAACAATACGAGTTCCGCAAAGAAACCATTTTGAACGAACTGACCGCAAACAAACTCCACCTGCAAAATTTCGCTGCTGTCATTGGACGCGGAGGCCTGGTTAAGCCCATTCCATCAGGCACGTACACTGTTAACGACCTCATGATCAAACACCTGTCGGAAGGATACGGAGGCGAGCATGCCTCCAACCTGGGAGGACTGTTGGCCCACAGCATAGCCTCACAAATCCCGGACTGCCAGGCATTTATTGCCGACCCCGTTGTCGTTGACGAACTCCTGGACGTAGCCCGCATCACCGGATTCTCGGAAATCCAACGCAGCTCCATCCTGCACGCACTCAACCAAAAAGCCATCGCAAAACGCTACGCAGCAGACTGCGGCACCCCATACAACCAACTGAATCTCATAGTAGTGCATCTAGGCGGAGGCATTTCCGTTGGAGCCCATTGCAAAGGCCGCATCATAGATGTAAACGACGCCCTGCAGGGAGAAGGCCCCATTGCTCCCGAACGCGCCGGCTCCATCCCCGCTCTTTCACTCGCACACCTCTGTTTCTCAGGCAAATACACTTTTGAGGAAATCCGCAAAAAAATCGCCGGCCAAGGCGGCATGGTCGCCCTCTCCGGCACCAACTCCTTCCTGGAACTCTGCGCCCGCATCCAAGCCGAGGCCCAGGCCGATGCCCAGGCCCAGGCCACCACACCGGCCACTCCCGCCAGCAACACCACCACCACACCGGCCACCCCCACCACCAGCACCGCTTCTGCCACTGCCCCCTCGGCAAGTGCCACCCCCTCGGCACTCTCGGCAACGGCTGTTTTTAATGCAATGGCCTACACCGTAGCCAAAGAAATTGGCGCCATGGCTGCCGTTCTGCACGGCCACATCGACGCCATCCTTTTTACCGGCGGCATTGCCCACAGCAAACCCTTTGTGGACCAGATCACCAAACAAATCGGTTTCCTTGCCCCCTGCCACACCTACCCCGGCGAAGACGAAATGCTCGCCCTCGCCACCAACGCCCTCAACATCCTCACCGGCAAAGAAACCCCCAGGGAATACCTTTGAATGCTGGCACCCGCCACCAACGCCCTCAACATCCTCACCGGCGCTCTTTGGCGCACTTACACACAAAAACACACAAAAAAAAGCGCAGAACATCACATGTCTGCGCTTTTTACAAAATGTGCCGTGTTTTCGCCACCGCAACAGCCCGCCAGCCAGCCAGCCAGCCAGCCAGAGCCGGCAGCCGCGGCAACAGCAACAGCAACACCTATTCTTCCAGCATCATTTGGTTGTATTTCTCGTAGGCAGCTTCGTATTCCGGACTCTTGGTACGAAGGCGGAAATAAATGTTTTTCAGGTATTCTACTACTACATCTTTGAGTTCTTGTTCTTGTGCCAATTCAAAACTTTTTTCAAAAGGAGCAATAGCATTTTCCAGCATCTGATCTAACTCTTCCACCATTTTCATGTACTTGTTATCGTCCAACTCGTCAGAAGCTGCTGTCTGAATATCAACAGCTCTGTCGTAATAGGACTGACCCATTTGGAAAAATCCAAAGAAGAAGCCCGGATCAATTTGCGTCGATTTTCCATACATCTCAATAGCCTCGTCAAATTTACCCAAACCTTTTAAGACGTTACCTTCTGCATAATACAAGCTGGGATTATCAGGCTCATTTTCCTGAGCACGCCGAATAAAGGCAAGCACTTTATTGGGATCGTCATTACTTTCCAGGTAGATATTAATCAAGGCAACCAAAATGCTTTGGCTGTCAGGATATTTAGTAAAGCCCAGGGACAACAATTCTTTACTTTTCTCCAAGTCACCCGTTTGCTTATAAGATTCTGCAAGGTTAGCATAAGTATCACCGGACGAATCGTAACCCATCGTAAGACATTTGTCAAAGAATGTGATGGCACGTTCAAAATTCTTATCCATAAGTGCAGTCAAACCCACATAATACACAATGGTTGTATCTACTACATTCAATGCCGGATGCGATGCTGCAGCAAAAGACTCCTCAAATCCCAGAGATGCTTTTGTAAAGTCACCAAGGGTATAGGAAGCCATGGCTTCGTTTATATGGTTGTTTGCAATAAAAGTCAACCCTTCCTGAATATCAGACTTGTTGCTCCCTTTGGTATCCAGTTCTGCTGCTTTTTTATAAGCCTGAAAAGCCTCGCCAAGCAAGTTTACTCCTTCAATAACAGGTTTTGTAACAACCCAGAAAGTAAGTTTCCCGTCTGCATTGTAATACAAATCCTTATCGGCATATTTAACTACCTCATAATCTTCACCCTGCACCTGTTTGTATTCCGTAGAAAGTGCCCGCTGGTCTTTCAATACAACTCTGGCTTCCAGGGAGGATAGTCCTGCCCACAAATTGTCTGTGGGATAGGAATAAGCCTTAGTTAAAGCCTGAGCATAACGAATCCACGTTGCCGGTTTATCATTACGTTTGGCAAGCTCCGTTTGAGCTTTGGTTTTTTCATAAGTCTTAAGAAGGTTTTGCACTTCTTTTGGTTGTGCGCCCAATTGTAACACTAGAAGTAACGTAAGGGCAACCGAGATTAGTTTTTTCATGAGTATTATGTGTTATTTCAAAAATAAGTTTATTTATATCTCTTCAATTTCTTCTTTGGGAAGCGGATCGCTTTTGCTCACACAGCAAACGGCAGCAATGGTATCCCCTTCACGCAGGTTGATAAGCCGTACACCCTGAGTAGCACGCCCGGAAAGTCTTATATCACTTACAGCTAACCGGATGGTAATACCGGAACGCGTGATAATCATCAGGTCGTTATCATCTGTAACAGCTTTGATTGCAATTAGTTTGCCAGTTTTCTCGGTGACATTCAAGGTTTTCACGCCTTTGCCACCACGGGCAGTTTTCCTGTAATCTTCAATCAATGAACGTTTTCCATAGCCATGTTCACTAACTACCAGCACATGCGGAGGCTCGATGAAGTCGCTTAAAGCCGAGGCCCGGGGTGCATTGCAAGTATCACCTGTAGCACCTGCTGTAGTATCTGCACATATCATGCCAACTACCTGATCATTATCCTCTATGGAGATGCCGCGCACGCCGGAGGCGGTGCGTCCCATGGGACGCACGTCGCGCTCATCAAAGCGCACGCATTTGCCTTCCCGAGCCCCCAGTAGCAATTCGCAATTGCCATCTGTCAGACACGCTTCCAGCAAATGATCGTCTTCACGAATGGTTATGGCATTTACACCTGTCGAACGCGGATTGGAATATGCTTTCAACGTAGTTTTCTTCACAACCCCACGCTCCGTACTCAACACAATATAATTGTTGTTTATATACTCTTCGTCCGTCAGGTTCTTCACGTTAATGTAAGCACACACGCTATCCCCGGGCTCAATGTTAATGACATTCTGAATGGCCCGGCCCTTAGACGTCTTATTCCCCTCGGGAATCTCGTACACTTTCAGCCAGTAACACCTGCCGTTCTGCGTAAAGAACAACATGGTACTGTGCATATTGGCCGTATATATATGTTCAATAAAATCTTCCTCACGCGTATCACTCCCCCGCGACCCTACACCGCCCCTACCCTGCAACCTATACTCATTCAGGTTGGTACGCTTAATATATCCCAGATGGGAAATCGTAATGACCACGTCTTCGTCCGGATAAAAATCTTCCGGATTAAAATCACCGGCTGCGTATTCAATGGCTGTCCGCCGCGGGTCGTTAAACCGCTCCTTCACATCCAGCAGCTCCTCTTTGATCAGGTTCATCTGCAACACCTCGCTGGCCAGCAACTCGTCCAAATTGTGAATCAGTTCCATCAGCTGGTCGTACTCGGCCTGCAAGCGCGTCCGTTCCAGCCCGGTCAGCTGCCTCAAACGCATTTCCACAATTGCCGAGGCCTGTTCCGCGGTAAACTCAAATTCCTCCTGCAACCCGGTACGAGCCTCTTCCACGGTCTGAGACGCACGGATCAAGGCAATCACTTCGTCCAGGATGTCCAGTGCTTTCAGCAGCCCTTCCAGGATGTGTGCCCGTTTTGCAGCCTGTTCCCGCTCAAAACGGGCCCGGCGGACCACCACCTGATGGCGGTGGCGCACAAAATATTTGATCAGCCTCTTCAGGTTCAGCAGCCGCGGACGACCGTCCACCAGTGCGATGTTGTTCACAGAGAAAGAACTCTGCATGGCCGTATATTTAAACAGGCTGTTCAACACCACGTTGGCCACTGCCCCCATCTTCAGCTTAATGACTATACGCATGCCGGTGCGGTCGCTCTCGTCATTCACAAAAGAAATCCCCTCCAGGCGCTTGCTCTCCACCAACTCGGCAATCTTCTTAATCAGCTCGCGCTTATTGACCATATAGGGAATCTCGGTTACCACAATCGTTTCCCGGCCGCTCGAAGCTACCTCTATATCTGTCTTGGCCCGGACCACAATGCGACCCCGGCCTGTTTCATAAGCATCGCGAATCCCGGCCGTACCGTATATGATGCCCCCGGTAGGAAAATCGGGACCCTTCACATGCTTCATCAGCTCATCAACGGTGATATCATCGGCATCTATATAAGCACACACGGCGTCCACAATCTCTCCCAGGTTGTGCGGAGGCATATTGGTAGCCATCCCCACGGCAATCCCGCTGGCCCCGTTCAAAAGCAACAGAGGCACCTTGGCAGGCAATACAGAAGGCTCCTGCAGGGAGTCATCAAAATTATTCTTAAAGTTGACCGTATCCTTGTCCATATCGGCCAGCACCTCTTCCGCCAACCGACGCAAACGAGCTTCTGTATACCGCATGGCTGCTGCAGAATCCCCGTCAACGGAACCAAAGTTTCCCTGACCTTCCACCAGCATATACCGCATACTCCAATCCTGGGCCATACGCACCATGGCCTCGTACACACTCGAATCACCGTGCGGATGGTACTTACCCAAAACCTCCCCTACAATACGTGCCGATTTTTTAGTGGGTTTGCTGCTGGCAAGTCCCAGCTCTGACATCCCGTAAAGAACCCGACGGTGGACCGGTTTAAGGCCGTCACGCACATCGGGGAGGGCTCGGGAAACAATTACGGACATAGAATAATCTATGTACGCGCTCTTCATTTCGTCCTCAATGTTTATCTTCTGAATTCTATCCTCCATAAAGCATCAAATCAACCTTCAAAAGTACAAAAATTTCCTTTAATTGACAACGGTATCGGTACCTTCAGCATTTAAGTTTATTTGCATTTTTGCACCCGGCTCCAATTCACGGCTTATGATGGCTTCGGACAACGGATCTTCCAGGTAACGCTGGATAGCCCGTTTGAGCGGACGCGCCCCGTACTGCGGATCAAATCCTTTGCCGGCCACAAAATCTTTTGCTTCTTTGGAGATATCTAAAGAAAAACCGGCCAGCTCAATACGTTCATACAACTCGGCCAGTTCAATTTCAATAATCTGGAAAATATGGTCCTTATCCAGCGCATTAAAGACAACCTGCTCGTCAACACGGTTCAAAAACTCGGGATTGAACGTCTTGCCCAACGCCTTCTCTATAATGGCCTTGCGCCGCTCTTCCCCGGTATCTGCCGCCCCGGTTGCAAGCGTGGCAAACCCAACACCGCTGCCAAAATCCTTCAATTCCCGGCTCCCGATATTAGAAGTCATAATCAAAATGGTATTGCGAAAATCCACATGCCGCCCGTTGCTGTCCGTCAAACGCCCCTCATCAAAAACCTGCAACAGCAAGTTGAAAATATCGGGATGCGCCTTTTCAATTTCATCCAGCAACACCACAGCATACGGCTTGCGACGTATCCGCTCGGTCAACTGCCCCCCTTCATCGTACCCCACATACCCCGGAGGCGCTCCAATCAGCCGGCTCACAGCAAATTTTTCCATATACTCACTCATATCTATACGCACCAAAGAATCGGGGGAATCGAACATATATGTAGCCAGCAATTTGGCCAGGTGTGTTTTGCCCACCCCCGTAGGACCCAGAAAAATAAACGTTCCAATGGGTTTGTCCGGATCTTTCAGTCCGGCCCGGTTGCGGTGGATGGCACGCACCATGGCATCTACTGCCTGGTCCTGTCCAACAAGCTTCTCTTTAAGGATAGTTGCCATCTTCACCAGCCGGTGCGTTTCAGACTCAGACACACGGCTCACAGGAACCTGCGTAATCATAGACACCACTTCTGCAATAGTATCTGCCGTCACGTCCTTTCTGTTTTTCTTCTGCTCTTCGTACCAGCTGTTTCTTTCCGCTGCCAGTTTTTCCTCCAGTTCCTTTTCTTTTTCCCGTAAAGCCGAGCCTTTTTTATAGTCTTTCTTATCAACGGCGGCACGTTTTTCCATCATGATACCGTCCAGTTGCTCTTCCAGTTCGGTCAACGCCTGCGGAAGTTGCAGGTGGCTTATATGCACGTGCGAACCGGCCTCGTCCATCACATCAATGGCCTTGTCGGGCAGGCACCGGTCCGTAATATACCGCTGGGAAAGCCTCACGCAGGCATCCAAGGCAGCCGGCGTATAATGCACCAGGTGGTGCTCTTCGTACCGCGGAGCAATTGTCTGCAGAATCTTCAAGGTAGTATTGTATTTTGTCGGCTCCACCAGCACTTTCTGAAAACGCCGTTCCAGCGCCCCGTCCTTCTCAATATACTCCCGATATTCATCCATGGTACTGGCACCAATGCATTGGAGCTCTCCACGCGCCAGCGCCGGCTTCAGCATGTTGGCCGCATCCAGCGAACCACCCCCGCTTCCGCCCGTAGCACCGGCCCCAATCAAGGTATGAATCTCGTCAATAAACAAAATGATATTGGGATTCTTTTTTAACTCGGCAAGCAACCCTTTCATACGTTCTTCAAATTGCCCGCGGTACTTTGTCCCGGCAACCACAGAACCGATGTCCAAAGAAAGGATGCGCTTCCCTTGCAACGTGGGCGCGCCTTTCCGACGGGCAATCCGCTCGGCAAGACCTTCCACAATGGCCGATTTTCCCACACCCGGCTCCCCAATCAGCACCGGATTGTTCTTCTTGCGCCGGCCCAAAATCTGCGCCAGACGCTCAATTTCGCTGTTTCGGCATACCACCGGATCCAATTTCCCCGAACGAGCCTCTTCCGTCAAATCCAGCGCATACAAATCCAATAAGGGCGTTGCCGAGGCATCCTTCCCCGGAACCCCTTTCCCTGCAGTCCCTTTAGCGGGACGAGGCAACCTGGGCGGGAAATCCCCTTCCGGAGCAGGAAATTTCCCTTCCGGAGCAGGCATCCCCTCTTTGCGAATGGCCGGCCGCTTGCGCTGAATCCCTTTAATGTTCAACGGCACCTCACCTTTCAGATGAGCCCGCAGCGCTTCGGCTGTCACGCCTTTGGTACGCAGCCAATACACACCAATCCCGTTATCTATAGACAGTAAAGCCAGCAACAGGTGCAAGCTCCCCGGAACGGTTTGTCCCATTTTATTAGCCTCCAGGTACATAGCCTTCAGGCTTTTTTCGGCATGCTCAGACAGCGACAATTTATCTGCCTGATCCGGCGGTATCATGGTCCTGCCTGTCTCTTTGCTCTCAATCAGGTTTTTCATTTGCCACAGCAGCAAATCCAGCATAGTAAGCACCTGATAAGCATCGTTTTCCTGATGGCGGATAATGGCCAAAAACAGGTGGTCACCCGTCACGGTATAACTCCCCAGACGCATAGCCTCCTCCCGCGCAAACGAGAGAATCTGATTCAGCTCTTCCGGTAATTTCAAATTCATAAATTTCTCACTTGTTCACTCTTCACCCGTTCACCCGTTCACTCCTCACTCATTTTTTTGGCGTCCGCAACAAATTGCGCCAGTCCTTTGTCCGTCAGCGGATGGTCCAGCAAACCCAATATGGGCTTCAGCGGACACGTCACCACATCTGCCCCCACTTCCATACACTCAATAATGTGGCGCGTATGGCGAATAGAGGCGGCCAATACCTGCGTTGGGTAGCCGTACGTACGGAACACCTCCACAATCTGTGCCACCAGCCCTACCCCGTCTTCACTAATATCATCCAATCTTCCCACAAAAGGCGAGACGTACCTGGCACCGGCCTTGGCGGCCAGCACGGCCTGTCCCACGGTAAAGACCAGCGTGCAGTTGGTGGGTATCTTGCGGGCCGTCAAGGCTTTGATGGCCTTTATGCCTTCGGCTGTACAAGGAATTTTCACCACTATGTTTTTATGCAGGGCAGCCAGTTTTTCGGCCTCGGCAAGCATTCCTTCCACGTCTGTGGAAAACACCTCGGCACTCACATCCCCGTCCACCATCTCACAAATCTGGCGGTAATGTGCCATAATGGCATCCTGACCGCGGATGTTTTCGCGTGCCATCAACGACGGATTGGTAGTCACACCATCCAGAATGCCCAGATCGCGTGCCTGGCGTATCTGCTCCAAATTAGCTGTATCAATAAAAAACTTCATAACACTTGGTATTTAACACTTCGGGTATTTAACACGTCAAAGATAAGCAGGTTTTTTGGTTCGGACAACGCGCCTGCCGGTGTTCGTTTTACTTGCGCCGGTGTTCGTTTTACTTGCGCCGGTATTCGTTTTACTCGCCGCGCATGTCCACTACGTCCGCTTTATTCCGGATAATATCCAGACTCAGCGTGACAGACTGCCCAATGGCAGCATCTATGTCGTCTTCCGTTACACCCAGAAAATCACACCCTAACGATTTATCAATAAACTGGTTGGAACATTGCAGCTTCGCAAACTCTACAGGATGAAGTCCCGAATCCAGGTTCGCTTTCACATGCTCTTTCAACGTGCTGCGGGCAGACAATTTGTACAGGAACGTAGGAATGGTAACAATTTTCTTGCCGGGCTCGCCCATATACTTATGGAAAATACCCAGCATTTCACGCCATGTCATGTTATAATACCCAATGGGATACGCATTGCCTCCCCGGTTCTTTTCCAGAGCGCCGGCGACGGCCTGCCCCACCTGTTTTACCGTTACCATAGTAGTCCCACCGCGCGGGTATAGGGTTTTCTTTTTCATTTTCAGCAACTGCTCTACCAAAAACACCCATACGGGTTTACGCCCGGGCTGCGTTCCAAAAATGTACGGCAACTCCAGCACGGCCACATCAAAACCCGGCTCTGCAAAAGACAAAGCCATTTTTTCCTGATCCACACGGCTGCGGATGTACGGATGGTGTTTTGTTAGTTCCAGTTGGGGACGGCTTTTGGCAAAATACGTAAAGTACGAACCGCAGATTACGCTGTGTTTTACACCTGCTTGTTTTGCCAGCCGCAGCACCCGCTCCAGGGCGTGCGTATTAAACTTTTGAAACATATCGTAAATGGGAGCCGGTGCCGTAAGCCGTTCGTCAATCCCGGCCGCGAACACAAAACCTTCATTACCGGAAAGAATTTGTAAAAGTTCGTCGTCGCCCAACTCCATAAAGTTCCCGTACGTCACGTTCATTTCTTTTGGCAATGCAGCACCTGCCGGCAACGGCGGCAACGCCAGGGTACTTACTTTGTGACCACGCTGTATCAATTCGTATGCGGCCTGACTTCCCAGAAGCCCCGTTCCGCCAATCATAAAAATGTTCATACTGCTAATTTAATACTTGCAAATCATACTACAGCATAAAACTGCTTGTATTTGTTAATTAGTTATATTTGTAAACTTGCATAAAAATTATGAAAAAACATTATCTGGTATTTTTTTCCTTTCTTTTGCTATCCTGCGCCACATCAAAAGACGTGTTGTATTTTCAGGATATTGACAAAATCCAAAAAAAGCAAATCCAGGCAGAATACATTACCCGCATTGCAAAAGACGACCTGCTGAATAT
>DIRP01000017.1:30020-55861 GCA_002427525.1 Bacteroidales bacterium UBA5433 | reverse complement strand
AGGAGTTTCTTCTGGCCCTGGAGTAAGTGTTTTAGCTAGTGGAGAAGGGAATGGTGACGATGGAAATTATGCCTTAACTGAGACAACAACATTTAAAGTAATTTGTGACTAATGATGATTGACCTCTTCCATTTTTTATGCTATAACATAGGCAAATAAATTAAAAAATAAATATGAGAAGGCATGTTAAATCCACGATATTAGCAACTGGATTAGTGCTGATATTAGGGTCTCTGATTATTCAGAGTTGTTGTAAAAAACCACTTCCACCGCCTCCTCCACCGGTGGAAGAAGAGAAGGACCCCACTCTAGAAGTTTTTTTCCCAGAGGAAGAGATTCCTTATGGCGAGAAAGACATTGTTTTGTCTTGGACTACGACCAACGCTAAGAGTCTCTATGTGAATGGTGTAAAGCGCTCCGGAGAAAGCCACACAATCTTAGACAGGTTGTTCAAAGACACCACTTTCATTTTTAAGGCAGTCAATATTAAAAAAGAAGTGGGAAAAGAAATTACTCTTAACATCGGAGACTGGACTTCCTCCACCTTTGGTTTGGTCTCTTATTATCCTTGGAGATATAAGAAGATGAGCATATCTGACATGAAGGACAATGTGTTGGCTTGGTGGCTGCCTGACGAAGAAGAAAGAAGCTGGGTTTTTTATTATCACAAGAACGGGGTAACAACTTATTCCCCAGATCTTTCTACTGGCAGGACATTGTGGTCCATCAAAAATGATAGCACGATAACATCAAACGGGTTTGATTTTAGGCTCCAGGTTAGCGAAGAAGAAATGATTCTTTCCTATCAAACAAGGTGGAATGGACAGGATGTCTGGTTCAACTTAATTTTTGAACATGCATCAGACACCCCCACCGACCCATAGTCCAGGCCCGTCCTAGGTCCAGGACGGGCCTAGACCATCTCTTTTTTCCACAGGTCTAGGACGGGCCTAGACCAAGTCTGGCGTCTGTCTTTTTCGTTGCTTTTGTAGTTCTTTTATTCACATAACCGTTTAATGTAATGTTAAGCGGTTTTTTCTTTTCTTTTCCCTTTCCTTTTTCTCCCAACCTATACAAACTCTGCTATCGCTGAGTTTGTATAGTTACCTACCTTCAGCCCCACAGGTCCAGGCCCGTCCTAGACCAATACATAGGACGGTCCTGGGTATTTATGTGCTATTATAAATAAGAATGTTTAACTTTTAAAATTAACGGATATGATAAAGGAAATATCAGCTTTTTCAGGCATTTTATTGCTGAGCTTGGGACTGGTGATAATTTCTCTAGTCCTATTTGTTAAAAAAATAGATGAAATTCAGGGAGTTTTTCAGTTATTAGTATTGCCACTAGGAACTATCATCTATATTGTAGTTTTTGAAACACTAAAAAGAAAAGAAATAATACAAAACCTCAAAGAAGGAGACGGGTTTTTGGCCTATGCAATGATCTTACTCTATTTTTTATTTTTATTTATTTTCTCTGTTGCCTTTTCCTGACCATCAGGGTACATCATCAGCATCAATTCATAAAGCTGCTCATCGGTCAAATGCTCCTCACTCTTTTTGATTAAGGTACCGGCTGTAGCGCTTGAAAGGGTACCGCATCAGAGCCTGAAGAGCAGATTGTATTCTCAAAAACACAGAAAATGGTAAAAACAGGAAGTGGAGTCTTGTTTTAATTCCTTTTTTATGTAATTTTGCGGAAAATTAGAAGTGAAACAAATGAGCTTTTGGCAATTAAGAAATCAATTTTACGACTTGATATGTTTCAATGTCAATCAAGTTTATGCTTGGAAGCCCGATTTTGAGAAAAACAATCTTACTCGTTGGGTAAAGCAAAATTTGCTTGTAAAACTGCGTAATTCGTGGTATAGTTTTCCTGATTATCTAAAAACCCCTAATATTCAAAATTTTGTATCAAACAAAATTTACAGTCCGTCGTATGTCAGTTTGCATTCGGCATTGGCATTTTATGGTATTATTCCCGAAGCAATCGTGCAGACAACCGCTGTGAGTTCGTTGAAAAAGGCAAACTTTGAGAATGTTTTCGGCTCATTTTCGTATCAACAAATTTTACCCGGACTGATGTTTGGAAATGAACAAAAAACGTTTCTAAATAAATACAGTCTGCTTTTTGCGACACCCGAAAAAGCAATTTTAGATTTGCTGTATCTCTATCCACAGTACAACAGCGAACAAGAAATTATAGAATTGCGTTTCGATGAAGAATTTATGCAAAACGATTTGAACGTAGAGCATTTAAACGAATTTACAGAAAAATTTCAGTCAAAAGTATTAAGAAACAGAGTAAATTTACTTTTAAAAATTCACGATTTATGCTAAACCTGGAACAAATACAAAACTATTTTCCGCCACAAATCAGAGAAAATCCTGCACACAAGAAGTATATTGTCAAAGAATATATTCAACTGATGATTTTGAATTTCTTGGCAAGCACAAAATTTGTAAGAAAAATCACTTTCATAGGTGGTACAAGTTTGCGTTTAGTGAAAGGAATTGACCGATTTTCAGAAGATTTAGATTTTGATTGTAAGAATTTTTCTGCTGAAGATTTTGCAGAAATGTCGCAAACGGTTTTGACTTTTTTGCAACGGGCAGGCATACGAGCCGAAACGAGAGAAAAACAAAGTGAGAAATTAACGGCATTTCGCTCAAGTATTTATTTTCCTGAATTGTTGTTTGATTTAGGTTTGTCGGCATATAAGGAAGAACGATTTCTGATTAAGATTGAAAGTCAAAATCAAGAGTTTGAATATGTGACTCAAATGGCTACCATTAGCCGTTGTGGTTTTTTCTTTTTATTTCCTGTTCCGCCGGATGATGTGCTTTGCGCAATGAAATTGTCAGCATTACTCTCACGAGCAAAAGGACGCGATTTTTATGATGTTTTGTTTTTGCTTTCTCTAACAAAGCCAAATTACGATTATCTTTCTAAAAAACAGGGTGTTCACAACCTAACTGAACTAAAAGTAAAACTAATAGAAACAATAGAAAAAATAGATTTACAACATAAATCCAAAGATTTTGAACATTTACTATTTAACAAGAGAGAGAAAGATAAGATATTGAATTTCAGTGAATTTATAAGGAGAATGCATTAAGAAATCGTTTGTTTTCTTTCATCAAAATAGAATCTGTTTTAGCATTTCTACCTGTTCTCTATACTTTTGAGGATTACTATCTCTTAGCTTTTTGATGTTGAGCAATTTCCATCTTATCGCCGGATATTTACTGTAATCCACTTTCGTCCAATCCGGCTTGCCTTTCGAGAAAGCCAACAAGAACTCCTTATCTTCATCTGTCAAAGACTCATTTATCATCCTTATAAATTGTTCTCTTGTCTCTTGATATTCGTCATCTCCGAAAGTATTATCTGTCATTCCTTGAAATTGACTCTCAAATACTGCGGACTGGTCAATGTAATGAGGATTTAACAACTCATGTATCGGACGCTTACCGCATAAAAGGAAAAAGATAAATCCCTCTTTGATATCAGTAGAATAGCCAACTTCATTGATGAGATTCCGTATGTCAAATAAATCACGAGGATGCTGCCTGTCCAATGCTGCATTTATCTTTCCTCCCCATAGTTGCTTTTGGGAAACCATTCTTACTTCACAGAATTTATCAAATACTTCCTGTGCTTTGTTGCATAACACCACCAATTCAGTATCTGAAATTATTCCTCGATTGATTTGATTTACTTCTATTTTAACCATTGCCTCCGGAATAGTGCAGATTAACTTCAATTTTTCTTCGGCTCTGATTGGATCTGCAAAATTTATATTGAGAATCCGTTTCTCCAATCGCTCTTTCACTCTTTCAAGAGCTAACCGGATGTTTAGTAAATCTTTATCTCGATTATTACTTGCGGGTATATATAAGATCAATATCGATCGACAAGCGAGGCATATTCAGACTGAACAGATTGATCGCGGTTCCTCCATGAAGCGCAAAGACATCCTCTTTTGCTATCTCCGGCAATATTTCCAATAGGAGTGAGACTTGTTTTTTATAGATGTCTTTCATTCAACTAACTCTTTGGGTAATACTAAACTATATTTAGGAACCAATAGACCATTCGGGACAATACTTCTATTACCCGAACCAAGGTCTATTTTTGTTTGATCTATATATTTGAGCCAACTATGTCCAACACGTTCAGCAAAATAAAGAAAAAGTCTCTTAGCCTTTATGGACTTACAGTCTTCTAATAATTCTTGAGCATGGTTAGGACGTAACGTGGCAAGCCCCTCCATTAACTCAAATGCCTCATTAAGAGAAAATTCATTCGGAGTCAATGCCAAACATTCCAACATAGCACGGGCAGGATTAGAAATATTCATTTCTATATCGCCGTCTCGATAAATTGTCAAACCAAGCATATCATTATTAAATAGACTGATTTTGTACACCTTATAATTTGAATCCCATTTGTTTTTGATAAACCATGGTGGCAATTCGGTTCGTCCGGGAACAAACAATGTTGTTTCAGGAAAACTTAGTTGCAAATAGTGTGTACTTCCTTGTAATTCCAATGCCGAACGCCCTCCGATATGGATATTTATACTTGATTGTGATTGCAAAGCGGAAAGGGCACCGAATAACATAAATGGATCTCCTGATTTAAGCATTGCCCCTTTACCTATAGACTTGAGCCAACCTCCTTTTCTATATCTTTGCTGTAATTCATACGAATAACCCTTAGAAACAAGTCCAGATGATAGCAATACAAGCCCTTTAGGAGAGTCTTGTATCAACTTGCTTATTTTCGTTTGGTTTATTTCCGTCGAATTAGTCATACTATTTGTATTAATATCCCTGCAAAAATAAATGGTTTAATTCAAATAAACAAGATGTTTAGTTTGAAATAGCGTGATTATTTATACTCATAGTATAGATATTCGGATGATTTCAAACCAGGAAGGGGTCCTTTGAGTTCTAGATGAAAAGATATCCGCGTATGCCATGTGTGGTAGAAGCGCCAAATTGTATTTTTGAAAATACAGAAAAACACAAAAATTGTATGTTGCAATATACAAACATACAGCCTTCCACCTACTGCTTTTTGCCTGCATTTGAACTGTCGCATTTTTTGCAAAAGTTGCCATGCCGCCGCACTTTATGCATTTAATGCATGGAAAATGGAAATGCGGGCATTTTTCCAGCCATCCCATCCCAATCCGGCTTTGTCGCGGGAGCAATGTCCCAGGAATTCTTCCAGGGTCCAGCCGGTTTCCGTAGCCACTTGTGGCAGGAACACGCCGGCTCGGCCTCTGTCTTCAATCAGAATGCCGTGTTTACCCAGTTCAATCTCGTTAATAGATTTGATTTTTTTGAGCGTAGAGAGTACGGTGATTTCAATAGTCAGTCCGGGCAGTTCTTCCCGGCTTACCGGAAGAAAACGGTCGTCGTAAAACGCTGCTGCCACAGCCATTTCCTGTATGAGCTTATACAACGGAATGTCTGAAACAATTCGGCCTATGCAGCCACGTAGCCGGTTGTTCTGTTTTAGCGTAACAAAGGCTCCGTAAGGTTTGTGCAGTTCAGGGGGATACTGCTTAGGGTCTTGGGGATTTTGCATTGGATCTTGCGGCAGAAAGTCGTCTGCTTCGGATTCTTCCAATGCCTGCCGGATGGCGTTTCTGGCCAGGTCTTTCAACAGGGTCTCGGCTTGGGGGGAAAAGAGCGTTTTCTCTGAATCTGCCCTTTTTTCTGTAACCGCAATGGCCCAGTATCCCACTACTTGTTCTTTGTCGCCGTACAGGGGGGCATCTCCGGAATTTTTGTATTCAATAGGCACGTACATAAAGGATTCTTGTGTTGCGAGAGGAGTCCGGGCTGTGGCAGATTCCTGCGAGACGGGCTCTGACGATCCGTTTGTGTGTTGCTCCTGGGTGAGGTATAGCAGGGTGAGTACCGAGGTCCAGCCGCACAGGCTGGTGTCCAGACCGGGAATGGAAGCGCTTTCGTTTTCATCGAGTACTTGCAGCAGGATGTCAGGGTTGTTGCTCAGGATGGCGTCTTTGGTGCGGGCGTCTGTAGCAATAGCATCTTTGTAGGAGGGATAATGGGAAAAATCGGTGCTGATTACAAACAGGTTTTCTTTTGTAAACCACGGTGCCAGAGCCCGGGCAATTTCCCGGCAGACGCTTGCCTTGAAAGTTCCAATAACCAAGGGAACGAGCAAGATTTTATTCCCGTAGATATGTTGAAGGAAAGGCAACTGGACTTCCAGGCTGTGTTCGCCGCTGTGGGCATGGCTGTTAGCCGTAAAAAGACCGGGGTGAGCGGTGACCAGCTCTTTCCCCAGTTCACTGTCCACGGGGACTGTTCCCAGGGGAGTCCGGTAGTCTCCTTCTGTATAAACGGCAGCTCCTGAAATCGGTATGCGGTGCGAAGAACCTATAAGAAAAATCCGCTTGTAGTTGCTCTTTCTGTTCAGCTGGTTAAAAGCACTGGCGGCTACTCCTCCGGAAAAAACGTACCCGGCATGCGGAACAATCAGGGCTCTTACCCGATGTCCGGTATGGGCTACGGCATGTGTGAACAATTGATCTACTTCTTGTCGGAGATCTTTTTCCGTACCGCTGTAAAACCGGCCGGCAACAGCCGGGGGTCGTGCAAACCGTTCTTTATTGTTATCTCGTCGCATAGATACAAAGATACGAAAAGTAAAAAATCAACTTTGTGTTTTCAAAGGGGCCTCACAAAGTGCTTTATGGATTGGACCTGAGGGGGTAAGCCGGCTCTCATAGAGAATCAGCCGGGTGGCCCGGCAAGTGATGGGAAAGGAAACTGCTCCACGCCCGGAGTTTTGTGCTGCGGAGTTTTGCGCCAAGGTGTGTGCCGAGGTGTGTGCCGCAGGGGTATTTGTCGTGGAAGAGTTCGCCGCAGGGGTATTTGTCGCGGAAGAGTGCACCGCAGAGGTACGCGTATTCAAGGTGATGGGGGCAAGAATGTTTTGTGCCGAGGCGTTGGGGGTTATTCGGTACGCGGCAGGTGGGGGGATGGGGTGGTCGGGGCGGAATCGGCCCAGTGTGAGGTGCGGTTTGAAAGGTCTGTTGTCTGCTTGAAAGCCGAGGTTGATGGCCATCGTATCAACAGCTTGTTTTAAAGTCTTAAGATGAACAGGTGCATCAACCCCAAGCCAAAGCACTTGCGGCTGTTTATTTGAAGTAAAGATACCCGGCTCTGTAAGGGTGTATGGGAATGATTGAGTATGGGATGCAATCTTTAAAACTTGTGAAGACAGCAAAGACGCATAAAATCATATCAAATAAGGATAACGTGTCAACTAAAGGTTATTTGTTATAGGATTAGAATTAGAATAAGTATCAGTTGGGCACTTAAAGGAATCAACAGGTTGTCCCAGCCTTTTTTTGAAAACATTTCTGTAAGGGTGGTGACAACAGCCACCAACAGGGCAAGCCAGAAGGTTTTCATATGGAACACTCCTAAATAAATATACAGGGCTATGACAGATATCAGAAAACAGGTTATAAAAAAAGAAACGGAACCCAATAACGTTTTTTGCAGGGTGTGTCCAAAGATACAAATCTGCCTGTTGTTGCGTTTCAGGTTCATGCCCAGTATGCCGGCCATGGGGTCACAGATACCTAATATAAGGATGGGCAGGATGTACAGGAATTTGTTTTTCAGCAAATAAGAAATCAGAAATGTACAATAAATGGCAACCGGCAGCAGGTAGCCACCTACAGATTTTCTATCAATTTTGTGGATGGAATTCAGCTGGGTCCCTTGTTTGCTAAAAAACAGGATAAGAAAAAAGAACAAAGCCAACACCAGAATATACCAGTGGCTGTTGAAGATGTACGGTAAAATGAGGGTAGCCAGTGTTGCCGTAAAATGGGCAAATTTTCTGGTAATCTCGCTGGGTAGTTCCAGGCGTCTGTACATCAGCTCTGTAAAAGCAAGTACCAAAACAATGGCCACCAGAATAATGGCTGTTAAAAAAAATTGGTTGATCATGTTGCAATAAGTATCAAATATCCAATGAAACCCATCCACGCCCCTGCTGCAATCAGGCTGTCAAAACGGTCCAGAATTCCCCCGTGCCCCGGGATCAATTTGGAAAAATCTTTGACTTGGTACTTTCTTTTGTAAGCCGAGGCGGCCAGGTCGCCCAGAAAAGCCCAGAGGACCACCCCTGCTGCCAGCAGAAGTATTGTAGTGATTTCAAAGTGTATTAATTTTCTTATCAAAACAGCTGTCAGAAGTGCTGTTAATGTGCCTCCTGCTAGCCCTTCGGCCGTTTTGCCGGGGCTTATTTTTTTTGCAATTTGATGTTTGCCAAACAGTTGCCCAAAAATTTGACTAAAACTGTCAAGTACTGACAGAATCATAAACGTGAACAGAATCCAGTTTATGTTCAGGGCACTGAAATAAAGAAAGCCAACCGATAAGAGGAGGTATAGGAGCAGGGAGAAAAGAAAAAAACCTTTATTCTTTCGGTTGCTTGCCAAATACAGTTTTAGAAGTTCGTAAAGTCCCAACACCACAATAACTCCGGAAAGGATTCTAAAAACAAGCGGTTCTATAACAATACTCAGGAACAAACCGTTAATGATCAAAAAGTAAACAATGAACTTAATCCGGTTGTGCCGGGCCTTTTCTTTCGATAGCTTTTTCTCTATGAAATAAAATAAAATGCCTCCCACTAGAAAATAGCTCAAAATGGTTATGTATAGAGTACGGATCATCGCCGTTTGTTTTACTGCTTAAAGCACAATCATAAGTATTCCGGAAACAATCATTCCCAGAGCATACCACACCCGTACCTTTCCTTCAGCTTTCTCTACTTTAATGTTTGCCAGCAAGCGAGGTCCCAGCAACGCGCCTATTATGGATCCGCAAGCCAGAAATAGTACCAGGGTCAGGTCAACTTGTCCTACCAGAAGATGGGCACCCAGGGCAGAGCACGTATTGACAAAAACAACCACCAGAGAGGTACCAAGAACCAGTTTCAGGGGCATGCGTATGCTCATAAGACCGGCCAGGATGGGTGCAGAGCCGCTGGTACCAAATGTGGCTGTTATAATGCCGGATAAAATGCCAAACAACGTGCTTCTTGAATACTTGCTTGCCAGGGTGAGCTCCTGAGGGCCATCTCCGTTTGCTGTGTTTTTTTGGTCTTTTCTGTGTCCTGCATACATAGTTATAGCAATCAGGATGGAATAGATGCCAAAAGCAATACGCAGCTGACGTCCGGTGAGAAAACGGGTAATTCCTGCACCCACTAATGCGCCAAGAATCCCGCCGGCGGCAAAGATTAAACCAATGCGCAGGTCCAGATTCTTTTTTTTGTAATGACCGTAAGCACCTGCCAGGCAGATAGGCAGGGTGGCTGCCAGGGAGCTGCCGATGGCAACATGAGGCGCGACCCCAAACAAGATGGTAAGCAAGGGAATGAAAATGAAACCCCCGCCTCCTCCGGTCAGGGATCCAAAAAATCCTACAACAAACCCTATGAAAGGAAGCCACAGGTAGGCATACTCAAAAGCAGAATGAAAGATCATGTTTTCTTTTTTTCTTTTAATATCCAGTACAAACCTTTCACATTGGAACGCATGTGCGGAATAAGTAGCTGGATGATCATGTGTTCTATAGCGGCAAGAATGCCCCAGGAAATCATGAAATAATAAAATGCAGGGATAAATCCTACCGTAAACAGGCAAATGAAAAAAGCAGCCTGGATATACCCGCTGGTTTTGGTGGAATACAAATGAAAACTGGGGGTAGTCTTAAATTTGATCAAAGACAAGAGGACAGAACTTACCAGGAAAGCCATAAAAATCAAAAAACTGACCAAATGGGGCATGATATCCTCTGCTTTGAAAACAAAAAGACCTATAAAGGCCAGGATGTATGTCAGGTCATCAGCAAAGGAATCCAGCCTGGCACCAAGGGCCGTCTGTTGTTTTAAGGCTCTGGCCAGCAGTCCGTCCAAGAAGTCGGTAACCAGGTTAATAACCAAAAAAATGGCAAACAGCGATTCTTTACCCGCCAAAATAAACCAAAAAATGACGGGGAAAATCAGAACCCTGTAGAAGCTTAATACGTTAGGCAGGGTAAAGATTTGCTTCTTGTCCATGCCCAAAGTTAAAAAAAAGAATCGTATCTTTAAGTGATTGAAAACTAATCTAAACAATTCTGTATTATGAAAAACTCTATTTCTCTTGTTGTTCTTGTTCTTGTATTGGCGCTGGTTTCATGCAATTGTCCTATTGGTAAAAAGGCTGCTCCTGCCTCGGAAACAGAAGTTGCAGTAGCCTTTGCAGATTATGGTCCGCAGCCTTTTGTTTTTGATATAGAGGCATATACCTTAGAAAACGGTCTGTTCAGGCAGGCGCTCTGGACGGGAGCGTATATGCAGATGACATTGATGAGTATTGAGCCCGGAGGGGAAATTGGATTGGAAAGACACGATGACATTGACCAATTCATAAGGGTGGAAGCCGGGAAAGGTATAATCCTTATGGGTGACAGCGAAGACAATCTTGACTTTCAGGAAGCATTGGAAGACGATTTTGCAGCTTTCATTCCGGCCGGGAAATGGCACAACGTAATCAATACGGGAGAGGAGCCGCTAAAACTTTATTCCATTTACGCACCGGCTGAGCATCCTTTTGGGACCATCCACAATACGTACGAAGAAGCCATGGAAGCCGAACACGACCACCACCATTAAAACAGAACCACTCCGGCTACCCTGTGTGAAGTACCGTAAAGATAGTCACAAAGATTGTCCACAGACTGACTCCCGTTATAAAAATCATTTCGCAAGCTCCGGTAAGTCCATGCCGGATAAGGGAAAATAAAGTAAAAAACGCAGTGCAGCCAATGATGACAAATCCGGTAATCCCTAAAAAGGGAAGGGTACTATTAATGGCGGTTAGAAATATTACAATAAGCACGGGTAGTGTTAGAAATACAACAAAAGCCAGCAAGTTATGTAGCAGGCGTTGCATACTGGAACTCAGGCTTTTGAAGCTGTAAGGCTTCATGTTGTGCGGAACAAAAGCCAATAAGGTAAGCAGAACAAAGCTGTATAACATATACTGCATATACACTTCATTCTGTCCCAGGTCGTAATAATGGGACAACAACCAGAAAAAGGCATAATGAAGTAATGCTGTAATAAACAACAACCGGGTATAACCCTTTACCAGTCTTTTATCGTAAAGGGCTTTGTTGCTTAAAAAACTTAATGTTTCTTCCCGTAAGTTAAAACTGACTTTTCGTATAACCCTCCTGAGAGTTAAAGGAATCAAACCTGCATAAATGAATCCTATAATCAGGATGCCTAATTTAATCCACATCATCTCCTGTTTTATGCCAGTGCAAAGGACAACAGGCCTTGTGCACAAAGCTCTCCGTTAACACGGGCTTCAGCCTCGACAAAAAAGATCATGGCCTTTTGTTTTGTAATATAACCACTGACCTCAATGGTGTCGCCGGGACGTACCTGCCGTTTGAACCTGACCTTGTCCAGTCCGGTAAAAAAGGGCGTTCTTCCTTCCAATTGCTCCTTTACCAGCAGGCTGCAGCATTGCCCCATGATTTCACACAGGATGACTCCGGGTACCACCGGGTAGTCCGGGAAATGTCCCTGAAGAAAATACTCGGTACCCTGAACCGTATAGCTTCCGTGAGCTACTTGATTTTCATCAATTTCCATCCGGTCCACAAGGAGCATAGGCTCTCTGTGGGGCAGGAATTTCATAATTTCTTGTCTATTCATCACGTAAGTTTTTGTTCCATTTTCTTAAAGCCACACTGGCGTTATGGCCTCCAAAGCCCAATGAGTTGGAGAGCCCGATAGTTATGTCTGCACGACGAACCACACCCGGAACATAATCCAGGTCACACAGGGGGTCCGGTTCCTGCAGGCCTATGGTGGGAGGTACTATTCCTTCCTGCAGGGCAAGCGCCGTTGCTATGACCTCTACGGCTCCGGCAGCACCCAGCATATGGCCGGTCATTGACTTGGTTGAGCTGATAAGTGTCCTGTGCGCAACAGATTCTCCCAGAGCCATTTTAATGGCAGCAGTTTCTGTTGGGTCGTTCAGCGGCGTGCCGGTGCCGTGTGCATTTATGTACAGCGTATCGTTTTTGTTGTAGGCCGAGGCGTCCAGTGCCAGTATCATGGCTCTGGACGCAGCCGAACCGTCCGGCTTGGGAGCCGTGTAGTGGAAGGCGTCACATGTATTGCCGTAGCCGGTTACCTCGGCATAGATTTTGGCACCCCGGCTGAGTGCGTTTTCTAAGGCCTCCAGAATTACAATACCGGCTCCTTCTCCTATGACGAATCCCTGTCTTTGGATATCAAAGGGGATGGATGCTCTCAGGGGGTCCTGGGAGCGTGAAAGGGCGCGGCTGTTGTTGAATCCGCCTACAGCCAGCGGTGTGATGGCTGCCTCGGTTCCTCCTGCAATGATGGCGTCTGCGTACCCGTGACGGATGGCCAGAAAGGCTTCGCCAATGGCGTGGGTAGAGGTGGCGCAGGCGGTTACAATGGGAAGGCAGGGGCCTTGGGCATTGTGTGCAATGGCAACATTGCCCGATGCTATGTTGGCAATCATGGTTGGAATAAACAGCGGCGATACGCGGTTGGGGCCTTGCTCCCGGAATTTGTCGCACTCGGCAATAAATGTGTGGATACCCCCAATGCCGGAACCAATATACACCCCCAGGCGTTCCGGATCTACGCAGGGATTGCTGTCTTTCATGGCCTGTGCAGAGGCGGCCAGGGCATACAGGGTAAAAAGGTCTGCTTTACGTGCTGTGGAAGCATCAATACCGAATAGCGCCGGGTCAAAATCTTTAACTTCTGCAGCTACTTTTACGGAAATATCCTGTGTGTCAAAGGACCGGATAAAATCAATACCACAAAAACCCGCTTTCAGGTTTTCCCAGAGCGTTGTCGGATTGTTTCCTACGGGAGAGATTACACCCATTCCGGTAATTACGACTCTTCTCATATGCTGTTGCTTTACAATTTTAACAATTCAGCAGCCTGTTGTACCATCTCTTCGATGATATCACGGGCAGGCCGGATCTTTTTAACAAGTCCTGCGCTTTGCCCGGCCATGTAACAGCCCGTCTGCAGGTCTCCGTCCAGAACGGCCTTGCGCAGGGACCCGGCTCCAAAGGTATCTGCTTCTTCCTGGGTGATGTCGTGGTCGTTTTCCATTTGGGCAAAGGCGCGTGTAAAGGGTGTTTTCAAGGCGCGTACGGGGTGCCCCAGTTTTTTACCGGTAATAATGGTATCTGTATCGCCTGCATTCACAATTTTTTGTTTATAAATATCGTGGACCCGGCACTCTGTGGCTACCAGAAAACATGTGCCACATTGTACACCTTCTGCTCCCAGCATAAAGGCTGCAGCTACTCCGCGTCCGTCTGCGATGCCGCCGGCTGCAATAACCGGTACGGAAACGGCATCACATACCTGAGGAACAAGGGCCATGGTATTCAAATCTCCTACGTGGCCACCGGCTTCTGCTCCTTCTGCAATGACAGCACAGGCACCCATTTTTTCCAAGCGTTTGGCAAAAGCTACCGAAGCTACAACGGGAATAATTTTAAGGCCTGCTTTGATCCATCCTTCCATGTACTTGCCGGGCATCCCGGCTCCCGTTGTCACAACCGGCACTTTTTCCTCGGCAACTACACGGGCCACCTGGTCAACAAAGGGGCTCATGAGCATAATATTTACACCAAACGGTTTGTCCGTCAATTTTCTGATTTCTTGTATCTGGGATGTCAAAAACGCACTGTCTGCGTTCATAGCCGACAGGATCCCCAGTCCGCCGGCATTGGACACGGCCGCAGCCAATGCCGGGTCAGTAACCCATGCCATGCCTCCCTGAAAAACAGGGTAGGTAATGCCAATAAGTTCACAAATTCTGCTGTTAAAATTTACCATTTCTTACTAATTAAATGTTGATTATGCCATTGCCCATGTAAACAGGCAGGTTCCAGCCGTAAAGCCGGCACCAAAACCACTTAGGATAATGGTATCCCCTTGTTTCAGGCTACCGCCTTTATTGAGTTCGTCCAGCAAAATGGGGATGCTGGCCGAAGATGTATTTCCCAAACGTTCAATATTGTGGGGGAACTTTTCTTTAGGTTGTTGCAAATGCGTGCGTATGGCTTCCAGGATACGCATATTAGCCTGATGCAAGATGTAATGATCCACCTGGTCTGCGGTCAAACCTGTTTTGTTTAAAATGTACTGTATGCCTTCAATAGAGGCAGAAACAGCCATCTTGAAAACTTCTTTTCCGTTCATGTGCATGGGAACGCCTCTTTGGTTTGTTTTAACAAAAGGGCAATCTTCAAGCGGACGCTGGTAGTATAAAATCTCGGGCCTGTGTTTGGCTGTAATCAGAGAAGCTTTAAAACTGTCTCCTGCAGTAACTACGGCCGCTGCCGCCCCGTCTCCAAATAGAACACAAGTGTTTCTGTCTTTCCAGCTGCACATGCGGGTGGGTTCTTCTGCACAAACAACCAGGATGTTTTTTGCCCTGCCGGTTTCTATGTATGCCTGGGCCATATCCAGTCCGTAAATAAAGCCACTGCACGCAGCGTTCAAATCTGTGCAAGCGCAAGAGGCGTTAATACCACCGGCAATCAAACAACTTAAAGAAGGGGTTACGTAATAATTTACCACGTTGGAACAAATGATGTAATCCAATTGGGAACCGTCTATGCCGGCTTCTTTCAGGGCTTTTTGGGCTGCTTCAACAGCCAGGTCTTTTAGGTTTTCATCAGAAATAATTCTGCGTTCCAGGATGCCTGTACGTGTACGAATCCACTCGTCACTCGTATCAAGGAAAACGGAAAGCATGTCGTTGGTAACTGATAATGAGGGTAATGCGCTTCCTGTTCCAATAATTTTCATAAGCAAATTTCCTATTTATTGATGACGAGTATAATAATAGCCCCAAAAGCGTGCCAAAAAAATGTGCCGGTCTGCGTACGACCCTGGTTGGGCAGGTGTAGCTGTGTGGGACTTCAGATGGGTTGTGTTTTTGCAAATAATTGTATGTCAGGGTGTCTGTTTGTCTTCTAATCTCGGACATAAGGTGTCCGTTTCGTTTCCTTCTGCTTTGCGTCCTTTTATTCCCGTTTTGATTTTCCAACAAAAAAGGTGAGGAATGGGGAAAGATTGGCTGGTTTTTCCCCAAGTGTGGGGATTTGATCTGCCGGATCTGATCCGGTGCGCATCGGAGACGAATAATGTGTACATTTGTAAGATGCAATACAGGATTACTTTCTTAGGTACCGGTACTTCTACGGGAGTCCCTTTGATTGGCTGTCGCTGCAATATTTGTACTTCAGAAGATAAAAAAGATAAAAGATTACGTTCCTCTGTGTTGGTGGAAGTTTTGCCAAAAAATGGGGAAGTAGTAAAAATACTGATTGATGCAGGGCCCGATTTCAGGCAACAAATGTTAACGCACAACGTTACTTCTCTGGATGCCATATTGCTAACACATGAACATTGGGACCACGTGGCCGGTCTGGATGACGTGCGTGCGTTTAATTTTCTTTCTAAAAGGCCGGTGCCGGTATATGCCGAGCCGAGGGTATTGAAGAGCATAAAAAAAGACTTTAGTTACGCATTCACAGACTGTCCTTTTCCCGGACTTCCCGAGATGGACTTACACTCCATAGACAACGGGCCGTTTGCTGTCGCAGGTGTTCCTATTGTTCCTGTTCGTGCTTTGCATGATAAACTGCCTGTTTTTGGTTTTCGGATTGGGCCTTTTGGTTACCTGACAGATGCGAATCATATAGAAGAAAATGAGCTGAATAAGTACAGAGGAGTAGAGGTGTTTGTGGTGAGCACGGTACTCAAAACACCCCACCGTTCGCATTTTTCCTTACAAGAGGCCATTGACGTGGCACGCAACACAGGCGCACCCAACGCTTTTCTTACGCATATGTCTCACAGGCTGGGACCTCATGAAACGTTCCAAAAAGAACTTCCGCAGGGAATCAGTCCGGCCTACGACGGTCTGGTAGTGGAATTGCAGAGGTAAGACCCGAAAGCTATAAGACCCATTCTACAAAGCGTTCCTTGTCCTGCCTGAGCTCTTTGGACAAGAGCCATTTGGTATTGGAACGGGCAATCCTGAACCATTTGTAGTATTGGTAAAAGATAAAGGGAGCCGGCAGTCCTGCCAAAAGCAAGATCAAAGCAAGTTGCCAGGGAATCAGGGCAAATAAAACAGGAATAAGCACCAAAACCGTCAAGGTCCACAGCAGTAAAGTGACTACGTACCGAACAGAGTTATGAAACGCTTTATCTTTCATTTGGGAGCAAATGGCGTACGTTATAAGCAACGTGGGTGAAGCAAGTACGGTACAGATTAAAAAATAAGGAAACAGCACCACCAGCAGGGGGATGCGGGTGAATAACGCAACACCGGGGGCAGGATTAGCTACCGAGGCCATACTAATGCCTTTTTTGTTTCTTAGGGTAGAAAACCGGGCTATTTCCTGTAGGATGTTTTCGCTTGTTTGGGGGTCTGATTGTTGTTTTTCCAGGACTTTTTGAACGGTATGTTTGTTTGCTTTCAGTCTGTCTTTCAGGCAGTTTGTTTTTAAACCCAGTTGTTTTATCCGTTTATGGCACGAGAGGCTGCACAGTTCCCATACAGCAGGGTAATTCTTGTCGTCCGGAATGTACAAAATAAGTTCTTTGAGGGCCTCGTACAGCATGTCTTTCAGGTGGTTCATGACTACCGGGAATGCCATGTCAGGATTCTCTGCTACGAATTGTGTGACATTTATGGGGTCTCCTACCTGCACAAGCAGGGAAGTCCGGTAACGGAAAAAACTTCCGTATTCAAGCCCCACAGGGACTATGTAGACTTGTTTTTCTCCTTGTAATTCTTCGTTTGCCAACAACGCGATTCTAAAAACGCCTTTGCCAAAAGGCAACAGGCTGTGCATGGGTCTGTGTGTTCCTTCCGGAGCAATAACAAACGGTACATTGTTTTTTAATACCTCGGCAGACAGTTTTATGACTTCATCGTTTTCTTTAAGCGCATTGCGTCCGTCACGTATGCGGTTAATGGGCATACCACGTAGGAAGAAAAGCACTTTGGCAAACAACGGGTTTTTGAAAATATCGGCCCGCGCTACAAATACTTTGGGCTTAACATCAATATCAAGTACAGCAAAGGCATCCATCAAGGCACTCGTGTGGTTGGGGGTATAAATGATGGCCTGGTCCTTTGGAATTTTTTCTATGCCGTAGTACTCTCTCTTACCGTAAGACAGCCTGTAAACGAACATGACGTAGTACTTGAAAAAAGAGTACACACGGTTTCTTTCGTATATCTTCCGTTTGCCCATACTGCGGTTGTGGTATGTTTAGGGTTGTGGTACAACTGCCTTTCGGGAGCGCAGGGTATCGCTCCATTTGAATGCAAACGAAACGCCCAGTCCCGAAATAATATGCCAGATGCCCCACCAGGCAGTAATGAACAACATGCCTCCGTATGCCAGGTCCGCCGGAAATATTTTTGTGTTAAACAAAAGAACGAGACCCAGTCCCGAGTTCTGGATGCCGGTTTCTATGGTAATGGTACGTCTGTCTTTACGTGGAATGCGGAATAGTGTACCGGTACCGTATCCTATACCAAGTGCCATCGCGTTATGGATAAAGACAATAAAAAAGATATAAAAGATGTATTTAATAAAAATGTCAAAATTGTTGCTGAAAGCCAATACGACCATAAGCATGAAGAATGCCAGCGAAAAATATTGCATGGGTTTTTTCATTTTTTCTGCAGTGACAGGGAAAAAGCGCACGAACAGCATACCCAGAAGGAGCGGAATACCCAACAGAATAAATACGGTTTCAAAGGTTTGCCACAGATCTATGTGCAAAGGTTGCAGTACGTCTCCCGCCTTGTTGCTCAGGTACCTGGTATAGAGACCACCCCAGAAGGCAAAATTGAAAGGTGTCATAAAAGTGGCCGTAGAAGTGGTAATGGCCGTTAGTGTGATAGAGAGTTCTGTGTTGGCCTTGGAAAGAGAGGACATAAAGTTAGATATGTTTCCTCCGGGGCAGGCAGCCACCAGGATCATGCCCATGGCTAACATGGGGGTGATGTGGTTGTTGAATGTCAGGATCAGTAGAAATGTCATGGCCGGTAATAGTACCAGTTGGCAAATCAATCCCAGGATGGCCGATTTTGGGTGGATAAATACATTTTTGAATTCCCTGGGCTTAATGCCCAGCGCCACACCGAACATGACTAAGGCCAATACAAAGTTGATTGCCTGCATACCACCAGCCGAAAAATTCAACCGGATGGGGTCTAAGTTAAGTAGTTGTTCGTACATGCTCGTAAATATTTATAAGGTAAATGGCCGGCTTAAAACATGTAGCCCAACATGATATACAATCCTGTATTTCCGTCTTGTTTATTAAAGGCTTTGGCAAAGTCAACCGATAAAATGAAATTTTCGTTCATGGCAATTTTCAGCCCGGCACCTGCACTCATATGTACGCCGTCTTTGTCGGAGAAAAAATCTTCGTAACGGACGCCCGAGGCTGCTGTTAGGGCACGTAATTCAGATTCGGAGCGGTTTAGTTCTACGGGCTTTGTAATGTATCCTATATCAAATAAGGGGTTGATGCCAATATAAAAAGCCTGACGTGCTATCTTAAAAGAAACAAGTTTCAAGCGCAATTCCACGTTGGCATAGGCATACCCGTCCCCGGTAATCCGATTTCTGACAATCCCCCGTAAACTGTTGGCACCGCCCAGCATTTCGTAGTTGGCCCGTTTGGTAAAGAGGGTAGCCATGTAGTTTTTCATGTAAAAAGGCGTATCCCCCCAAATTGCACTTTGGTATCCCAGCCGGTAAGCAAATACCATTTTGTCTTTCCACAGGGGAACGTAGTGGCGGAAAGAAGCATTCAGGGTAAGATGGTTGTATTCTTTTTGTTCTCCAAAGGCACCAAAGTATGTAAGAAAAACATCTGCCCAGATACCCCGGCTGGGGTTGTTCAGCTGGTTGCGCGAATCGAATGTAAGTCCGGCCCGTACAAACGGATGGGTGCCTCCGTGTAATTCATTGGATTTTATCAGGCCCCACCCTTGTGCACTTTCACTGTAGTAATTGTACAAGGTAGGCACTTCGCTTGTCTTGGGGAGCATTTTATCCTCGGCCTTGTTTTTATTGATGAAGTCTATATTTACTTCGTCTGCGTAATAATAGAACACTCCGGCACCGGCATTCCAGTACAATTTTCCCGCTATGTTACCTTGAAAATCGGCCGTGGCACGGAAATAATCTTTTTTCATTTTGTAAAAGGCCCGGGACAAGTAACCGTCCTCTCCTGTTTTACCCCATTGCGGGTTATAGACTGAACGGTATCCGTTGAATCCCAGAAAATCTGCCATGGCCTCAGGTATGTAACTCAAGTCAAAAGTAACACGTACTTTGGGTATGAGGTATTCGGAATCGTAAAAGAAACGGAACAGGCCGGAACGTTTGGTGGTATAATTGGCCTCTACGTACATCAGGTGTTTGTATTGGGGAAAAATATCTCCGTCTCCGTAATGATAAAATTCGGCCAGGGCGCCGTATTGGAAACCCAGGTCCGTGTTGTATCCAACACTGGGCAATGCGCCAAAAGACCATCCTTTTTTAACAACTGCGGTACTGTCTTTTTCTGCTGCTTGTATACCGGCTATCGGTAATAGCAAAAACAGGCACACAAGCAGGGTTGGTATTTTTTTCATAAACAGGAAGGTTTAGATTATCAAAGTAACTGTATAAGTTATGCAAACAACTGTAAAACCCACGCCATAAACACCCCCAGGTACGTACCGACGGCATACCCAATAAGGCCAATGATAATGCCGTTAACCAGAACGTTTCTGTTGTTCATGGCAGCGGCAACAGGCGGTACAAAGGGAGGTGAAAATAACAAGGCAATGTGAGATACGGTAAAAAGATCGGCTTCTATTTTGAATATCCGGGCAAACACCAGGTGAAGCGCTATGGAAAATACAAGAATAAAACTAATCATACCCAGCAAATTCAGACTTTCCCGGCTAAAGAGCGTATGTATGTCAAACATAGAAGCTATGACTATACTAAAGACGAGAATAAAGTACATACCCAGCTCAAACGTTTTTGGTATTTCCCTGACTTTTTTCCAGAACGAAGCGGCAATGGCAAGTGTGGTAATGGTTAAAATAATAATCAATTCGTTCAGGCCCGCTCCCAGTAACATAGACAGGCCGGCGCCTATAGCCAAACAGGCTATAGACAGCAGAAGGGCCATACCCAATTTTCTTCTCGTCTTTTTTTGGAACATGCCGGAATAGTCTTCGAACGTTTCCTTTTCATAGGACTTTAGGGCATTATCCTGTGTACCGGAAGCCGTTCTTTTGTCTTTTCCGTAAGGCAGGATCCAGCGAAACAGCTTGTATCCCACGGTCATGACAAAAAGTAATAAGAAAAAGGAAAGCGCTGTATCAAAGGTCTGGACAAGTATGTATGTATCTCTGGGTACGTCCAGTGCTTTTTGAAGCGATGCAAAGTTGAGCGTGCCACCTGTGTACATACCCACAAGCATAGCCAGCGTTTTAACCAGTTCGGGAATTGGGTTGTCGGGTGCTCCTACATTCCTAAAAAGAAAAAAGGCGATTATTAAGGTTGCCGAAATGGAAACCAAACCCGCAATGAGCGTGGTAAACGTTTTCTTCAACGTTTTGAACCAAAGGGCAAAATGCGAGGAAAACAACATCAGCGGAATGGCTATGGGAACAGCCAGGTTCATAACCCATTCCTGGAGGGTTAACATTAGAGGGACATCTGCTGCCGGTACTTTCATGAGGCCGGAAAGAGACATAATAATCCCTAATCCATAGGCCATAAGGACTGTTCCAATCTTCGAGAAGAATCGGAAATTTTGAAATAAATAAATGATAAGTAAAGGGGCAGCAATGTAGATAAATGCTATTAGGTAGGTTCTCATAACGCAAAGATAAAAAAAAACGACACTTACAGACTGTTTCCAAAATCGTTGCGGAATTTATTGGCCAATTTTTCCGGCCAATCCGAAACCGGTTCCAGAGAGCCCATAAAAAAGCGCAATACGGGCGGTTCGTAAGTAAAATGCAGGCCTCCAATGAGTTTCCTGTTATCAAACAACCATTCCAACCTGTCCATAGCATACTGTATCTGGGAAAGTGTAAAGACACGGCGGGGCAGGGCCAGACGCAGCAATTCTGCATCGGCAAGGATTTCCTTTCCGCTTTCTTCCCGCACGCTTGACATGGTGCCTCGTTCCATACCCCTTACGCCCGAACAGATAAAAAAGGCTGTTGCCAGAGCACCGGCAGGGTATTGCAATTGTGGGATATGGTCACAAAACTGCATGGCATCTATGTGTGCGCCCAGGACACCGGCCGGGGTGACCATAGGTATGCCTTTGGCCGAACACCCATTTACCATAAATTTAATGAATTCGGGGCTCTGGCCAATGGCGTCCGAATCCAGGGTTTCGTACAGTCCCACAGCCATGGCTTCAATTTCCCGTATAGAGATACCTCCGTAAGTAAGGAAGCCTTCAAACAAAGGAATGAGCGCTTCCATTTTTAGGTACAGTTCTTTGCTGTTGGTGCAAATACCGCCCCCGCGCGAAGACGACAATTTCCTGGCAGAGAAATACACGATATCTGCCAAAGAGGTTATGGCTTTAAGGATTTCCCCCAGGGATTTGTTTTTCCAGGCGTCTTCCCGTTGTTGGATAAGAAATGCGTTTTCGCCAACCAGGCTGGCATCCAGCACAACCATTATTCCATGCTTATCGGCTATTTTTCGTACTTCTTTGAAGTTTTGAAGAGAAAAAGGCTGTCCGCCAATCAGGTTGGTAGAGGCTTCCATGCGGATGAAAGCAATGTTTTCTACTCCATTCCTTTGGATACAACTTTCAAGTTTTTCCGGGTCTATATTCCCTTTAAACGGGTGATTGGATTGTAAATTAAGTGCGTGATCGTACAACAACTCTTCAACTTTTCCACCTACTTCTGTAATATGGGCCAGAGCTGTTGTAAAATGGTAGTTCATGGGAACAATTTGTCCCGGTTTAATAAAGGTACGGGACAACACGTTTTCTGCCGCACGTCCCTGGTGTGTTGGCAGGAAAAACGTTTTACCTAACACATCCTGAACGGCCTGCAACAATTTTTCAAAGCTTTGGGAACCGGCGTAGGCATCGTCTGCCTGCATCATGGCTGAGAGTTGCTTGTCACTCATGGCATTGGTCCCGCTGTCTGTGAGCATGTCCAGGAACACATCACGTGTAGAGAGCTTGAAGGTGTTGAATCCGGCTTCGCGGATGGCTGCCAGCCGCCGCTCCAACGGTACAAGGTGTAGTTTTTGCACTATTCGGACTTTGTGAAACTCTATGGGGAAGGGTTTCGCATGGTAAAATTTTATGGAATTCATACGAGTTTTAAAAATAATCTGTTAGTAAAATAGAAGAAAACACATGCATAAAGTAACCGGAGTGCTGCACGGTACGTCTATTTATGTGTGGAAAAACACGGAGCGCTCCTGAGCGGGAACAAGCACCTGTATATCCCCGTCAGGAGCGACTATACGAATAATAATAACAGATTGCACAGCAGGAAAGAGCCGGAATATGGGTACAGAAGCTGTGCATTTTTCAGAGTTGTATAATTTGAGGAACAAATATAAAAAAAATTCTACACAGTCCTCTCTTCTGCTTTAAGGACAAAGACCCTGAGCCCCTGCTTTGGTGCACTTTCATCCAGTTTCTTAAGGTCCTCCAGCAAGGGGTCAACTGCCTGATCGGGAACAAAGGTAATGAGTACCGAGTTCAGGGTAGGCCAGGCATGGGTGCCTAAATGGGGTTCTCCGTCACGGGATCCGCTGCCCTTGACCTCTTCCCAAAACGTGTATCCTGTGATATTATGTTTCGTAAGGGTTTCAAGGATTTCTTCATAAAAGGCCTGGTAAAAGGCAATAAATAAAGCTTTCATGGGGTAGTTCTTAATGTTTTTGCGCTTTGCGCAGTTTCCTTTTTTCTGACCTTTCGGCCTGCAGGCTGTAAATAGCAGGAATTAAGAAAAGTGTAACAAAAGTAGATACGGTCAGACCGCTGGCTACGGTTACTCCCAACGCATTCCACATCTCGGCTCCCACGCCCCTGCCAACAGCAAGGGGTACCATGCCAAATATGGTGGTGAGGGCTGTCATCAGGATGGGACGCAAACGGGAACGTCCGGCAGCTACTACGGCTTCTTTAACAGACATGCCTCGTTCTCTGCAAAGCACCGTATAGTCTATGAGTACAATTCCGTTTTTCACAACAATGCCAAAGAGCATCATCAGTCCCACCATGCTCATGATACCCAGAGCCAGCCCGGAAACAGCCAATCCTGCCAATACTCCGGTAAGGGCAAAGGGGACGGAAAACATGATGATGAACGGACTGGTAAACGATTCAAACTGCGCCGCCATCACAACGTAAACAAGCATCAGTATAAGGAGCATTAAAGTTATCAGGTCACTGAATGATTCCTGTTGTTCTTCATAACCTCCGCCAATATTGATCATAATCTCGGGCGGTACGTCCACTTTGTCAATTTGTGCTCTGGCATCTTCCACCAGGGTACTTAGGGCTGCTCCCTTGGCTGCTACGCATGTAACCGTTACCAGGCGTTCCCGGTCTTTTCTTTCTATCGTTGGCGGTTGCATGGTTTCATCAATAGTAGCCACTTCACGGATACGTACCGGTTGTCCCTGGTTATTGAAAATAAGGATATCCAGAATATCGTCCAGACTTTCCCGGAACTCCGGTGCATGGCGGACTTTGATATAGTATTCGTTTCCATCCTCACGGAATTGAGAGGCTATGGTTCCGTTGATTCTGTTGCGAACGACCTGAGAGGCCGTGGCCATATTCAGCCCGTGTTCTGCAAGCTTTGTCCGGTCAAACACTACCAGGTATTCGGGAGCGTACTCGTCCCTTGAAATGGTAACCTGAGAAGCACCCGGGACGGTTTTCATGCCTTCTGCCAATTGGGAGGCAATTCTATCGGTTACGGAAAAATCGTTTCCGTACACTTCCAGCTTCACGTTCGTTTCCCCTCCGGCACCACCGCCTGCACTCAAATCAAAGGTGCGGATTTCCGGGTAATATTGCCGTAAATCTTCGCGCATGGCGTCTGCCAATTCCTGCATGGAACGCTTACGTTCTGTTTTTAATGTCAGGCGGATGTTACCTGTCATAATATGCGGACCACTTGTACCCAGTTGACCAAAAATATTGTCTTCGCTTGCCTGACCCACGGTAAAGGTCATGGCAATGATTTCGGGATAATCTCTTTTAAACTGGTCGTGTATGCGAAATGCCAGCTCTTTTGTAATTTCTGCCCGTGTGTTGATGGGCAACCTTACGGTCAGGCTGAGCCGGGCACTGTCTTGCTGGGGGAAAAACTCGGTGGGTACGACTTTAAAGAGGAATAATGAACCCATAAAAATTCCTGCCGAGAGAAGGATAACGGTGATTCTGTGGTTGACTGTCCAGCCGAGCGCTTTTGCGTATATGCGGTCAAGTGCATCGAGTCCCTTTTCCACATAGGCATAGTACTTATCAAATCCTTTTGTCTTTTTGGGTTTCAATCGTAACAGCAGGGATGACATCATGGGGGTAAGAGTCAGGGCTGCTATGGTTGAAACGGTACTGACAATGGCAACGATCCAGCCAAGTTGGCTGAAGATTTCACCGGACATGCCACCAACCATGGTCAAAGGAATAAATACAGCCAGTAATGTAAGGGTAGAGGCAATGATGGAAATAGATACCTCGTTTGTGGCATAAATAGCTGCTGACTTGGGCTTGGTACCCCGTTCAATATGGGTGGTAATGTTTTCCAGGGCAACAATGGCATCGTCCACAACCATGCCAATGGCAATGCTTAAGGAGGAAAGCGAAATGATATTGAGGGTGTTGCCGGAAATAAGCAAATAAATGAACGCAGCTACCAACGACACCGGAATGACAATAGCTATGATGAGTGTTGCGCGCCAGCGGCCCAGGAAGATCATAACTATGAATATCACCAGGATAAGCGTTATCAAAATGGTCTGTACCAGGCTGTCAATGGTTCGGTTGATATTGTCTGAAGAGTCCATTACAACACCAATCCGGATGTCGGACGGGAGTTCTTTTTCCAGTTCCGGCAAACGTTCTTTCACTTTTTTACAGATCTGAACCGTATTGGCTCCGGCTTGTTTCATGATGATGATGGAGCCTCCCCGTACACCATCAATATATGTTTCCTGGGTGCGCTCGGCTATGGTATCTTCTACCCGGGCCACATCCCGCAGGTATATACTTCTTCCAAGGAAATGCCCTACAATAAGATCTTCCATCTGCAAGGGGTCTGTAAATTCTCCTTCCACACGGATGGTTTGTGTTTCGGAGCCAATATCCAGGTTTCCGCCCGGGGTATTCCTGTTTTCAAAGGCAATAACAGAGGCAATGCCCTCAACAGTAAGGTTGTAGGCTTCTAGTTTGTAGGGATCACAATATACTTGTATCTCTCTTTTTGGGGCACCCGATATGGAAACAGTCCCCACTCCCTTAATTCTCCCCAAAGGAGAGGCCACCCTGTCGTCCAGGATTTTATACAGTCCGTTCATGCTTTCTTCTGCCTGAACGGAAAGAATCATGATGGGCATATCGTCTGTGCCAAACTTGAAGATCACGGGGGTATTGGC
>DIRP01000017.1:15844-29801 GCA_002427525.1 Bacteroidales bacterium UBA5433 | reverse complement strand
TCTGTAATATCTATACCGTACTCAAATTCCATGACAACAAGCGATGCATTTTCTCTTGAGTAGGCAGTAATGTGTTTTAAATCACTGACCGTACTCAGTGAACTTTCCAGAACTTTGGTCACGTTATTTTCTATATCGGCGGCGCTGGCGCCGGAATACGTGGTCATCACCAGAATGTTATTGTCACTGATGCTGGGTAGAAAATCAACAGAAAGTCTGGACATGGAGAAAACTCCGATAACGGCAAGGGCTACGTATATAAGAGCGGTCGTTACGGGTTTCCTGACGGCTGATTGATAAATACTCATAACGGTTTAATTTACCAATTCAACTTGCGCACCGTTGGTCAGCCGGTTTAACCCGGTAGTGATGACCAAATCCCCTTCTTCCAGTCCGGAGAGGCATTCATAATACGTGTCCAGACGTTTTCCGGGCTGTATAAGCCGGTATTCGGCTTTCCCGTCTTTGTATACATAAACGTACCGTTCTCCGGAACCAATTTGTTTGATAATACTCCTGTCCGGTACCAGCAGACGGAGCTCTGAACCCATGTTTATAGAAACCCGGGCAAACATTCCGGGTCTTATTCTTTTATCTGCATTGGGAATAAGGATTTCAACGGGGAATGTTCTGGTGGCTGCTGTTACAGTAGGGTACACTATAGATACTTTTCCTTTAAAAATTTCCTGGGGATAAACATCTAATTTTACCTCCACTTCCATCCCTTTGTGAATTTTTGTAAAGAAAGATTCTGAAACGTGAATTTGAAGTTTTACAGGTACAATCTGCTCTACCACCAGCAAAGGCATACTCATCCCAAACAGGTCTCCGTTGTCGTAATGGCGTGCAGTTACAACTCCGTCAACAGGACTTACCAGCTTTGTGTTTTCCGAAAGATTGGCATATTGCGTTCTCATGACATCCAACCCTGCCTTTTGTGCGTCCCATTCTGCACGGGAAACACCTCCGACTCGGTACAATTCGTCAATCCGTTTAAAGGACAATTCCATGTTGTCCAGCTGGGTGCGGATTTGTTCCAGGTTGCTGCCATCCATCTGGACAAGTTTCTGTCCTTTGGTAACAAAATCGCCTACTTCTACATAAATCTTTTGGATGCGTGCAGCCATTTGCGGGGCAATGTTATTGGTCACATTGGCTTGGACCGTTGCCGAAAAATCTTGAATTTGAGGCACGGCTTCTTCAACAACAAGTGAAGCTGTAACCTGTGTTATTTCCGGAACAGATTCTTGTTGTTTTGTTGAAGAGAATCCGCATCCGGACAGAATGCCAAAGGCCAGGGCCAGCGGAATAAACCTGTATGTCTTCATATGTTATTTGTTTTAATAAGTATTCACTCCCAGCAGGTTTTCAAGTTCTGCCAGATAATATAAGTAGTTGTAAATGGATTGGTGGTATGCCAGGCGGGCTTGTGTAAGCGCCAGTTCAGAAGCACTCAGATCCAGCCAGGTACCCATGCCCACTTCAAATTGTTTGCGGCTGATGGAGTAAGCTTTTTCTGCCATGGCCATATTCTCTTTATTGGAAGCCAGCTCTTCTACTGCTTTGTCCATTTGATTCAAAGAATTGCTCATATTCAGGCGTAGTGTTCTTTCTGTTTGGACGCGGCTATCTTCAAGATTCTGCATATCCAACCTGCTTTGTTTCACTTGTTGTTGCTTTTTCATTCCGCTGAAAATGGGAACATGTAAAGCCAGGGCTGCAGTAGAGTATGGGAACCAATTGTAATTGGAAAATTTAAAATTGTTATTCATGGAAGAATATTGAAAGTTTGAGCTCAGGCTTAGTGTGGGAAGGTAAGAAGCTTTTGTGGCCTCTAATGCTGTTTGCAGCTGTTTTTTCTGTATACCGAGTTGCACCAATTCCGGATTTTCATCTGTAGATAAATGCTGTGCAGGCACGAGCCCTTCCGGTGTAACCTCCTGTTCAAAATACGACAAAGAGCCTTCAAACAAGACGGGGTATTCAATATCCAATCCCATGAGCGCTTTTAGCTGCATGGAAGAAAGCTCCACAGCAGTTTCTGCTGCCATCAGGCCCGGACGCTGATTTTTCAACGCTACTTCTGCCCTTAATTTATCAAATTCACTGGCCATTCCCTGGTCATACTTGTCAGACACTGTTTTTGTATTTAAGGCTACGTTGTCGTAATTCCTGTGGAGTACGTCGTACGAGTCTTTAGCAAGCAGGTGCGAGTAAAAAGCCTGCTTTACAGCACGTATCATGGCTAATTTGCTGGAGCGTGCTTTTTCAACAGCCATATCAATATCCAGAGCCGAGAGCTGAACCATCTTCCATAAGGCAGGAGCTACCAGCGGGAGCGACAGAGAAACGCCTCCCATCCAGTTGTTGTCTGTCCCAACGGCTATTTCCATAGACTGCCCTCCAAAATCCATTACCATAACCTGTTTTTTGAGCGTACGGCTGTAGGCTCCGCTGGCCGAAATTCCCGGCCACAGCCCCGATCGGGATTCTCGGGCTGCATATACAGCCCTTTCAATGCTGCGGTCTGCAATTTTGATAACCGGATTGTCCGACAAAGCTACTTCAAGAGCAGTTTGCAGGTCAACATACAAGGTGTCCTGTGGTGTCACAACTTCCCTCGCCTGCAAAGAATGTCCTGTTTTTGCTGTCAGGGCGAGCAGCAAAATAAAAATACTCGCAAATTTCTTCATGTTTGTTTTAGTTAGAAACAGGTTAACATGAGCAAATAGTGCGCCAAGGTAAAGAAAAGTGAATAATTGGCAGGTTTTGTCAGGACCGAGTCCAGACGGCAAGCCGTTTTGCTACCAGGTGCATGGCCATACGCAGGAAAAACCATTTTCCAAATTCGTAATGCCCCCCTTTCCCATACCGCAAACGAACACGAGCTCCTCTTTTGCGGAATTCTTCATACGTATAGGAAGCTACACGAGTAGGAACGGAAAGGTCGTCAGAGGCGTGTGCAAAACGTATGTCTGTTTTAGGAGTCCAGTTGTCAACCAGCGAGTTCTCTTTGAATTTGTCCAAAAGTTTTTGGATCTGTTCGTTTTTTTCAGGTTTGAAAAAATCCGGATGCATATAGCCGTGCAGGTCCCTTCCTATCCATGCTACCAGCTGGTCTCTGGAATGCGTTCTGTTAAGCCAGAAATCCATGTTTTCCAGCAAAGGACCGTTAAAGATTTGTGTATAATCCAGGTTCAGACCATACCAGTAATCGTAGGCTTTGAAAACACCCGGAGCAGCCGGATACTCTGCATAGCCTGTTCTTTCAAACTCTTCAAAAGCAACGGACAGGTCGTAAATTCCTCCTCCTATAAGGGCTTTGTCCACTATAATATCCGAAGGATTTTCCTGTTCAATATGGCGTACCAAAGCCAATGCGCTGGAACCGCCCATAGAATAACCACCAATGGAAATATGTTTTTGCAAAGGAAATCCCAAAACAGCAGGGAAATATTCCATGGCTGCTCTGTGCATATCATAGGCAACCCTGCCGGTGTTTTCCATCATAAGGAAAGGATACTCCTGTGTATCTTTGGTGACCCCGTTGCCCAACAAATCAGGAATAATTACGGTATATCCGAAAAAGGACAATACGCCTTCAAAAATAAGCAGTGCGTCACTTCCCGATCCAAATTTGTCAATGTTGGCCGACGGTAAGAAATGCAATACACCCAGGGATCGTCTGTTGTTGGGGCGCATAATAATTCCGGACGAGACTACCGGATCCCCCTTTGGAGTAACCGTATTGTATGAAATAGCCGTAATGCTGACTTTCATTTTAATCAGTTTCTTCAACAAGGGCTCAATTTTCGCAAGCTTGAGAGCAGGAAAATCTTTTTTTACTTCAACAAAAACATCATCAATGGAAAAAACACCCTCTTTTAAAACCTCTATGAAATAACGAGACATAACAGAAAGAATTTAGAATCGGAAAATGCAAAGGTATCATTTTAACAATAAATACAGCAGTCCGGTAAAAATAAACTCCAGTGCTGCCTCCCAAACATCCAACACTTCAATAAAATGTTAAATGTTTTTTACGGTACAAACAAAACCTTTTTTAGAAAAAGCCCAGGAAAATAATGGCCAGGAAAGACATTATTGAACCTAAAATAATAAGTATTGTTGAAAATATGTCCATTGTAAAAAATTTACTGATTTATGCCCATGCCAGGATAGCCAGACAGATCATTGTAAGCAACGGTCCTACTACGCCGACGATCTTTAAGATCAGGTTCCAGTTTATTGTCATAATAAATACATTGTTTTTGAAGTTACAGAATTCCAAAAAAGACATATGTCAGTATGGAAAGAAGCAATCCCAGTAATGCTAAGTATTTTAACCAATCATTCATAACAGGTGTTTTTACAGGTTATTATAAAATCCATCCCACTATTGTGGAAATAATTTCAAAGCCCCATGCATACCAAATGTTTCCCAGTAAGCAGAAAAGAGGGCCCAAGATGGCGAATGTTTTCCATATCCAATGCGGATCAGTAACAAGTCTTGTCATAGTGTTTTATTTAATTAATAAATATGCTCCGGCTTTTTTTATAAATTCAAAACCGGCTTCGTGGTGGTTTCCTGTGATACGTTCGTATTGAATGGAACAGCCTTTTTCTTTGTATGTTTTATACAGGAAATCGGAACATTCTACGGGAACGAACGTGTCTTCACTACTGTGTAGCAGGTAAATTTCCAGTAACGGCGGGGGTGTCCAGCTGAGGGCAAGGGAGTTTTCTTCCAGACATGCCTGTATTTTCATAAATTCGCCCCTGAGTTGTTCAGAAAAGAAATCCGGGTGCATATAATTCTTTAAATCGGTACCCCAGCGGTTAAGCAACAGTCTGGCTCGGTGCGTGCCGTTAAACCAGTAGGCATATCCGTCGCCACCTTCCAGCGGGTCCGGAGAATCTATCGGATTTTCCATTCCATTGGTGAATATTTTGCTAAAATCAAGATCCAATTGGTAATAATAATTCATGGAAATGAGAATCCAGGGAATGGCCATGTAACCGTTTATTTCTGTACGGATAAGGGCTTTCAAGGCCTCCATTCCGTCGTAAGCCCCTCCGCCGGTATATACCATATCAACCTTAATTCCTGTGGGGTTCTCCATATAGTATTTGGCGACAGATAGCGCTGTCGGCCCTCCTTGTGAATAACCCATGATAATGCTGCGGTTGCTCATCCGGTAGTTTTCTTTTTCCAGTAAGTATTCTTCCACTGCTTTGCGCATGTGGTACGTTACCTCTCCGGAATTGTGGTCGAGTAAAAGAGGCCGAGGTACATGGCGTGTGTACAGTACGCCCAACAAATCGGGAGTAATGGTGATGTAGTTGAACAATGAAGGAAAAGATTCTATGTAAAAGGTTCCCTTTTGCACATCGGTAGTTGGGCAGGTTTCCTGGTCCAGGTTTCCTATAGCAGCCATTTCTACTACACCCCTGGGTTTTAAACCCAATGGATAAACAAAGCAACCCGTTCCCAATACGGGGTTCCCAAAATGATCCCGGGTATTGTAAGAGATAGCAACGACGCGCATTTTGGGACTAAGTACTTTGTCAATAAGATCGATGATATCATCCATATTGATCTCCGATACATTATTGCCAAATGTTGCCAGCATATCGTTCAACCAATCTTTAAGGGTCAGATCCAGGGTGGCTAGTTCTTCTATAAAATATTTGGGTTCATCCACCGGTGTCTCCTGTAAAGAGCAACTGCTCCATAAAAAAGAAATGATAACAAGGAGCCGGTACACATGGTGTCTTTGCATATCCTAATTATTTTAACAACAAGTACAGTATGGATGTTATTATCAATTCTAAGGCTGCTTCGTGATGGGTTCCGGTAGTTCTTATATATTGAATGGAGCACCCTTTTTTCTTATATGTTTTATAAAGAAGATCAGCACATTCTACGGGAACGTACATGTCTTCACCGGTGTGTATCAGATGGATGTCAAGCAGAGGGCTTGGGGTCCAGCTAAGGGCCATAGAGTTTTCTTTCATACAGTCTGTCAGTTTGGCAAATTCACCTTTTGGTTCATCTGAGAAAAAATCCTCGTGCATGTAGTTTCTTAAATTGCTGCCCCAACGGTCATACAAACTAAAGGACCAATGGTCCCCGTTAAACCAGTAGGCGTATCCGTCCCCGCCTTCTTCCGGATTGGGAGAGTTTACGGGATTTTCCATCCCGTTGGTAAAAATTTTACTGTAGTCCAATCCTAGTTGGTAGTAATAATCCATGGCAATGATAATCCAGGGAATAGCCAGGTAATCGCTTTTCTCTGAACGGGCAAAGGCTTTAAATGCCGCCAGCCCATCGTAAACTCCGCCGCCGGTATATATTTTTTCTATTTGTATGCCTGTGGGATTTTCTGTATAATATTTGGCTACGGCCAGGGAAGAGGAACCACTCAGGGAATAGCCCATAAGCATGCTTTTATTGCTCAGTTTGTAATTTTCTTTTTCCCACAAATACTCTTTCACGGCTTTTCGCATATGGTAAGCAACCATTCCGTTGCTGACAACATGCAAATAGGGCCTGGGCATATGACGGGTATAACGTACCCCCAGCATATCGGGTGTGATGGTGATGTACCTGAGCAAAGCGGGATAACCTTCAGAATAGAAGCCTCCTCTTTCTGCGATAAGGGACGGGCTTGTAAACTGGTCCAGGTCTGCAAGTGGAGGCACTTCAATCACGCCTTTCACCTTCAAGTCCAGTGGATAACCGAATACTCCCGTACCCAAAACCGGATTCCCAAAAGGATCATATGTGTTGTAGGAAATAGTCACAAAACGTATCTTCAAATTCACGACATCGTCTGTGAATTTGATAATTTTGTTTAAAACAGGGTCTGTAATTTCTATGGCAGATTCTCTTAACATGGCCCGAAGCCCTTCCTCAAAGGTATAATCTATGGTGGCTAGTTCTTCTACAAAATATTTGGGTTCATCAACGATTGTATCCTGCGGCGTACAATAGTTACACAAGAAAGCAAGGATGGCAAGAAACAGCCACATATAGCGCCCCGTTGGTTTATCATATATTTTGCTTTCCCTCATATTTATTTTAATATCAGGTATAGCAAGGCTATCATTATAAATTCATTGCTGGCGACATAATGGTCTCCTGTAGTTCTTATATAATGAATGAAACAACCTTGTTCCTTGAAGGTTTTGTATAAGAAATCGGCACATTCTACAGGTACCAAATTGTCTTCATCGCTGTGTAGCAAATGAATGTCAAGAAAAGGGTCCGGGACCCAGTTGAGGGCCAACGAGTTTTCTTTCATACATTCCTGCAACTTTATAAATTCTCCTTGCAGTTCCTGAGAAAAGAAATCTTCATGCATATAATTTCGTAAATCACTGCCCCAGCGTCTGTGTAAGCTGCCTGATCCGTGTTTGCCGTTAAACCAGTATGCGTATCCATCGCCTCCTTGGGCCGGGTCGGGCGAGTCCACAGGGTTTTCCATTCCGTTGGCAAAAATTTTACTGTAGTCCAATCCCAGTTGGTAGTAATAATCCATGGTAAGGATAATCCAGGGGATAGCCAGGTAATCGTTTCTTTCTGTACGGGCATAAGCTTTGAAAGCTTCCAGTCCGTCGTAGGCGCCTCCTCCGGTAAAGACTTTGTCTACGCGTATGCCTGTGGGGTTTGTGGAGTAGTATTTAGCCATAGACAAGGCAGAAGGACCTCCCAATGAATACCCCATAATCACACTTTTGTTGCTCAGTTGGTAGTTTTCTTTTTGCAGCAAATACTCTTCTACGGCTTTACGCATGTGGTAGGCAACCAATCCGTTGCTGGCATCGTGCAAATACGGTCTGGGCATATGGCGCGTATAGCGGACTCCCAGCATATCCGGCGTAATAGTGATGTATTTCAGCAAAGAAGGGAAAGCCTCTACATAAAATCTTCCTTTTTCTGTAACCAGGGATGGACTTGTTTCTTGATCCAGATCGGCTATGGGAGGTACCTCAACAACACCTCTTGCCTGTAAATCGAGCGGATATACAAATGCTCCTGTGCCTAAAACAGGGTTTCCAAAAGGATCGAAAGTGTTATAAGAAATAGTTACAACCCGCATTTGAGTACTTAGGATATTGTCGATGAAATCTATCACTTTGGCTATAGTAGGGTCTGTGTCTTCTATACCAATTTCTGCCAACAGCGCCAAAAGTCCTTCTTTAAGGGTGAAGTCCAAAGTGCCTAATTCCTCTACAAAGTATTCTGAATTGTTTTGTTCCGGATTTCCTTCCGGTGCATCCTGTGGCATACAGCCGGTCCAGAACACCATAAAAGCCAAAGGGAGTATTAGGAAAAATCGTTTCATTTTTGAAATATTAGAAAAACAAATATAAAAAAAAATACTAAATTTGGGTATGGTATCAGGTGTGAGGGGATTGTGTTTTCCCGGGTTTTGTGGTGTATGTGGGAAAGAATTGATTTCGGGGGAAAACATGTTGTGTATGTCTTGTCTGTATGATATGCCAAAAACGTACCATTGGCAGTGTAAGCAGAATCCCTTGTTTTGCTCCTTTTCTACCCTCCCGTTCCTTTCAGGTGCCGTTGCTTTTCTTTTTTTCAGAGACACAAGCCCTTACCGTAAATTGTTACATAGGTTTAAATACAATGGTCTATGTGAAATAGGGCTGTATATGGGACAACTTTTTGGAAAAGAATTGATTCCATTTTATGGAACCCCTTGTTTTTGTGAACAGGGAATCCCGCCTGTTTTGGTTCCTGTTCCTATGTCTTCAGCCAAGCGTCGAAAAAGAGGGTACAACCAGGCCGAATGGCTGGCTGCCGGCTTGTCTGCAGCCACCGGCTGGCCTGTAGATGTTACAGCCATAGCCCGGGTAACAGAAAAAAGAAGCCAAACGGTTTTTAACAAACAAGCCCGGCAGGAAAACATGAAAGATGCTTTTCTGGCAAAGCGTATTTCTCATCACACTATTATACTGGTAGACGATGTGATTACAACGGGAGCTACTATGGAGAGTTGTGCGAGGGCACTCCTTGATAAAAATCCTGAGCTAACACTTGCGTTTGCAGCACTGGCGTATGTAGAATAAAAATGTATATTTGCATGTTATGCCCGATTTCCTACGTTTGCATATTATAGATATACTTGATATTGTTTTGGTAGGTCTTATAATCTACCAGGTCTATAAAATTATCAGGGGTACAGCCGCAGTCAATATTTTCATAGGGATTCTTTTTGTCTACTTTATTTGGCTGGTAGTGAAAGCACTTCACATGGAGCTGCTGACTTCTATTTTAGATAAGGTAATTAGTGTAGGGGTCCTGGCTCTTATTGTTGTATTTCAACAGGAGATCAGGCGATTTTTACTGCAACTTGGTTCCAGGTATACCCGGGAAGGGAAACGAAAACAAGTGTTTAATTCCCTCTTCAGGCCCGGACAAGAAATACTTTCCAAACAGGATGTAGAAGAAATTGTACACGCCTGTAGCCGGATGTCGGAACGTAAAACAGGGGCACTCATTGCCATTGAACGTTTTGCTTCTTTGGCTTTTATAGAAGAAACCGGAGACCAGGTAGATGCGCGGGTGCACAGGCGCTTGATTGAAAATGTTTTCTTTAAAAACAGCCCGTTGCACGACGGGGGTATGGTCATTTCCCACGGCCGTATTCAAGCGGCACGCTGCACATTTCCCATGTCTGAAAGCCAGGGAATCCCTCCTTATTTTGGTATGAGGCACCGGGCAGCGGCAGGGTTGAGTGAGCAAACAGATGCATTTATTATTGTTGTTTCTGAAGAAACCGGAGCTATTGCCACCATGCAGGACGGGGTAATTAAATCATTAAGCGGCGTGGCTGAATTGCGTTTTGATCTGGAAAACGCTTTTCATGAATAAAAACAGGCAGCATGATTTATCCGGCTCAGTTTGAAGAAAAAATAGGCTTTGACAGAATACGTGGTATGCTTGCCGGAAAATGCATGAGCCGGGCAGGTCAGGAGCTGGTAGAAACCATGGAATTCTGTACAAACGCTGTTCTGTTGGAGCAGGAACTTGAGCGTACTGCAGAAATGCGTGACATCTGCCTTTTTGAACAGCATTTTCCGGAAAGTGGTTACGCAGATACAGAACCCTTTTTAAGGCAGATGGAAGCACATCCTTCGTACTGTCCCACTATCCCCGAACTTGTAAAACTTCAGTTGGCTACAGGCACGGTGAGAGCCTTGTTGCATTTTTTTGAAAAAACAAAAGACCATGCTTACCCGGCCTTGAAGGCAGTCTGCCGTCCGGTGGCCTTTTTCCCGGTTGTAGTGCAGCGCCTGGACGGCTTGTTGGATAAAACAGGAGAAATCAGGGATAACGCGTCTCCGGCACTTGCCGAGTTAAGGAAATCCCTCCGAAGAAAAGAGCAGCAAGTAGGTAAAAGAATCCAGGACATCTTAAAACAGACACGCGAACAAGGATTTGCCGAGCCGGACGCTCAGGTTTCTGTGCGAGACGGGCGCATGCTTATTCCTGTGCCCGCAGCGCACAAAAGAAAAATACACGGATATATTTACGATGAATCCGCTACCGGGAAAACGGTTTTTATAGAACCGGCAGAAGTCGTAAACCTGAATAACGAAATACGGGAGCTCGGGTTTGCAGAGCAAAGGGAAATCACAAAAATACTTCGGGAATTTGCTGATTTCCTAAGACCCTATGTGCCGGAACTGATTGAACAGGCGCAATTTTTAGCAACCATAGATTTTCTGCGGGCAAAAGCCCGCCTGGCATTGTCCATGCAAGCAGGAAAGCCGATAATCAATCCCGACCCGGGAATTTCTCTGCAAAAGGCCCGGCACCCGTTGCTGGAAAAGGCACTGGAGCGGGAGGGGAAGAGCATTGTGCCCCTTACCCTTACATTGAATGGAACAAAGCGTATCCTGCTCATTTCCGGACCCAATGCCGGAGGCAAATCCGTATGCTTAAAGACAGCAGGCTTGTTGCAGTATATGTTCCAGTGCGGGATGTTGGTTCCGGCATTGGAAACATCTGAACTGTATGTGTTTGAATCATTATTTCTTGACATAGGCGATGAGCAGTCCCTGGACAACGACCTGAGTACCTACAGCTCCCACCTGTTAAGTATGAAAGAAATCCTGAACCGGGCAGACGACAGGTCGTTGATTCTGATAGATGAGTTTGGTACGGGAACCGAACCTGCAGCCGGAGGAGCCATTGCAGAAACGTTATTGGAACAATGGGAACAGCGTGGCTGTTTTGGGTTAATCACAACCCATTACACCAACCTGAAATTTTTTGCCACATCCAGTAAAGGAGTATTGAACGGAGCTATGCAATTTGACGTGCAGAATATGCAGCCGCTTTTTAAGTTGGAAACAGGAGTTCCGGGAAATTCGTTTGCTTTTGAACTGGCAAGAAATATGGGTTTACCGGAAGGACTTATCCAAAAAGCCCAGGAAAAAGCCGGAAGCGGCTTTGTAGAAACAGAAAGGTATTTACGCAACATTGCCCGCAGCCGCAAGAGGTGGGAAGAAAAAGTGGCACACATTACGCAAACGGGCAAAACACTGGATAACATTACCGATCGGTATGAAACGGAGCTGACAGAAATTCGTTCTTTGCGAAAAAAAATGTTGGAAGAAGCTCGTAAAGATGCTTTGAGGATTGTAGAAACAGCCAACCGTACAGTAGAGCAAACCATAAAAGAGATTAAAGAGGCTCAGGCAGAAAAAGAAAAAACAAAAGCCAGCCGGGACGCGTTGCAGGAACACAAAGAATTGCTTTCAAGAGAAATTGCCGATGCAGAAGACTTGAAAATGGCGCAAAAAATGGAACAATTGCGCAAAAGAAAAGAAGAGCGGGAAAAGAAAAAACAAAAGGCAGCTCCGGTACAACAGAAGAAATTACAAGGGAACAATCAGGGTCCCCTGCAAGTGGGGGACAAGGTGAAAACAAAGGACGGGCTTATAACCGGAGAAATATTGCGCCTGACCGCCACTAAAGCCTATGTAGGTATGGGCCAGATTGTTACCCAGACAGGTATATCCGGGCTGGAACGTATAACGGCCAATGAATATAAAGCCGGGTTGAAGGCACGGCAACAGGTGCAACCTGCTTCTCAAAACAGTTTTTCTGCAGACCGGTTGCACTTTTCACCCCACCTGGATGTTAGGGGTATGAGGGCCGGGGAGGCCCTGGAAGAAGTAGTACGTTTTCTGGACGATGCCCTTGTTGTGGGAGTGAATCAAGTCGAAATCCTGCATGGCACAGGAACCGGTGCTTTGCGTATGGAAATCAGAAATTATTTAAAAGTGGCTCCCGGTGTGATTTCTTTTGAAGACGAACATGTGGAGCGGGGTGGAGCCGGTATTACTTTGGTGTATTTGGAATAAACGAATAAAACGGATGACTATGAAAAAGACAGGTTTTTTTGCATTGTGCATACTAATAATGGCCGCATCGTGCAGCCGGCAGCAGAATCCGACAGGTATTGCCCGGGATTTTCTACAAGCTTTTTTTTCTTCTGATTACCAACAGGCCCGTGAGTATGCAGCACCGGAGTTATTCGAAATTTTAGATCAGACCCAGGCAATCCTTGACTCGCTGGAAGAAGTAGAATATGAAGAGGTTAAGAGTTACCTGTCAGCTATAAATATTACTGTAGAAGATCCGGAAGAGGTAACAAAAGATACGGTGCGGTTGCGTTACCGGGTGGAATTTTCCCGGTTGCCGGAACCGGGAGAATCAACGCTTAGTTTGCGAAAAATAAAGGGTACCTGGAAGGTGTATGCGTTGGATTAAAAGAGTGCTGCTTTAATACGGTCTGTGTAATCCAGTTTTTCCCACGAAAAATATTCTATTCCGTTTTCAATATACGGATCCCTCCCAAAATGTCCGTAATTGGATGTCACCCGGTAAATAGGATTCTTCAGTTTTAGTCTTTCAATTATTTTGGCCGGGCGCAGGTCAAACAGTTCAGATACGATACGGGCAATTTCTGCATCGGATTTTTTAATGTGCGAGGTCCCGTAGGTGTCAATAAAAACACTTACCGGACGGGCAACCCCAATGGCATAAGCCAGCTGAACCTGCACTTCATCTGCCACGCCGGCAGCTACCAGATTTTTTGCAATATGACGGGCAGCGTAACTGGCAGAACGGTCTACTTTACTGGGGTCTTTGCCGGAGAAAGCACCGCCTCCGTGGGCACCGCGTCCTCCGTATGTGTCCACTATGATTTTACGCCCCGTCAGGCCGGTATCACCGTGCGGTCCGCCAATCACAAATTTTCCTGTGGGGTTTACCAACAACCGCATATTGTGGTTAAACAGGTGTTTGCGTGATGGATGTACTTTATTAACAATACGCGGTAACAAAATGGCACGTACATCTTCTGTGATTGTTTGCTGCATTTGGTTATCGTCTGCAAATGGATCGTGTTGTGTAGAAATCACCAGGGTGTCTATTCGTTGTGCTTTTTTGTTAGCGTCGTATTCAATGGTAAACTGACACTTTGAATCGGGGCGCAGGTAGGTCATCTGTTTCCCTTCTTTACGAATGGCTGCCAGTTCCATTAAGGCAACATGGGCCAGGATAATGGGTAAAGGCATAAATTCCTCTGTTTCTGTACAGGCATACCCAAACATCATTCCCTGATCTCCGGCACCCTGATCGTCCGGGTTTTCCCTTGCTATTCCTTGAAATATATCCGGAGACTGGCTTTCTATCAAAGAAATAATTCCGCAGGAATGGGCTTCAAATTTGTATTCGGCCCGGGTGTATCCAATATCTGCAATAACATTGCGTGCTATTTGTTGAATATCAACCCAGGCACTGGAACGAACCTCTCCTCCAATAATTACCAATCCGGTAGTAACAAAAACTTCACAGGCAACTTTAGATTCGGGATCATTTTTAAGGAATTCATCCAGAATGGCATCTGCAATCTGG
>DIRP01000017.1:0-15694 GCA_002427525.1 Bacteroidales bacterium UBA5433 | reverse complement strand
TCCAGAATGGCATCTGCAATCTGGTCTGCAATTTTGTCGGGATGCCCTTCAGAAACGGATTCAGACGAGAAAAGTGTTTTCATTAGTCTACAAGTATGATAATAGGGTGGCAAAGTTACATTTTTTTTCAAAAAAGTCTTAAACAACCATTGTTTATAAAAAACGGGTCTTTGTTGATAACTTATATAGCTCATAATCAGCAGTATGGAGTTTTTAGAGCCAGGAAAACAGATGTGGCAATTTTTCCCTGTGGATAATTTTATATTTTTGTTATTCCACAGACACTATTCTATTATGTATCACAGACAAATCAGCAGAGTGCTAATAATCCTGGCGTTCATTCTTGTCGCGTGTGGAGAAAAGCCCGTACCTCAATCACTTTTTCCGGACAAAACACAGGTCACTTTTAACGCTTCTGCTGGGGAGCAGGCAGTTCAGGTGACAGCTAATTGCAGTTGGTCTGCAGCAGTGACAGAAGGTGGCAACTGGCTTTCTGTTACGCCTGCTTATGGCCAGGGCAACGCTGTCCTGACTCTTTCAGTACAAGCCAATACCGGGGCTGACCGTACAGCTACGCTAAAGATTTATTCTGCTGAGAAAGAAGCACGTATTACAGTTACCCAGACGGAACAGGAAGTTCAGTACCGGAGCATTTCTGAACTTAGGGCTCTGTACAAAGGAACTGATGTAAAGGTGACGGAAAAGGTGATTGTAAAAGCCTTGGTTATAAGTAACTACATGCACACAGACAACGGGGGGCTGAACAATTATACGTCTATGAAAGCCATTGTGGTGAGTGATGAGGAAGCCGGAATTCAACTCTTTTGTGCAGAAAACAACACAGAATTCAAGCAAGGAGATAAGGTGGAAATTGAGCTCACAGGCCAGACGTTGTCTGTTTTCAACAACGGACCCCTTCAGGTAACAGACCTTCCTTTGGCCAAAATTAAAAAAATTGGCACGGAAACCCTGAAGGCTAAAGAAATATCAGCAGCACAACTTGTTACAGGAAAATACGAATCCATGTACGTAGCCATACCCCGGGTGCAGGTGAGGGATGAAGATTTGAATAAAACATTTGGTGATGGATCAGCTCACACTTCTATTGGGATGGTAGCCGAAACAAAAGAGACTTTTGATATATTCTCTTCCAAATATTCTTCATTCAGAGATGTAGTCGTACCCTCCGGCAGCGGGGTACTTAAAGGCATTGCTTGTGTGTATGATAAGAATTACCAGATTTCTTTTGCGAAAGTTTCGGATTGGGAAGGTCTGACAGAGGAGCGTTTTTACACATCTCCCACATTTTCTCTGGTTACTACAGAAAAAGAAATTTCCGGAGAGGCAGGACAGTTTACTGTATCTGTGGCCGGAAATGTGGACTGGACAGTGTCTTCTACAGATTCTGACAATTTCGCTGTATCACCTTCTTCCGGGAGCAAGTCTAATCCGGTAACGGTAACTTATACACAAAATCCTTCTGTTACAGGGTCTCGCAAAGCAGACATTGTTTTTTCCACTACCAACGCTTCCATTGAGCAAAAGACACTGACCCTGCATATTACACAGAGTCCTTTTGAGGCATTGGTTTCAGATCCGGTACCGTCCTGGATGGAATTGCCCGATTTGTCCGACATGCAGGAAGAAGATACTTTTGCGTATATATCGCATATGACCTCACTAAATGGCAAAAGAGTACGCAACTACTCTTTCTGGTACGATACGCAAAATCGCCTGGCTTATTGGGTAGCTTACCCGTTGTACGACGATATCATAAAATTTGGCAACCGAACGGATGCCTGGCAATACGACCCTAAAGTGCCCAAACGATATCAACCTGTTTTGTTTTATTCTTTTGGAGATTCTGACTTGGACAGGGGACACCAACTCCCCTCTGCAGACCGTCTTTTTTCACAGGAGGTAAATGAGAGCACCTTTTATTTTACCAACATTACGGCTCAGGATGCAAACCTTAATCAGAATATATGGAGTAACCTGGAAATGAACGTTAGGACGTGGGCTCTTGCTTGCGATACGTTGTACGTGGTTACCGGGGCCATGATTCAAACGAAAGAAGATCCACAGATTAAGTATGTAAAAGACAATAATGGAAATCAGGTAGCCCTTCCCAAGTTGTATTATAAGGTGTTATTAAGATACAAGGCAAGTGAGGCAGAGAACGGCGGGTACTCCGGAGTTGGCTTTTGGTATGAGAACCGGGCCTATACAGCGTCGTATCCCGTGGCTGCTGATGCCAGGTCCATAAAAGAAATGGAGGCTTTGACAGGCCTTGATTTTTTCCACAATTTACCCCCGGCTGTTAAAGAAACAGTTAAGGCCGCCTATAAGCCTGAGGATTGGGAAATGTAGTGAGAAATTGTTAAAAAACACGGTTTATTCTGACAGTTAATTGTAGTATATTTGCACCGAATTTTTACCCATTTAGAGTAACTTATTATAATAATAACCTAAATAAATTTCTATGAAAAAAATAATGCAATTTTTTCTCGCTCTTGTAGCGTTTGTGTTTCTAAGTGTGGGAGCTCACGCACAGATAACCACCTCGGCTTTGGGTGGAAGAATCACCGACGAAGCCGGAGCAGCTACTGCCGGGGTTACTCTGGTTGCCACCCACGTGCCATCCGGAACAGTGTACACAGCTATCACTAATAATGATGGTCGTTACACCATTCAGGGGATGCGTCCCGGGGGGCCGTACAAAGTCGAGATTTCTTTCATCGGCTATCAGACTATAAATTTCACTGACATCACGCTTCAGCTTGGAGATCAATACAATTTAAGTGCTGAGCTTCATGAAGAGGCTTTCCAACTGGATGATATTGTGATTGTAGCCTCTGCGTCTTCTGCCTTTGCAGGAGAGAAATTTGGTTCTTCTACCAATATTTCTAACCGGAATATCGAAAGTTTGCCTTCCATTTACAGGACCATAACTGACGTTGCCAAACTGTCTCCTTATGGAGGTAATGGTATGAGCTTTTCCGGTGGTGACGGCCGTTCCTCAAACTTTACTGTGGACGGGGCTAACTTCAACAACAACTTTGGTTTGAGTTCCAGCCTTCCCGGTGGAGGAACCCCAATATCTATTGATGCTATTGAAGAGGTTCAGGTAGTAATTGCTCCTTTTGATGTGCGTCAGACCAATTTCATTGGTGGTGGAGTCAATGCTATTACAAAATCGGGGACTAACACGTTAAGAGGAAGTGCCTACGCATATCATCGTAATGAGAATATGCGCGGAAACAGAGTGGATGGTGTTGAACTGGCCGAGAGGAGTGTGGACCGTAATACTACGTATGGCTTTACACTGGGTGGCCCTGTTGTGAAGAATAAATTATTCTTCTTTGTGAACTTTGAATACACCCAAACTCCTACTGTTGTTAACCGCTGGAGGCCTTCAGTTGACGGCGTAGCAAACAGAGACCTTTACATTTCACGTACCACCATGGCTGATATGAAGAAGGTTTCTGATTTTCTTAAGAACAAATACGACTACGACACAGGTTCCTATACCGATTATCCTGCCAATGAAAGCAATATGAAAGTGCTGGCTCGTCTGGACTGGAATATCAGCCAGAACCACAACCTGGCCATTCGGTACAACTACACGTTGAACAGGGGTTGGAACAATACCAACGCATCTTCCTCCAACTGTATTCAGCGTGCAACGGAAAGCCGCCTGGGTCAGTATTCCATGGCTTTTGCCAATTCCATGTACTCCATGGATAATAGAGTTAACTCTGTTTCTGTTGACCTTAACAGCCGTATAGGAGACAATCTTTCCAATCAGTTGCTTGTTACCTACTCCCAGTTGGACGATATCCGCGGATCAAGTTCTTCTAAATTCCCTTTCATTGATATTCTGGACGGATATACAGTAGAGAACGGGAAGATTGTACAGGCCATTATGCCTTATATGTCAGCAGGTTATGAGTTATTTACCTGGAACAACGGGGTTCACAATACGGTAATAAATGCAAAAGATGATATTACCTGGTATAAGGGCAACCACAAAATAACCGGAGGCATAAGCTTTGAGTACCAAATGGCTGATAACTCTTATATGAGAAACGGGACGGGTTATTACCGTTACCACAGTTTAGACGATTTCCTGAACGGCGCCGCTCCGGAGACCGTTGCTTTGACCTACGGCTATGACGGTGAACAAAATCCTGCTGCCCGCGTACGCTTTAACCAGTTTGGGCTGTATCTGCAAGATGAATGGAGCGTGGGACATAACTTTAAAGTGAACTATGGTATCCGTTTGGATGAAATCATATTCAACAATAAGGACCTGATGCGCAACAATGCGATTTATGAAATCGAATACGATGGTAAGAGTGTTGATACCGGCAAATGGCCCAAACCCAAACTTCAGGTTTCTCCGCGCGTAGGATTTACCTGGGACGTTTTTGGAGACCGCTCTCTTAAAATCCGCGGTGGTTCCGGATTGTTCTCCGGTCGTTTACCGCTGGTGTTTTTCACCAACATGCCCACCAACTCGGGTATGGTACAAAACATCGTAGCTGTTTCTACCAGATATACTGCCGGGGTAGCTAATCCCGATCCCCTTCTGGAGTCATTCAAGGGCAATATGATTACTGATGTGGATGCTTTGATTGAAAAACTCCACAGTCTGGATCCCAAAAAATTCCCCAAAACCATTACTCCTGAAGACGGGGTAAAACCTTCTCAGATTAACGGGATTGATCCTAACTTCAGGATGCCTCAGGTATGGAAAACTTCCATTGCCATGGATTACAATTTCCCCACATCGTTCCCCTTCTCTATTAGCGGAGAGTATATCTTCAATAAAACCATTAACGGAATTCAATTGCTGAACTGGAATATCAAGGAAAATGCCGGTTTTACCCAATTAAACGGTGTAGACAGGCGTCATATCTATCCTACTGACTACAGATATACCAATACCGATGCTTTTGTACTTACGAATACAAAGCAGGGATACGGGTGGACAGCCAACGTCATGTTGAATATGACTCCGATAGATAATCTGCATATCATGGCCTCCTATACACATACGGTCATGAAACAGATTACAGGTATGCCCGGTTCCAATGCAGAATCTGCTTACCTGTATATTCCTACGGTTGAGGGGCCAAATTTTGCCGGACTAAGCAATTCCCAATATGTGACTCCGGACCGTGTGTTTGCTTCAGTTTCCTACAGAGATAGAAGCAACAACCATTTCTCTCTGTTTTATGAAAGCTATCGCGGTGGATCCAACTATACATATATGTACAACGGCGACTTCAACGGGGACAACATTGCTTATGACGTAATGTATATACCTAAAGACGATTCAGAGATTCTGTTTGCAACCCAAAGTGACAGGGAACGTTATTGGGCTTTTGCAGACCAGGATGCTTATTTGACCAAAAATAAAGGGAAATATGCAGAAGCATACAGCGTTTACTCACCCTGGGTACACCGTTTTAATTTCCGTTATTCGCATGATTTCGTACTCAGAATTGGCAGCTCAAAGAATACCCTTCAGCTTAATTTTGACTTTATGAACATAGGTAACCTGTTTAACAGCACCTGGGGCGTCCATCAGATTCTCTCTACCGAGGCTATGAGCGGACGTATCCTGCAACTGGACAGCATCAACGAACAAGGTGTTCCCGTATTTAAGACAAGAGTACAGGCAGGTGCCAGAACCTGGGATTACAGCCACTCAATGGGCCAATGCTGGTCTTTGCAGGTAGGTATTAAGTATCTTTTTAACTAATCAGCTAAAACTATCTTTATGAAATTTAAATATTTATTACTATCGTTTTTTGCCTTTGCAGCATTGCTTACAGGTTGTAAAGAGGTAATAGAGATACCTAACCTGAAAGAGGTAAAAGTAGACATGTCCTATATTGGCTTTGCCAAAGAAGGCGGTTCAAAGACAATCACCCTGACAGCCACAGAAAGCTGGAACATCACAAATATTCCCACATGGCTGACAGTTAGCCCTTCCAGTGGTGGTGATGCCCCGGACGGTACCAAAGTAACCTTTTCTGCAGGGGCGACTGATTCTGATTACTCTTCTGAAGTGTATATCAACTGCGCCGGCAAGGTGCAGGTACTGACCGTAAAGCAGATTGCCGGCCCCGTAGAAATTAAGATGTCCACTTGTAAAGAAGTGATTGAAAATGGGGTTGATGGCAAGATCTACTGGGTAGAAGGCCAGGTAACTTCCATTGCCAATACCGTTTATGGCAACTGGTATCTGAACGACGGAACAGGAACCTTATATATTTACGGGACCCTGGATGCCAAGGGCAATACGCAAAACTTCCTGAGCCTTGGACTGGCAGTGGGAGACCGCGTAATGGTACACGGCCCGCGTCTTACCTATGGAACAACCATTGAACTGGTTGACGTGACCGTTGACAAGATAACACCTTCGCTCATTAAGGCGGCAGTAGATAAGGTTGAAATACCCAAAGAAGGCGGCACTTTTGAAGTAGCTGTATTGTACAAAGGGAATGGATTGGAAATAGAATACGATGCCGATTGGCTTTCCGTTAAATCCATGATCAAAGGAGCCGATGACTCCACACGCGTAGCTTTTGTGGCGCAGCCCAACCTGGGAGGTGACCGTACGGCCGGCATTTCCATGACTTCTGCCACCAGCAGCAATTCTTCTACTATCCAGGTTACCGTTGCACAAGTCGGGGCCATTATCGATGCTACGATTGCCGATTTTCTTGCAGCAGCAGTAGATGCCACGCAATACCGGATTTCAGGTATAATTACCAGGGATACGGGCAATGATTACGGAAACATTTACATAAAAGACGCCACCGGTGAAGTGTATATTTATGGAGTGCTTGATGCAGAAGGCAGGACAAAACAATGGAAGAACATGGGCATAAAAGAGGGTGATATTGTTACCCTCATAACCCCCCGTGGTGCATATGCCGGCAATCCCCAGGGTGTTAACGCAAAAGTAGCTGAACATATTCCGGTTATTAACGCAACCATTCCGGATTTTCTGGCTGCCGAAGTGGGTACTACGTATTACCGTCTGGAGGGCATTGTAGGTCCTTTATCAGGCACAGACGTTTATGGTAACTTTGACATATACGATGAAACTGCCAATGCTAAGGCTTACGTCTATGGGCTACTTCCGGGCTGGCGCGGTGCCAGTAAGCAATTCCAGGTGCTGCTTGCAGAAACCGGGTTGAAAGAAGGAGATCTGATTACCATTGTGGGCAGGAGGGCTGCTTACAATAATTCACCTCAGGTAGGTAACGCATTTTATGTATCGCACCAACCTGCAGATACAGAATAAACGTATCTACTAAGAAAGATTTTATTTCTGGTGCGCCTCCGGAACCTTTAAACGGGATTTCGGGGGCGCACTTTGATTTCTGCCAATCAATAAAAATTACCTACATTTGTCAAAGGAGAAATGAATATGGAGCGAGAGAAAAGGGACAGGCAGAGTACGGGAAGAGAAGGAGAAGAACTAGCCAAAAACTACCTGATAGAAAGGGGGTTTCGTATTCTTCACACAAATTGGCGGACAGGCCACAAAGAGTTGGATATTGTTGCCGTAAAGGCAGAAAAAATTCATTTTGTAGAAGTACGTACCCATTCCAGGGCAAGTATTGTTTCTCCCGAACAGACCATTGACAGAACAAAACAACGGACAGTAATTAAAGCTGCCCGCGCTTATATGGCAATCTACCGAATTACTGCAGAAGCTCAGTTTGATGTTATAGGCATTGTATTTGGTAAAGACGGGAAGGGTGTCCCGGATTACAAACTGGAATATATTCCAAACGCTTTTACACTTCTTGTATGAACGAAAACCACTATTGCATTATCATGGCCGGCGGCATTGGTTCGCGTTTTTGGCCTTTGAGCAGGAATGCTATGCCAAAACAATTTCTGGACATCCTGGGTATTGGCAAAAGCCTGCTGCAACTGACTTGTGAAAGGTTCTTGCATATTATTCCCCGCGAACGGATATTGGTGGTAACATCGGAGCAGTACCTAGATTTGGTAAAACAACAGCTTCCATACATTCCTGAAAGTAATATTCTTGCAGAGCCTTACAGGCGTAACACGGCGCCTTGTATTGCGTACGCAACGTATAAACTGATGAAAACTGATCCCAATGCGGTTGTGGTGGTAGCTCCGTCTGATCATCTGATTACAGGGGATATAGATTTTCTGGAAACTATCAGTTGTGCTTTGCAGTATGCCCGGCAAGAGGATGTGTTGATTACGTTGGGAATTCAACCTACCCGGCCGGAAACAGGCTACGGTTACATCCAGGCTGTTAAAAAAGAAGGGGTTACCATTAAAGACCATCTGGCTTATCCTGTAAAAACGTTTACAGAAAAACCGGATGCCAAGTTGGCAGGGATTCTGATAGAGAGCGGCGAATTTTATTGGAACTCGGGAATATTTGTCTGGAGTCTTTCTTCTATTACAAAACAATTAGAACGATGGATTCCCGAAGTCAGTTTCCCTTTTCGTAACGGATTAAGTTTGTTCAATACGCAGCATGAAGAAAAATTTGTAAAAAAAATATACGAAGAAATTCGTAACGTTTCCATTGATTACGGAGTAATGGAAAAAGCAAAGAACACCTATGTTTTTGCTGCAACTTTTGGCTGGTCGGACCTGGGGAGCTGGGAGAGCATTTATATGCATTACGACAGAGATGCTAAAGGAAATGCGACTTCCGGTTCCACAACACATTTAGATAATGTTACAGGCAGCCTTGTATATGCCGACCAAAAAGATAAACTGATTGTTGCAAAAGGTTTGGAAAATTATATTGTTGTTGATACACAGGACGCATTGCTTATTTGTCCCAGGGATGATTTGCAATTTCGTCAACTGTTTAACGACATAGCACATAACCATGAAAAATTTGTATGAGTGAATCAAAATTTCAGGTAGAAGTCAATTCGGAAATTGGCACCCTGGAAGCCGTCATGCTGCATACACCCGGTCCCGAAGTGGAGAACATGACGCCAAAATCTGTAGAACGCGCCCTTTACAGCGACATCCTGAATCTTTCCGTTGCCTTGCAGGAATACGAACAGTTATCCCTGTTGCTGGAAAAAATTACAAAAGTATTTCAGGTAAAAGATTTGCTGGTTAAGGTACTGGACAACCCGGGAGACAGAAATGCCCTGATTGGGAAAATATGTCTGTCAGAGAACGTGAGCGACTATTACGATGAGCTCATGGAAATGTCGTCCAAAACATTAGCCAACAAACTTATTGAAGGATTGCCGGCCAGGATTGATAACCTTACTTCTTTTTTGAATGAAGAGTACTACGCGTTGCTTCCCTTGTATAATTTTTATTTTACAAGAGATGCTTCTGCGGTAGTAGGAAATAATGCTGTAATCTGCAGGATGGCCAATAAGGTCAGAATAAGGGAATCTTTTATCATGGATGCCATTTTTGCAAGCAATCCGTATTTCAAGTCAAACGTTGTGAATACGTTTGAGCAACATCCCCACGATCGTTCTATATTGATGGAAGGAGGAGACATTTTGGTAGTCAGGGACGATATTCTGGTGGTTGGAAACGGCATGCGTACCTCGTCTCAGGGAATTGACATGTTGTTGAGCCGGTTATCACGTTCTGCTCCTAAAGGAAAGAGCTACATTTTTGTGCAGCAACTGCCTTCTTCTCCGGAGAGTTTTATACATCTGGACATGGTGTTTACCCTATTGGATGTGGACAAATGTATGGTGTTTGATCCTCTTATACAAGGAGATACCCGTTATAGTACGGTACAGATTACACTCCACGACGGCAAGGTAGAAAAGATCCGCCGCGTTCCGGGTTTGCTTACTTCTTTAAGACGTCTGGGGGTAGACTTGGAACCTGTTTCCTGTGGCGGAAATGATGAATGGAACCAGGAACGGGAACAATGGCACAGCGGAGCAAATTTCTTTGCTTTTGCACCGGGCAAGGTGATATCCTATGCTCGTAATGAGCATACTCTTAACGAAATGGCAAAACACGGTTTTGAAATAATTACTTCTGAAGATGTTATTTCAGGGAAGGTAGATATTGACAAAACAGATAAATGTGTTGTGACCATAGTGGGAACGGAACTTTCACGTGGTGGTGGCGGAGCGCGTTGCATGACCATGCCTTTACGTCGAAAACCGGTCGTTTGGGAATAAAAACAGAATCTATTTATAAGTACATTAACGGAATTAGAATTATGAGAATACTAATTGGATCAGACATAGAAGGAATTGCTACAGCCTGTGACTGGGATTCCATTACTCCGGGTAATCAGGATTACGAAAGGAACCGGGTACAATATACGCGGGAAGTAAATGCAGCTATAGAAGGAGCGTTTAATGCCGGAGCCACAGAGGTTTGTGTGCGGGACGGACACGGAGGTAACAAAGCCCTTATCCCGGAATTGCTGGACAAAAGAGCGTTGCATATCAAAGGAAGGTGCTCGGAAGATTACCGTGCTATGATTCTGACCATTGAAACCGGCTACGATGCTGTACTTTTTTTGGGTTATCATGCCAAAGCAAGGACTCCCGACGGGGTGCTGGCGCATACTATGGCCAGAGCTGTAGATGAGTTCACACTCAATGGCATTTCGCTGCCAGAGATGGGGTATAACGCGCTGGTAGCCGGTACGTACAACACACCTATCGTTTATTTGTCCGGTGACCGGGCTGCCTGCCGGCAGGCCAAAGAGCTGTTTGGCGATATTGTAACTACTTCTGTTAAAGAAGGCCTTTCTAATAACTCGGCCATTTGCTTGCATCCTGAAGTGGCATGTGACAAAATCCGCAAAGATGTGGAAGTGGCCCTTACCCGGGGGCACAGGTGTATTTACCGTATGGAGGGGCCTTATACCATGTATTGCTCCATACGGCGAAATTACGAAGCTCCCAATATTGAAAAAACATTGCATACGGCTTCTTTGGAAGAAGCATTGCACCTGTTTTGGACATTGACATAAACCCTGAATCATGCGAAATACGATTGATAACATTTTACAACAATTAGAAACTTTCCGGCCCGGTACCCTGGCACAGGTAGAGGAGTTCCGGATACACATGCTGGGGAAGAAGGGGGAGCTTACCCGGTTGTTTGAAGAGTTCAAAAACGTGGAGCCGGCTCAGAAACGGGAGTTGGGTCAACACCTGAACCAAGTGAAGATAAAGGTGCAGGAAGCCATTAAAAAGTCTAAAGAACAGCTGGAGACACAGATAGAAAATAAGGAGGATGAAGACCTTACCCTTCCGGCACAATTTATGGGTATGGGGTCACGGCATCCCATTGCGCTGGTCCAGCGTGAAATCACAGACATTTATGCGCGTATGGGATTCACCATTGCCGAGGGACCGGAGGTTGAAGATGACTGGCATGTTTTTAGTGCCCTGAATTTTCCACCCGATCATCCGGCCCGGGATATGCAAGATACCTTTTTTATACATACAGATTCTGACAACCCCGTGTTGCTGCGTACGCATACGAGTTCTGTACAGGTACGCACCATGGAAGCACAAAAGCCGCCCATACGTGTTGTTTGTCCCGGAAGGGTGTTTAGGAACGAGGCCATTTCTGCTCGTGCCCACTGCATCTTTCATCAGGTTGAAGGCCTGTATATAGATGAAAATGTGTCTTTCGCAGACCTGAAACAAGCCATCTTGCTGTTTGCCCGTGAAATGTTTGGAGCTTCTGCGCAAATCCGCCTGCGTCCTTCTTATTTCCCTTTTACCGAGCCATCAGCAGAGGTTGATGTAAGTTGCAATATTTGCGGAGGGAAAGGATGCAATGTTTGCAAAAATACAGGTTGGCTGGAAATCATGGGAGCCGGCATGGTAGACCCCGATGTGCTGAAAGCATCCGGTATTGACCCGGAAAAATATTCCGGCTATGCTTTCGGAATGGGAGTGGAACGCATTGCTATGCTCAAATGGCAGATCAGGGATTTGCGGTTGTACTTTGAAAACGATGTTAGATTCCTGGAGCAATTTCAGGAAGGGGTATTGTAAAATGCGTGTTTTTTTTTGTGGTAAACAAAAAAACGCTAACTTTGCTATCCATTTTGTATTATATGCGGAAATAGCTCAGTTGGTAGAGCATAACCTTGCCAAGGTTAGGGTCGCGAGTTCGAATCTCGTTTTCCGCTCAAAACCTCTCTTGGACGGGAGGTTTTTTTGAAAAGACGCATTGAAAAACTGCTCGGGTGGTGGAATAGGTAGACACGCAGGACTTAAAATCCTGTGGACAGTAATGTCCGTACGGGTTCGATTCCCGTCCCGAGCACCTATGATATCCCTCAGACTAGGTTGGTTTTGAGGGATTTTTTATATTATTACTACGCTATGAAGAAAAAACTATTGTATTTTTTTGTTCCGGTATTGCTTGCTTTGCTACCGGCAGCCTGCAATCCCAAAGATCAGGTAAAACCGGATAATGATGATGCTACGCATTTTGGTACGTACGGCATTTACCATAAAAAAGACACATTGGTTTCTTACAAACAGTTCAAAGACCAATGGAGCGTAATTACTTACGACACGCATTACGATTTCAGGATCCAGAATTACAAAGACAAAAAAGTCGTCACCTTGTCATCTATTCCTTTAACGGTAGCGGACGGTGCAAGTTTTACCATTGAGGTTTCCTGTGTTGGTATAGGAAATGTGACTGAAGGGACTAAAACGGTAAAGGTTATACACCGGGACGGTCATCTGTTGCAGTTGTATGATGCATCTGCTAAAACCCATTACGTAGTTTATAATTGATAAGCCATGAAGAAGTTTATTATCTATGGAATTGTCCTGATTGCCTTGGCAACAGGGATAACACATAAAGTGTATGCAACAGGGGCTTATCCGTGGCCTGTACAAGTCACACAGCCGGATGGCTCGGTCATTACTATTCAAAAATACGGGGACGAATTTTTAAACTGGACCACCAGCGGGGGCCGTCTGGTGAAACAAGGCGAAGACGGTTTTTATTATCTGGCCGAGTTTTCCCCTGCAGGTACTGTAGTGGCTACGGCAGCCCGGGTACGGCCGGGTGCCTTTCCCACAGGTATTTCTACGGTAAGGCCTCCTGCCGTTGCTTTGGAGCGCGCCAAAGAAAGAAGGGCAGAATTTGCCCGATTGTTTGTTAAGCCGGGCCGGTTTTCCGCTGTCGGAAGCTTTTCCGCCCCATCACAGGTACAGTCATTATCCGCAGCACCCTCTATTGCAACCGGTAACAACAGGTTTTTGATTCTTCTGGTTCAATTTAACGACCTGTCTTTTGTGGTTAATTCTCCACAAACTGCTTTTTTTAATTTGTTAAACCAGGACGGGTATGCAGCCAACGGAGCTACAGGGTCTGTGTGGAATTATTATTATGAAAATTCGTCCGGTGCTTTTAACCCGCAATTTGATGTGGTAGGACCGGTAACTTTGTCCAGAGCTGCTTCTTATTACGGAGCGAACGATGAAAATGGAAACAATATTTACGAACGCGCAAGAGACATGGTTGAGGAAGCCGTAAACCTGGCCAAACGGGATTTTCACGTGGATTTTTCTGTGTACGATAATGATGGAGATGGATACATAGATAACGTTTTTGTGTTTTTTGCCGGACATAATGAAGCTGAGGGGGGTGGGGACAATACCATCTGGCCACATGCCTGGAGCGTCTATCACAAGGAAGTGTTGTTGGATGGTGTTCGGCTGTATACTTATGCTTGCACCTCTGAGCTGAGAGGCGCCTCGGGAAGCACTATGGCCGGAATAGGAACGTATTGCCATGAATTTGGGCACGTACTGGGACTTCCCGATTTCTATGATACCGACGGAGACGATAATGGATGGGCACGAGGGCTGGGTTCTTTTTCTCTTATGTCGGGAGGTAATTATAACAATTACGGCAGGACTCCGCCCTATTTGAATATTGAGGAAAGGAACTTGTTGGGCTGGTACAACAGCAGTCCGTCTGTATTTGAAGAAGGTGGGCAGTATTCCCTGGAACCGGTCACCAAGAATGCCTGCTATATCCGGGAAACCATTACTGAAAACGAATATTTTCTTTTTGAATACCGCCAAAAGAAAGGTTGGGATGAGTACCTGCCCAATTCCGGCATGCTTATTTACCATGTTGACAAATCGGACAACCTGGTGGGAGGGATTAAAGCCGGTGAACGCTGGAAAAGCTGGAATGGTATTAATGCATATGCAGACCATCAATGTTTTGACCTGATAGAAGCTGTATTCCCGGAATCAGCAGTGCGTTACGAAGACGAGGTACCTTTTCCGGGCAGCACCAACAATACAGCTTTTATGCCTAATACTTCACCAGCGTTTGTAGACCATTCAGGATTCCATACAGGTGTAGCCTTAACCAATATACAAAATTTAGGGGATAAGGCTGTCTTTACTGTTACTATTACAGAAACGGATCGTATAGAATTGGTAGGCAGGGTAACTGAAATAAACAGACAACCGATACAAGGCGCCACTGTTGCTGTTTCTTATATGCAGGGAAACAGCAATGCGAACCGCCCAATCAGTGTAGCCGGCAAAGGACCCGTCTTACAGAAAGTATCAAGGAGCCCGTTGCTGTCACAAGTCATGAAAACAACTACAGATGCTCAAGGAAATTACAGTTTGGATTTCGATTTTGAAGAAGGTACGTATGTCATTCAGGTAACGAAACAAGGGTATATACCGGCCTCGCAAGAAATATCTGCAGTAGCTCCCGGTTTGATACGCAAAGATTTCATACTAAATGAAGAGGGTTTACTGAAGAAGCACTCCGATTGGGATGGAAACTGGGGTATAGGATATAATAATTTGGAAAAGCCCGTGTACGGAGCTGTGGGTTTTTCGGCGGAAGAATTAGAACCGTATGCAGGAGATATTTTGCAAACCATATCCTTTATAATGTTTACAGAGTCAGCTTCTGAAGTAGGTGTATTCGTTTTGTTTGATAAAGAAGTAGTATTTGAACGGGAAGTATCCCAGTATGTGTTCAATGCCCCTGTAACTGTGGATATTAGTGATGCAGGAATAACTATACCGAAAGGCAAATTGGTGCGTATAGGGTATTATGTGGTAGGTGCTGATTTCGGCTATCCTTTAGCGGCTGACTTGGGACCTATGGCTTACCTGGGAGGGTATGCGGCACAAAGCATGAATGGTATGATTCAAGCACAGCCCTGGTCGAATGATTTGGGTAACATCATAATATCGGCTAAGGTAAAGGAAGGGGAGGAACCCACTGATCCGGAAGAAGATTTGGAAATCAGGGGAACGGTTGTGGATAAAGATGGCAATGCGTTAAACGGTATAACCATGAAACTTTATTTTGAAGAACCATCGGGCAGTACGTTAAGTAAAAGGGAAGGGTCTTTGCACGTAGCGAGAGAGCTTAGCAGGGCACCCCTTGATGCAGGTACGCTGGTAGCCACAACAACTACCCATTCCGGAGGTCAATACAGCTTTAACGTAGACAGCAGAGTGGGCAAGTTCGTTATAAAAGCAGAAAAAGAAGGATATTACCCTGCTCAAAGATCCTTAGACGCTATGTCTGTAGAAACTATTGTTGCAGATTTTATTCTGATAGATTTTGTAGGGTCTGGTGACGGATTGCTCAGAAAACACGGTATGGTAAAATACGGTTTGGGGTATAAAGATCCGGG
>DIRP01000027.1 GCA_002427525.1 Bacteroidales bacterium UBA5433 | reverse complement strand
GAGTGGAAACTGGTTGACGACATACGGATTAAAGAATTGATTCTGGCCGATCCGCAGCAAAAAGTGCAAGACTTGTTGGACTACCGCTTTGTGGCACTCAATGCGATGGATGACCAGGAAACAGCCATTGGAGCTTTTCAGGACTACGACCGCGTAGCCCTGCCTGTAGTCAACAGTGAGGGAGTTTTACTCGGGATTGTGACGGTTGACGATATCATGGACGTGGCGGAAGAGGAATCTACGGAAGACTTCCACAAGTTTGGATCTATCCAGCAATCCATAGCCAATCCTCTGAAAGAGAGGGCTTGGGGTATGTATAAAAACAGGATTGTCTGGTTATTGGCTTTGGTGTTTGTGAATATTTTTTCGGGAGCGGCTATCTCTTCGTTTGAATCCATTATTCAAGCGATAGTATCCCTTGTTTTCTTCTTACCCTTGCTTATTGATAGCGGAGGTAATGCAGGTTCTCAGTCGGCTACCTTGATGATCCGCGCCCTGGCAACGGGCGATGTAAAACTTTCTGACTGGTATAAGTTGATAGGGAAAGAATTTATAGTGTCTTTTTTATTAGGTGTTACCATGGCGGCAGGAGTAGCCGCTATAGCCAGCTTCAGGGCACCGGAAATTATTCTGGTGGTGGCGTTATCTATGTTGTTGATTGTGATGACGGGAAGCCTTATAGGATTGCTGTTGCCTTTCTTATTCACCAAATTACGTTTGGACCCGGCTACGGCCAGCGCTCCGTTGATTACTTCTATTTCAGATATTTGCGGAGTGTTGATTTACTTTTCCATAGCCTCCTGGATCCTGTGACGGCAGCTCCGCGCCGTTGCTTTACCTGACGCTTCGCCCTCTGCCGCCTCGGCGGGTATCTGTTGATGAGCTGTCAAAGTACCTTGGTGTTTGTGGTCGAGTACCCCTCCTGGATCCTTGCCGAGGTGTTTGCAAACGAATATCAGGTTCGGAAAGGATATCGCCAAAAACGTCTACAAAAAGTTTTTGCTGCTCAGAATCCAATATCTCTTTCATTTGAAAATAATACTGGAACGTAAGCAGTTTGAGCTGCTTATGCTTTTCTCCTAAATCGTAGGCCAGTGTGTCCAAAGTTTCTTTGTTGGGTTTGGATGCTTTCAACTCGTCAGCCATAGCGGAACGGGTTGTTCCCATTTGCATCAGAAGATCGTTTGCCGTGCGGTTGAATATCCGGTGAAATTGTCTGAAGTGTTCCTGCTGCTCTTGAGTAAGATTTAACTCTCTGATTAAGAGACCGATTGTGCCCGGACGTGGAATAAAATCTTCAAGGGCTGCTTGTTCAGAGGCTGTAATAGAATCTGTCAGCAGCTCGTATGTTTCCTCCGTATTGCTGCGCTGTTTCCTGGATGTTGCTATAAAAGCTATATTGGTTGCCAGCAGAAAGACTACCAGAACAATCCATACCGTATGAGGAACTTTACGCATGCCTGTGAATTAAAAAATATCTTCTAAAAACAATGTTTCTACTTGCTCCATAGGTACTTCGTGGAAGAGGTAGGCTACTTCGTACACGATGTCCGGATCCGGGAGCGGTTGCGTAACAGAAGACTGCCCCAGCCAAAACCCAAAAAACAACCCTACAAGAAGAGCAGCCGCAACGGCTACGGGTTTTAGCCACTTGATGCTCCCGTGGATCTGTTGTGCAGCCCGCTGCTGCATACGTGCTGTTGTACGCGTATATAGGAATGGTTTGGGAGTCAGGGCTTTTTCTGTTTCTATAAAAGAAAGCGTTTCTTGCAGATAGGTCAGTTTTTGGCTGCAAGAAGGACATGTGTTCAGATGGTCCTTCACAACAGACACCTCTGTTTGTGGCAGAGAGTTTTCTATATAAAAGATCAATTTCTTTTCTGTTGTCTTGCAATCCATTTTCTTATATTTTGTATGTTTGACACATACTTGTGCAAAAACTTGCGCAGGAAACGGCCGGTTCTTGTGTCAAATATATTGTTTTTTACAGAATTTTGGATACAAACATTGTTGAAAGATTAAAAAAAGGAGAAGAATCTGCATTTCGTGAGCTGGTAGAAACTTACCAGCACATGGTGTTCCGGGTATGCATGGGAGTACTGCACAACAGCAGCGATGCAGATGATGTGACACAGGAAGTATTTATTGAGGTTTTTCGTTCTGTTCAGAAATTCCGTTCTCATGCCAAAATATCTACCTGGCTTTACAGGATTGCCCTTAATAAATCGTTGAATTATATGCGCGACAACCGGCAACATAAAAGGGCTCTACAGGCAGACGGTGCAGGTATGGAAGCACTTTCCTTGCACGCTTCTGAGAGGACACCTTTAGAAGTATTGCAGGAAAAAGAAAAAAAGGAGGCTCTTGAAAAAGCTGTTGATGCGTTACCGGAAAGGCAAAAAAAAGCATTTGTATTAAGTAAATACGAGGATTTGTCCAATAAAGAAATTGCCCGGGTCATGAAACTTTCTGTATCTTCGGTGGAGTCTTTGTTATTCAGAGCAAAACAAAATTTGCAAAAAAGTTTGCTTGCCTGATTCTTATTTGCGCAAGTTTTTCCGTTTACATGTGTCTTATAAGCAAAACCAATTAAATTTTAGAAAATGAAAACAAAAACATTGCTTATTACTGCTTTGATGATGACCGTTACTTTTACGGTCCTGGCACAGGGGCCGGGACCCCGAGGCAGAAGAGTTTCGGCTTCCTACGAGCGTGGTTCCTGCACCCAATACATTTCGGGGCTGTCAAAAGAACAGATTCAGAAAATTACAACATTGGAAGTGGCCCACAGAGAACAGATGGAACAATTGCGAAACGAACGTCGTGAAAACCGTGACTTTGAAATAAAAGACAATATCCGTGACAAAATGATCAAGATGCGCGATACGCAAAGAGATGAAGTTAGAAAATTGCTTACTGCGGAACAACAGAAAGAATACGATGCATTGCCACGTGACAGGTATCAGGCACAACAGGCAAAAACCCGCCCCTTAAATTATGGCAGAAGGGGCTGGCGCAGATAAATATTTTGAAGTAAGCGTAAAAACGTATATCTTTGCCCACCTTTTCTCGGGAAGATAAGGAAGTTAACAAGATTTAGTAACTTAAAAAAAGAGTATGGCAGTAAAAATTCGTCTTGCCCGCCATGGCAAAAAAAATTACGCTTATTTTCATATTGTTGTAGCAGATTCACGTGCTCCCCGTGACGGTCGGCTGATTGAAACTTTGGGAACATATAACCCCAATACCAATCCGGCAGAAATAAAGCTGGATGCCGACAGGGCTTTGTACTGGTTGAACGTAGGCGCCCAGCCTACAATTACCGCACGTAGGCTTCTTTCCTATAAAGGAGTACTTCTAAAGAAACACCTTTTGGAAGGAGTTGCTAAGAATGCGCTAACCCAGGAGCAGGCAGATGCAAAATGGGAAGCCTGGATGCAGGAAAAAGAAGCTGCAATTCTGGCAAAGAAAAACAAGCTTTCACAGGAATCCGTTGAAGAAACAAAGAAACGGCTGCAAGCAGAGTCCTTGATTAATAAAGAGCGTGCGGCTGCTTTATCGGCCAAACGTGAAGAAGCTGCAGCGCGTTTAGCTGCTGCTGCTGCAGAAGCTGCAGCCAAGGCAGAAGAAACCATTGCTGAAATTGAAGGAACGGCTGCACCGGAAACAGAAGAAGAGCCTGCTGCTGAATAATTGAAATGGGGAAAAAAGAAAGGTTTTTAACACTGGCAACTGTCAGAAAAACCTTCGGAAGGGAAGGAGAATTGTTTCTTAAATTTCATCCCGGAGCCCCCAGAACACTTATTGAACAACTAAAAGAAAACGAACCGGTATTCATTTATGTAGATGAGATACCGGTTCCTTTTTATATTACGTCTTTGAAATTTGTGGGAAATGACAAAGCTGTTGTGTGTTTTGAAAATTATTCGTCGCAGCAGCTGGCAGCCGAATGGGTAGGGAAAACGCTTCTGGTTCAAAATGGAGAAGAAGGAGAAGAAGAAGATGGTTCTCATCTGGTTGGATATACCTTTCAGGCTAAAACAGCAAAGGGGAGCATCCTGAAAGGTACGGTTTCCCAATTTTTTGATTATCCCATGAACCCCTGTCTGGAGCTGGAGTTTGAAGACGGAACCCTTTCTTTAGTGCCTTTTCATCCCACTTTTGTGAAAAAGACAGACCACCGTAACGCATCCCTGCGTTTGTTCCTTCCGGAAGGATTGTAGCGCTTATTTTATATTAAAAAAGACAACATCTGTCCATCCCGATGTGTTGGAAGCATCAAATCCAACATAGCGCCAATAGGCTCCCAGCTTGTTGGAACTCATGAGTTGCTGGGTGTAGTTATGACTGGCTGTGCTGTTTTTAAATCCATTGTTTTTCAGGACTTTAAAATAATTATTTGCGTAGCTGTCCTTGGTGGAGATAGTTACGGATTCGTAAAATAAATGGTCCGTAGTGTATCCCAGGAAAGTGATTTGTCCGGCAAAAGCCGGGTAAGCCTTAAGTACCGGATACTGAGAAACCAGCAGGTCCCAGTCTGCATAATTCTCTTGTTCGTTTTCGTCGTCGTCCCAGAAAAGCCAGTCGCAGCCGCTTATAAGCAACCCTGATATACCTATTAAAAGAACGGTAAATACTTTTTTCATAGCCTTACTGTTTTAGATAGATTGTTTTTTCAGGATAAAGATGGTAAAAATATTGATACGTAACTCTTTAATAAGATTTTTTTATGAGTTCAACTGCGGCCTTGGCACATCCTTCCAGCCCCAGCAGGCCGGCATCCAGCGTGAAATGGTACGAATCTGCCTTTCCCCATTCTTTGTTGGTAAAATAATTGTAGTAAGAAGCCCGTTTTTTTTCTTCGCGGGCAATGAATTGTTCCGCTTCCTGGAGTGGAATTTCCTGACGTTTAGAAACGTTCTCTACGCGTACAGACAGTGGAGCATGTATAAAAAAGCTTCTCATATTTGGGTTGTCCCGCAGTATATAATCTGCACAACGGCCAATGAAAAGGCAGGATTGCTCATCGGCCAGTTTGCGGATGACTTCCGATTGTATGTTAAATATCCTGTCTCTGGAAAGGGGGGTGTTCATGGGGTCGAAAAACGTTAACCCAAACATGTTTTGAGCACTAAGAATACGAGATATGCCTGTAGAGGTCTTTTCATCCGCATTCTCAAAAACTTCTTCACATAAGCCGCTTTCTTTGGCTGCATAATACAGCAGTTCCTTATCAAAGAAAGAAAGACCCAGGGCAGATGCGATCATTTTGCCCACCGTATAGCCGCCACTGCCCAGTTGGCGGCCCAGGGTGATGGTAATGTTAGCCTTAGGTTTCATCGTATTTTTTAAATTCTTTCATTTGTTTAATTATAAGTACGGCTGCAGCAATAAAAGAAGCTGCATCTGAAACAGGCATACTTGCCCAAACACCAATAACGCCAAAAAAGCGTGGAAGTACAAGAAGCGCCGGAATAAGAAATATAACCTGGCGTGTAAGGGAGAGAAAGATGGCTTTTCCCGCTTTCCGGATGGCCTGGAAAAAGTTGGAAGTAACAACAGGTAATGCAACCAGAGGAAATAAGGCCAGGTCTATGTGCAGGCCTTCCACAGTCAGTTCAATAAGGGTGGGATCGTTTGTAAACAGCCGTACAGCGGCGTGGGGGAAAAACTGTGCAATAACAAATCCCAGAACACCTATACAAGACGCACATAAAAGTGTGAGTTTGTAGATTTCTGTAACGCGTTTGTACTGTTTTGCGCCATAATTGAATCCCACCAAAGGCTGCATTCCTTGGTTAAAACCAAACATGATCATAATGAAAAGGAAAACCATCCGGTTGGCAATCCCATACGCTCCCACAGCGTAATCGCCACCAAATTTCAAAAAGGAACGGTTAATGATAATGATAATCAGGCTGTTTACAATATTCATCAAAAAAGGAGCCAGGCCTACGGAAATAATATTGCGTGGCATACCTTTTTGAATGGAGAAGATTTCTTTTTTGAAATGAAGCAGCGACGTTTTTTTTGTATAATGGTGTATCACAATGCCCAAGGCTATTACCTGAGCCAAAACAGTGGCAAAGGCTGCACCCCGGATGCCCCATTTAAAGCCAAAAATAAACAGGGGGTCAAGAATTAGGTTTGCGACAACCGCAGTGAGCGTTGCGAGCATGGCCTTCTTGGGATAGCCACTCGCCCTCAGGTTATCATTTAACCCGTGGTACACGTGGGTAATAACGTTTCCTGCCAGAATAATTTCCATGTATTCTTTGGCATAGGGCAGCGTTTGTTCACTGGCTCCAAAAAAACACAGGGTAGGTTCCAGAAAAATAAGGGCAATAATAGAATACAAAACACCAATAATGGTATTGAGTGTGACGGCATTTCCCAAAGCCTTTTCTGCTGTTTTGAGGTCCTTCTGTCCCAGTTTCACAGAAACAAGTGTAGATGCCCCCACTCCAATCATAGAACCAAAGGCAGATGATATGTTCATCAGCGGGAGGGTCAGGGAAAGGCCGGCAATAGCCAGGGCGTTGACTCCCCGCCCAATGAATGCCACATCGGCAATATTATAAATGCTGGCGGCGGTCATGGAAATGATAGCCGGCAATGCATAGCGTAATAAAAGGCCGGGTATATGCCCTTTATCCAAGGCCAGGGTGTTGGCTTGTTCCGGGGTATTGATTCGTTCAGGCACGCCAATATATTTTTTTGCGGGAAACAAGAGAAACTGCCCACATAGTGAAAAGTACCACCAGAAAAGCACTAAGGGTACCCACCCACGGATAGGCAACAGGTCTTGCCCACTGGTACAAAGTTTTGATATACGTAATGCCCATGAGTGGTACAATAAAAAGGCCGTGGGCAACATAGCTCATCAAGGGGTTGGCTCCTGCTCCGGAAAATACACGTCCTAAAAATCGCTGCGGGAAACATTCTGACATATAATGAAGCCATAGCAACAGGAGCAGGGCAATACCACCGCTAACAAAACAATAGGAAAAGGAGCAGGGGACTTTTGTTAGGCCCGGTTCCAATTGCTCCATCCACAAGCCGGACAGAATGAGCAATGTGGCCAGGTATAAAAACGGTAAGAAACGAGGAGCCTTTTTTGACATAAGGAAAATGAGCCCTGCCAGAGTAACCAATGAAACCAATTTTCCGGCCAACAGCCACCTGTTGTAACTGCTAATACAAATCCATACAACAACAGCCAGCAAGCACCAGAACAAAAGGTGGGTTAGCCATCCTTTGTGTTGTATTCTTAAATTGTTCTCTTTTTGTAAAATAACCAGCCGGTCTCCTACCCAGGTAGCGGGAAGCAGGATCATAAGAAAATTAATTTGTTCCATGTTCAAAAGCCAGGAAATGTGCTTGTTGTTATACACCAATCCATCAAACCCTGTTGTTCTGGATATCAGGCTAATGGCAACTACTCCCAAAAAGGAAAACAGCCTCCATTTTTCTGAATCCCGTGTGGCATACCAGATTAAAGAACCAAACAGGTAGAGAAAAGCCAGTAGAAGGATGATAATGTCCCGTTTAAAAAGTGATACGGGAACTTTGAAGGCAACATGGTAGATACTTAGTAAGGCAATGGCAGCAATACTCCCTGCTATTTGTTTACCTGCGGTAGCTCCTTTTACATAAATAAACCAAAGCGATGCAAAACCAATCAGCGCCAAAAAATAGGATCCATACCCGGCACTGTAGGGTGGTCGTAGCAATACACACAGGAACGAAAAAGCAAGAAGTCTCAGAAACCGTACAGCAATTCCTCGCATATCGTGTACGGTGTTTTTGCTGAATTTTTCCCACTTTGCCCTGAAAGAAAAGGGAATAGCAACGCCCATACAAAATATGAAAATGGGAAAAACAAGATCAACCCAGCCCAGACCAAATTGGGTAGAGTCCAGGGTGTGGTTTGGCGGTGGATTTTGAATGTGATACATCCAGGCCGGTAATGTTCCGTGAGGAATGGTGCCGGAAAAGACCATCCCAAAAATAGAAAGACCACGTAACGTATCAAGGGTGGTAAAACGTTTCATGGGCTTTGTATGAAAGAATTAAGAACGGCATGCATTTCCTTCAGTTTCTCCTGCAGCAGTTCCGCTTCACGGGCTTCTGCAATAAAACGCAGGTAGGGCTCTGTGTTGGAGGGTCTTACATTGAACCACCATTGGGGAAACTCTACACGATATCCGTCAAAATCATAAAAAGCAGTTGGTGTTTCCTGTGTTGTGAAATGCTTCTTAAGAGCATCCATGGCTTCTTGTTTCCGTTCAATACGAAAATTGATTTCGCCGGAACCTTCGTATTTTTTTATATTTCGGACGATTTCAGAAAAAGGCTTGTTCAGCAAAGTCAGTACATGCAGCACCAGTAAGGCTGCTAACAGACCGCTGTCTGAATAGAAAAAGTCTTTGAAATAGTAATGCCCGGCCAGTTCGCCTCCGTACAAACCGTCAATTTCTTTAAGTTTTGGTGTAGCAAAAGCCCTTCCCACGCGCCAGGTGTGCATTTCTGCTCCCATGGGGGAGAGGTACTCACCAACAGCCTTGGAAGAACGAATATCCTGCAGGACCCGGGCCGGATTTCCATCCAGAAAATGATGTCCCAAAAGAGCGATAATCAAATCCGGAGAAACAAACGTACCGTTTTCATCTGTAAACATGACCCGGTCTGCGTCGCCATCAAATATAATGCCTACGTCGCATTTTCTTTCCTTTACAAGATCTTGTAATTGCCTGATGTTTTCCGGAACTAACGGGTTAGGCGGGTGGTTGGGGAAACGTCCGTCCGGTTTTTCGTTAATGTAAACAACCTGCCGGGTTCCTAAAAGCTTTTTGATGAACATGCCTGCCATTCCGTTGGAACAGTCAACGCCTGCCTTCAGGTGCATGGATTGCGGAACCCATTTTGACAAGAAAGAAAAATATTCCTTTTTCAAATCCAGAGAAGTAACAGCTCCGCGTTTTTGTACGGGAACCGGTGTGTGGTGCATCACCAGTTCCTCAAGCCGGTTAAGTCCGTTGGCGTAACCTACCGGCATGGCCCCGCTGCGGGAAACTTTGAGTCCGTTATACTCTGCATCGTTGTGCGAAGCTGTAATTTGTACCGAGCCGTCAAATTGGTGGCGTGCTGTGGTATAATATACCATGGGAGTGGTGGTTAGTCCAAGATCAACCACATGAGCCCCGGCATCACAGATGCCGCGAACCAGTGCCTTGTACATAGCCGGAGAAGATTCCCGGCAATCACGGCCCACGGCTATCTGGTTTGTCTCTAGTACTGAGGGGAGGAAGAATCCCATTTTATACACCATGTCGGGGAGCAGGTTTTTTCCATAAATACCCCTAATATCGTAAGCGTGGAAAACACTCATATTATAGAACAATCTTGGTTTTGTAAAAAGTGCTGACCTGTCCTTTTGCAATGGCTTGCAGTTTACCTTGCAGCATTTTTTTACGGATGGGCGTTGCCAGGTCGGTAAAAAGTTCGCCTTCCAGATGGGAGTACTCGTGTTGTACCATGCGGGAAGCCATGCCATAGAACCACTCTTCGACAGGCTCAAAACGTTCGTTCAGATAAGCCAGCTTTACACTCTCGGGTCGTTCAATATCTGCAAAGAGGTTGGGGACACTCAGACAACCTTCCTGGTATACAACTGTTTCGGAACTTGTTTCTAACAAGCGCGGGTTAATCAATGTTCTTTTAAAATCTTTAAGTTCCGGACGGTCTTCAGACAATTCACTCCCATCCAGCAAAAACAAGCGGATGGACAGGCCAACCTGAGGGGCAGCCAATCCTACACCGTCTGCGTAATAAAGTGTTTCCCACATATCTTTTAGCAGCTCTTCCAGCCCGGGGTAATCCGGAGTGATGTCTTTTGCTTTTTGTCTGAGAACGGCTGAACCGTATATATATATTGGCAATATCATGGTTTGTTGTTTTGAAGGTACTCTTGTAAAATAAGTACGGCACTTACTTTGTCAACGTTGGCTTTGTTTCTTCTGTCTTTTTTTTTCATTCCTCCTTCAATCATGGCTTGCAGAGCCATTTTTGAAGTGAATCGTTCGTCGGTCAGAACTACGGGAATTTCCGGAAAAACTCTTTTCAGGTGGGTAACAAAAGCCGTTACACGTGGAGCGTTTTGTGCCGGTGTGTTGTTCAGGTTTTTGGGGTAACCCACAACAAACAGTTTTACAGGTTGTTCTTTATTATATTGCTTGATAAAATCAACCACTTTGTCCGTAGCGACAGTTTGCAGTGGAACGGCAAAAATCTGCAGAGGATCACTTACAGCAATACCAACTCGTTTTTGTCCGTAGTCAATTCCCAGGATCCTTCCCATGTTGCAAAGGTAATACAAATTGGAAAATGATTTGTACATTTGCCACTACAAAGCACGTGTATGACTTCCGGCCCTGTAAGGAAAAAAACGCTCAAAGAGAGGTACATTTTTGGGATATTTGACAAAGAATCGCACCAGCAGGTTTTTACTGTAAAATTCTCTGTGCTTCATTTGCTTTTGGGGGTGGTGGGGTTCTTGACCATCCTGATTGCCGGTGTTGTACTTATTATTATGTACACACCTTTGAAAGAGGTGGTTCCGGGTTACCCCAATGCGCAGACACGTGAAATAATGATGAAAAATGCACTTCGTGCCGATTCTTTAGAAAAAGTAGTCTCTTTGTGGGAAATTCATCTGATAAATCTGCAAAGGGTTCTGGCAGACGAAGAACCCGTTTCGCCCGGGGATATTTTACCAAAATTGCAAATGGGTGATATTCCGGAAATAGGTGCAGGAGCACAATCGCAAGAAGACTCATTGCTACGGGTTACAGCAGAGTTAAAAGAACGGCAAAGTCGCAGCCATATGCAAGGAGGTTCCCTTCAAATAGAAGGATTGCATTTTTTCCCACCTGTCAAAGGATTGGTTACTTCCGGGTTCAATCCGGCAGAGAACCATTTTGCTGTAGATATTGCAGCTCCGGAAAATTCAGTGATTTATGCAGTTTTGGATGGAACGGTAAATTTTGCATCCTGGACAGATGAGTTTGGCTACATTTTACAAATTCAGCATGAAAACAACCTGTTGTCAATATACAAACACTGTTCAAAATTGTTCAGAAAAGTGGGAGATTCTGTTACAGCAGGGTCTGTTGTAGCTGTAATAGGAAGCCATGGATTGTATTCAACCGGATTTCATTTGCATTTTGAATTATGGCATAAAGGGGTACCATTGAATCCGGAAGATTATATAAATTTCTGATATGACATACCAAAAACGTGTTGCAGTTTTAGGATCTACGGGGTCAATAGGAATCCAGACATTGGATTTAATACGCAGATACCCTTCCCGCTTTGCTGCACATGTTCTGACGGCCAGACAATCCTCTGATCTGTTGATTCGTCAAGCATTGGAATTTAAGCCGGCAGCCGTTGTGCTTACAGAAGAAAAGGCCTGGAAGTGTGTCAGAGAAGCACTCAGTGGGGCAGATATCCAGGTATTGTACGGTAGCGAAGCTATTAAGGAAGTGGTGCAATGGGATTCTGTGGACTTGGTGCTAAATGCCCTGGTAGGATTTGCAGGGCTGGAACCTACCCTTATTGCTTTAAAATACAAAAAAACGTTGGCATTGGCCAACAAAGAGAGTCTTGTGGCAGGTGGTCATCTGGTAATGCAGGAAGCTACCTTAGCAGAGAAACCTATTTTACCAGTTGATAGTGAGCATTCCGCTATTTTTCAATGTCTTTTGGGAGAACAGGCAGTTGTTGAAAAAATGATACTGACTGCTTCGGGAGGTCCTTTTTTTACTTTTTCAAAAGAAGAGCTGGAAACGGTCACAAAAGCGCAGGCACTGGCTCATCCCACCTGGAATATGGGATCAAAAGTAACAGTTGATTCTGCCACCCTTATGAATAAGGGGATGGAAGTCATGGAAGCTTTTTGGCTTTTTGGGCAACCCGTTGATAAGATTGAAGTACTCATCCATCCTCAGTCGTTGATTCACTCCATGGTGCAGTTTTCTGACGGAGTAATCAAGGCACAGATGGGGTGTCCGGACATGAGGCTGCCCATTTTATTTGCCTTGTCTTATCCCCGGCGGATGGATTTTCCCCAGGCTTCCAGGATGGATTTATCGCATTTTCGTTCCATGGAATTTTTCCACCCGCCGTTTGACAGGTTCCCTTGTCTTGACATGGCCTACGAAGCACTGAAAACAGGAGGCAATATTCCTTGCGCATTGAATGCTGCCAATGAAATAGCGGTAGCAGCCTTTTTAAACGAACAATTACGTTTTACCGCCATCCCAAAATTGCTGTCCAAGACAGTGGGAAAAATAGCCCGGGTTGCAAATCCTTCTCTAAGCCAGCTGGAAGAAACACATTGTGAAGCCCAGAGGGTGGCACAACATTTGTTGATAAGTTGCTGATACTATGGAAACATTGATAAAAATAGCACAAGTTATCCTGGCTCTGTCCTTTCTAATTCTGATTCACGAACTGGGGCATTTTCTTTTCGCCCGCCTGTTTAAAATACGGGTTGAAAAATTTTACCTGTTCTTTGATCCGTGGTTTAGCCTGGTAAAGTTTAAACCAAAAAATTCCCATACAGAATACGGAATCGGCTGGTTGCCCTTTGGCGGGTACTGTAAAATATCCGGGATGATTGACGAGTCACTGGATAAAGAACAGCTGAAAGAAGAACCGAAGCCCTGGGAGTTCCGCAGCAAACCTGCCTGGCAAAGGTTGTTTGTTATGGCAGGAGGGGTCTTATTTAATATTCTGCTGGCTATCATTTTGTACGGACTCATTTTATATACCTGGGGTGAAGAATACATACGAACGGAGGATGCCTCCTATGGGATAGAATGCAGTCCTTTGGCGGAAGAAATTGGTTTTCGCAGTGGAGACAGGATACTGGCTTTTGACGACAAATCAGTTGTAGACGATCCTGTACATATGTTGCATGTAGATCTTGTCCGAACAAGACCGGCTGTAATCACGGTGCTGAGGGGAGAAGATACGGTTCGTTTTAATTTTGATCAGAACTACATTGCTGAAATGTTGAATGTGCCGGGCTTGTTCAGCATTCGTTATCCGTTTGTAGTATCATCTGTTCCGGATTCTTCTCTTAATATTGGTGCCGGCCTGATGGCAGGTGATCGTATTGTATCTGTTAACGGCCTTCCTGCCCCGGCCATTCAGGATGTACAAAAGGTGCTGGCAGAAAACAAGGGCGGAGTAATAGAAGCAGGTGTTCAAAGAGACGGGGAAAGCATATCGGTCTCCCTGCTGGTGAACGAGCAGGGCATGTTAATGGTGGGAGTGACCAATCCCATGGATTTCATACCCGTCACCATCAGGAATTATTCACTTCCGGGCGCATTTCCTGCGGGCATTGATAAGGCTTATAAAACAGCTTCTAATTACCTGAAAGAACTGGGGTTGATTTTTAATCCCAAAACAAAGGCATACAAATCGGTGGGCAGTTTTATTGCTATTGGCAGTATTTTTCCCGGAACATGGAATTGGGAAGTGTTTTGGAATATAACGGCTTGGCTTTCTGTTATGCTGGCTGTTTTAAATTTGTTGCCTATTCCGGCATTGGACGGAGGCCACATTGTATTGGTGCTTTATGAAATGATATCGAGAAAGAAGCCTTCAGATAAATTTCTGGAATATTCCCAGATTGTGGGAATGATAATCCTCATGGGTCTTATGTTTTTGGCATTCGGGAACGACATTCTCAGACTATTTACCTAATTTAACCAAAGAAAACAACTATGAAAAAGCATTTTTTATTTTTCTTGTTCCTGTTATTATTCTTATTGCCATCCTGTAATGATGGTCCACAATTAAAGCAAAATGTGAGCGGGAAGACCGGAGAGGTGGTTGTGGTGATGAATAAAGGGTATTGGGAGGCCGGCCCCGGACAAGCGCTTCGTTCTATTCTGGCCGTTGATTTTCCTCACCTTCCCCAGCGTGAACCGCTGTTCAGCCTGTTTAACATTCAGGAAAATGCTTTCTCATCCCTTTTCCAGGTTCATAGAAATATTATTCTATGCCATTCGAAGTCGGAGCTTTCGGAAGCCAAAATAGTTATTCAGAGAGATATCTGGGCAGCTCCTCAAATTGTAATTACCATATCGGGGCCGGATGAAGAAACAATAACAGCTTGCATTGATCAAAACAGTGATTTGCTTAAAAACGCCCTAGAACAAGCAGAACGGAACAGGGTAATCCAAAACTCAAAAAAATACGAAGAAGTAGCCACCCGGAAAACCGTGCTAAAAGCAATAGGGGGGTCTCCTTATTTCCCAATAGGCTACCGCATCAAGAAACAAACCGGAAATTTTATCTGGGTTGCTTATGAGACTACATACACAACACAGGGTGTTTTCATTTACTCTTATCCGTACAGGAATGAAGAAGATTTAACCTTGCCAAGGATTATTGCAGAACGAAATTTGAAATTGGAAAAAGAGGTTCCCGGACCGCTTGACAACACCTATATGACAACCAACACACTTGTACCACCATCGTTAAGATGGGTTGATTACAACAAAAGGAACTTTGTAGAAGTACGGGGATTGTGGGATGTGAAAAACGATTTTATGGGCGGGCCTTTTGTAGCGCACTGCTTTTACGATAGAGAGAATCAGAACATAGTGGTACTGGAAGCTTTTGTTTATGCGCCACGTTATCCAAAGCGTGATTATTTGCGCCAGGTAGAGTCTATCATCTATTCGTTTGAGTGGCAAAAAGATTAAAAAGTTTGTAGTAAAGAAAAAACATTATATCTTTGCGCTCCCAAAAGGCCAGTTCGTCTAACGGTTAGGACTCAAGATTTTCATTCTTGCAATAGGGGTTCGATTCCCCTACTGGCTACAAATTATAGTAAGTAAAAAAATACCATGGCTCATCACGCATCAGCAGAAAAAAGAAACCGTCAAAACAATAAAAGACGTCTTCATAACAGATATTATGCCAGGACAACACGTAATGCCATAAAGGCTGTACGGAATACTACGGACAAGGCACAGGCACAGGAAATGCTTCCCGAAGTTTTTTCTATGATTGACAAGTTGGCAAAGATCAATGTCATTCATGCAAACAAGGCAGGCAATTTAAAAAGTGGTTTGGTGCTTTATGTAAATAAATTGCCGTAGTTTATCCTTTTTGTCCCGGTTTTTACACAATGCTTTCCAATTTTTGGGGAGCATTTTTTTTATTCCAATGTTATGGGGGAAATATGAAAATACCGGATTGGGCAAAAAGTGAGAAACCCAGGGAGAGATTGCTTGAAAAAGGTCCTTTTTCGCTTACAGATTCCGAGTTGTTGGCTATACTGATTCGTAACGGTACACGAAAAATGAATGCCCTGGAAATAGCCAGAGCTTTGTTGGCAGAACACAACAACCGGTTGTATGATTTGATACGGGCACCAGCAGAAAAAATGACCCGGACTAAAGGCATTGGGCCCGCAAAGGCTGCAACACTTGTGGCTGCTTTTGAGCTGGGGAGGAGGGCGCAACTTCCTGTTGAAAGACCCGCATCCATTACCTGTGCCCGGGAAGTGGCAGAAATGATGGTACCTATGCTCAGGGACCTGACGCACGAAACGTGCTGGGTGCTTTTTTTTGACGGAGCAAGAAAATACATTGGCAAAGAACAGGTCAGCAGCGGCGGGCTGAACGCTACCATTGTAGATGTGCGGGTGGTTTTGAAAAAAGCCATCGACAAATTGTCCTGTGAATTGATACTTGTACATAACCATCCGTCGGGCAGCAACAAACCGGGCAGGCAGGACAGGCTTTTGACCCAAACTCTTAAAGAAGCAGCCAGGATGCTGGACCTTCATTTGATTGACCACATTGTAATTGGAGGTAACGGCTATTTTAGTTTTGCAGAGGAAGGACTCTTGTAATCTCACATAGTTTTGTAACTTTGAGAAAATTTTCTGAATGAAAACAGTTATTTTCTCTGAACAAGATTCTCTTTTTAATGCCGTTCTTGCTGAAATGCGGGATGTGAATATTCAAAAAGACGCCATGCGCTTCCGTTATAATTTGGAACGATTGGGGTATATGTTTGCTTATGAAATAAGTAAAACACTTTCATACAGAGAAGAAGAAGTAACTACCCCGCTGGGTATTTCAAACTGCAAAGTATTGGAAGACGAAGTGGTTCTGGCTACTATTCTACGAGCCGGACTTCCGCTTCATAATGGAATGCTTCGGATTTTTGATAAAGCTCAGAATGCTTTCATAGCTGCATTCAGAAAATACGGAAGAAGTTACAAATTTACCATTCAGATGGAGTACATGACCAGTCCTCCTCTTGATAATAAGGTGCTGATTCTCTCGGACCCCATGCTGGCAACCGGATCTACTATTTACCTGACATATCAGGAGTTGGTACAACAGAAAGGTACACCAAAACATTGCCATATAGTATCGCCCATTGCATCCAGGGAAGGGTACGAATACCTTTGCCGCAAACTGCCTCAAAGCGGAATATCTATCTGGCTGGGTGCCATTGATGAAGAAATGACAACCCGCTCTTTTATTGTTCCCGGTCTGGGAGATGCCGGAGACCTGGCTTACGGAGAGAAATAGGTTAAGGAAACACTTGTTCTCCCCCTAAAAAGTTCATTTGACACGATGTTTCGGGAATCTCTTCAATGGGGATTGTCATAAGGTCATCTGTCCAAACTACAAAATCTGCCCATTTTCCCGGTTCAATAGAACCTTTTTCTTTTTCACGGCAAGAACCCATAGCGGCCCATATAGTCATACCTTTAAGTGTTTCTTCCCTGGAGAGGATTTGTTCCGGATACCAGCCTCCTTCCGGTTTCATTTGCAAATTGGTTCTTGAAACGGCTGCAAAGAACGTATATGCGGGATTGAAAACTTCTACCGGTGTGTCTGTGCCAAAAGGCGCCCATCCGGCTGCTTGTATCAAGTCTTTGAAAGCATAAGCTCCTTTTACCCTTTCCGGTCCCACCCGCTGCTCGGCCCAGCCCATATCAGAAGTGGCATGCGTAGGCTGGATGGAGGGTACAATATTCAGTTCACCAAAACGTTTGAAATCTTCCGGTGCCACTACCTGAGCGTGTTCAATGCGCCAACGCAAATCGTTTCCCGGCGTTAAGAATTGTGCGTAAAAATCCAATACTTTACGAATGCCTTTGTCTCCGATAGCGTGCGTGCTTACTCTAAAGCCTCGTTCCTGGGCCAACCGGCACACGTCTAGAAAATCCTCATCGGAAGTAACCTGGATGCCGTAATTCCCCGGATCGTCAGAATACGGTTTGTACATTAGTGCGCCTCGGGAACCAAGGGCACCGTCTATGTACAATTTGATAGTGGTTATGTCCAATCTGTCCGACAAATAGGGTTCTTGAAAGCGTGCAAAATTCTCTTCAGAGGGTGTCAGCCATACGTCTGTTCTTATTTTTAGTAACCCCTCTTTTTGCAGGGAATCCAACAGTTCTATCTCATGGAGCAAAAGTCCTCCATCAGTTATGGAACCCAGGCCATAGGCAAAACAGATATTTTGTGCCTCCATCATATATTTTTTCAGCGTGGCGTTATTTGGAGAAGGTGCTGTGGCACTTATGGCGGCTCCTGTATCTTCCAGGAAAATACCGGTAAAAGTGCCGTCGGGATGCAAGAGCGCTTCACCCGGTTTAATAGAGGGGTCCCCCGGTTTCACACCGGCTAATTCAATGGCTTTGTCGTTTACCCAATAAGCATGGAAATCTACTCTGTACAAATAAACGGGAATGTCGGGAAAGGCTTTGCTTAACGCTTCATTGGTGGGGAACGCCTTGTTTTCCCATAACGTTTGGTCCCAAGCATCTCCTTCTAAAAAATCGGGTTTGTACAGTTCGTAATGTTTTTGTAAGCGCTCAATAATTTCTTCTTCTGACTGTGCTCCGCGCAGGTCAGCATGGCTCAATCCATGAGCAAACATTGTAAAATGGCTGTGGGCATCGTTAAAAGCAGGGTAAACGGCTGCCCCTTGCAGGTTAAGTTCCTTGCGACCCTTATAGCAATCTCTGATTTCCTGTGTAGATCCTACTGCCAGGAAGACTCCTTTATCAACAGCAAAGGCTTCATGAATTGAAAAAGAAGTATCTACTGTATAGATACAGGCATTGTAAACCACCAGGTCTACTTTTTGACGGGTAGAACATGAGTTTACAGATAAGGTCAGGGCTCCCAGTACTAAAGACATTTTAATAAATTTTTTCATATCAGATTTCTTTTCTTAATCGTGCAATAGGTAAGTTCAACTGCTCCCGGTATTTGGCTACTGTTCTTCTGGCCACCTTGTATCCCCTTTCGTTCAGACAACCAACAAGTTCCTCATCTGTCAAGGGTTTGCGCTTGTCTTCTGCATTTACGCTTTCTACCAGGATGTTTTTAATTTCCCGTGTGGATACTTCTTCTCCTGACTCTGTTACCAAGCCTTCAGAAAAGAAGTACTTAAGAGAATAAATACCAAAGTGTGTTTGAATGTATTTGGAATTTACGACCCTTGATATGGTGGAAATATCCAGGCCGGTCTTTTCTGCAATATTTTTCAACACCATGGGCTTAAGCTTGGATTCATCACCTTCTTCAAAGTATTCTTCCTGAAATTCAAGAATGGCCTTCATGGTGTTAAGCAATGTGTTCTGCCTTTGCCGCAGGGCTTCAATGAACCATTTTGCCGAGTCCAGCTTTTGCTTAACAAACGTGGCGGCTTCTTTGCTTTCCCGTGTGCTTTGGTCTGCTGCCTTCAGAAGGATTTCTGCATAACGCCTGTTAATGCGCAGTTCGGGGACAGAAAAACGTGGCAGGGTAAGAACAAGCTCTCCGTCTTTCAAATCAAGGATAAAATCCGGGACCACTTGCTGTGCCCGGTCTGTATAAGAATCATCCACATTGCCGCCGGGCCTGGGATTAAGTTTCAGGATTTCATTAATAGCTTCTTTCAGGTCGTCTTCTGTAATACCAAGGCGCGAAATGATTTTCTCGTAATGCTTTTTGGTAAACTCTTCAAAATGGTTTTCAAGAATGGTCAGGGCCAGATTTACAGAAGGTTTTGATTTTTTAATGCGGATCTGAATGAGCAGGCACTCCTGTAAATCACGTGCTCCTACTCCCGGTGGATCAAATTCCTGGATAACGGACAAGGCATTTTCAATCTCATCGGCTTGTACTTCCATACCTAAACGAAAGGCCATATCATCACGTAATGTCTCTATTTCCCTTCTCAGGTATCCGTCATCGTCCAGGCTGCCAATGACAAATAAAGCGATTTTGCGCTCCCTGTCTGATAAGGTGCGGAACCCAAGCTGTGCCTCCAGGTTCTGACGGAAACTTTCCTTTACGGAAAAAGTGGGGAATTCCCTTTTGGTATCTTTGGATTGGTGGTTTACGTACAGTTTGTAGGAAGGAATGGAATCGTCTTCTCCATAATATTCACTCAGGGACAATTCGTTGTTCTCTGTCTCGTCTTCGTTGCTTTTAGTTTCCAATACAGGATTCTCTTCCAGCTCTTTTCTCACCCTTTGGTCCAGTTCCAGTGCCGGAAGCTCTAAAAGTTTTATGGTCTGTATTTGCAGCGGGGACAATTTTTGTTTCAGCTGCAACTTTTGTTGTAGTGACTGAGATAACATTAAAAAACCTTTTACTCTATGCAAATATACACAATTGCGTTCTTTTAGATAACTTTGCAGGGATAAACTTTTCCACTGCCATGATAGAACCTATTATTTCTCCTGTTCCTAAAGAATTGTTGGAAGAAGAACTTACCAACGATTTGCTGGTAAGAACAACATCACGTGGTGAGAACCATTTGTATGATTTTAATGCCCACGAGGCTCCTCATGCCATGACAGAAGTGGGCAGGTTACGTGAAATTGCTTTTCGTATGGCAGGAGGCGGAACGGGAAAATCTATGGATATTGATGCTTTTGATACACATCCGGAATTTCCGTACAGACAGCTGGTGGTTTGGAATTCAAAACAGAAGGAAATTTTAGGCGGCTACCGCTACATCATAGGGACCAACATAAAAACAGACAACCTGGCAACATTCCCTGTTTTTCATTTCTCAGATACGTTTGTAAAGGACTATTTGCCCTATACGATTGAGTTGGGCAGGTCGTTTGTACAACCGGAGTATCAGAATTCCAACAAGAACCGATCCGGCCTGTATGCACTGGATAATTTGTGGGACGGACTGGGAGCGTTGATTGTTCGTTATCCGGAAATGAAGTATTTTTTCGGGAAAGTTACGATGTACAGCAATTATGATAAAATAGCCCGGAATTATTTGCTGTACTTTTTAAACAAACATTTTCCGGATACAGATGCGCTGGTTACTGTCATTGACAAACTGGATTACAACAAAGAAGACCCGCTGTTCGCAGGGCTTTTTGAAAGTGGAAGTTACGATGAGGACTACAGGAGTTTGGTAAAACTGCTCAGAGGTCGCGGAGAAAGAATCCCTCCGCTGATTAATTCCTATATGCGTATATCGCCCAATATGCGTGTTTTTGGGACAACTTTAAACGAACACTTCGGAGGCGTGGAAGAAACGGGGATACTGATAACGATAAAGGATATGTATCCGGAAAGAGTTGCCCGTTATATGACCCCAATAAAGAATTTCTCCGGCAGGTTTGCGTTAAAATGGTGGCGTAAATAACAGGTGGCGTAACTAACAGATTCCGGCGGTGGATAAGAATTACAGCTGCGGATAAGAAATGTTTTCCCGGGTGATAAAAGCCTGTGGGTATGTTCTGCGTATCCTGAGCATAAATTGCATGGCCTGGCTTCGGGTGCGAAAATCACCTACGGTTACTTTAAAATACGGATTTTCGTAAATCCGGTACACCGCAACCTGCGGGTAAGCTTCCGAAAAAGCAGTTGCAATTTCCTCTGACTCTGCACGCGCCGTTTGCTTGTTGTCAAAAAAGATTCGAACCCGGAACCCTTGCATTTTACCCTGTGATTGCTTATTTATTTCTACCAGACTGTTTACTTTGTGAGCTATGGAATCTGATTGAATAAGAGTAATACGGTTTCCGTATGGCCCCGGGCTTCTCAAAACCTCAAAAATGTCAGGATATACCTGTAGGGTGTCTTCCTTGTATTCAAATATTTGCCCCCACAAAGAAAAAACCGGTAAAAGAACCAGCAGGCAAACCATAGCAATACGTCTCATAAGTTTAAAAAGTTTTTGGCCGGGATATCATGCAATTGCAGCTTGCGCCGTACACCTCTGCTTTTTACAGAGGCATCAATATCCAGCCGCAGTTGGTCCAACAACGATTCGTCCAATTCAATGACTCCGGAAAACAAAACGGACATATCCTGTATTTTCAGTTGCAGGGTGCCTTCACGTGTAGACACACTTTTGGCATCAAAGACAAGCGAAGAATCAAGGTTGAAGACGGCAACGGTTTTTTCTTTTATTTTAAGTACTCCGTCCAATTCAGTTACGGTTATTTTATTTCCTGCCGGATTATTCAGCGTTGCCTGAATCTTTACACGAGCCGTTGAAAGGCTGGTCATGTTGAATTGCTCAATAGCAATATGATCCAGTGATACATCCTTGTACCTGGAACAACCTGCCAGCGCCAGAAGGGCAACTGCATAGAGAATAACGCGTTTTCTGTACATTATGCAAAAGTAAACATTTAGGGTGAATATGCTATATTTGTGCCATGATTCCTTTCTATATTGAAACATACGGCTGTCAAATGAATGTGAGCGATTCTGAAGTGGTGACAAGGATTTTGACAGATAACGGCTACCGGCCTTGTTCACGTATGGAAGATGCCCGTTTGTTATTTGTGAACACTTGTTCCATAAGAGAAAATGCAGAAAAACGTGTTATGAACCGTTTGGACCACTTTGGCAGGTTAAAGAAAAAAGACCCTTTGCTGAAAGTGGGTGTATTGGGGTGCATGGCTACGCGACTCAAAGAACAATTATTAAACCATCCTGCAGTAGATTGGGTAGTTGGTCCGGACAGTTACCGCTACCTGCCCGGTATGCTGGATTCCCGGGCAGCAGCCCCTGTCCGGGTTCAACTTTCGCTTTCAGAAACATATGCAGACATAAAGCCGTACAGGGAAAAGGAACCCGGAGTTACTTCTTTTGTAACCATTATGAGGGGGTGTGACAACATGTGTGCTTACTGTATTGTCCCGTACGTTCGGGGCCGGGAAAGAAGCCGAGACCCGGAGTCCATAGAAGCCGAGGTAAAGAGCCTTTTGCAGGAAGGGTTCCGCGAAGTCACCTTGTTGGGCCAGAATGTTAATTCGTACCGATGGGAATCCGGACTTGTTACTTTTGCCGGTTTGCTGGACCGTGTAGCCCGTATTTCGCCTCTGCTCCGCATCCGTTATACCACATCCCATCCAAAAGATATGCAGGATGACGTGTTGCATGTGATGGCACGTTACCCCAACATTTGCAAACACATCCATTTGCCGGTGCAAAGCGGCAGCAATGCGGTATTGGATAAAATGAACCGCAAATACACCCGGGAAGAGTATTTGGAAAGAATCAACAGTATTCGGACTATTCTCCCGGGATGCGGCATTTCCACAGACCTGATTGCCGGTTTTTGCTCAGAAACGGAAGAAGACCACCTTCAGACGCTAAGGCTGATGGAAGAGGCCCGTTTTGATCAGGCCTTTATGTTTCAGTATTCACAAAGACCCAATACGCTGGCAGCCCGTCATTATCCGGACAATATTCCGTCAGCAACAAAAACCCGCCGCCTGAAAGAAATCATAACCCTGCAAAACCGCCTGTCGTTGGCAAGTAACCGGGCAGACGTAGGTAATGAATTTGAAGTATTGGTGGAAGGTGTTTCAAAACGCTCGGCAGAAGATTATTTTGGCAGGACCGGTACAGGGAAAGTGTGTGTGTTTCCAAAGAAAACAAGTGTTATTGGAGATTATGTTACTATTCGCATTACCTCCTGTACTGCTGCTACACTTAAGGGAGAAATTATCTAAAAAACACAGCAGTACTTTATTAGTAAAAAAAAATACATTACATTTGCTTCCCGTTACAGGCCCGGATGGCGGAATTGGTAGACGCGCTGGTCTCAAACACCAGTGGCCGAAAGGCTGTGCCGGTTCGATCCCGGCTCCGGGCACAAAATAAAGCAGGCATTTTTTTAGGTGCCTGCTTTTAAATTAGAAATTGTGAAGGAAAATAAGCCGGTTATATGTTCCGGACAGGAATTGTACAAGTATCTTCCGCACAGGCCGCCTGTTTTATTAGTTGACAGGTACTACGGAAGGGATCAAAGGGCTTCCTATACGGGATATATTCCGGTAACAGGATCGTTGTTCTGTGACAGCGGTCTGTTTTTGGAAGAAGGACTTATAGAGCATATGGCACAGTCGGTGGCCCTGGCTTTTGGTGCCGAAAAATGGGAAATCACAGGGGAAGCCGTGGGTAAAATTGTACCGGAAGAGGACGGGGGAATGATTCCGGGTTTTGTTGCATCCTTTAGAGATATAAACTTCTATGACAGGGTGCAGGAAACAGAAGATTTGTTTACTGAGGTGCTGGAAGCTTTTAAAAACCCGTTTTTTTCCGTTATTCAAGTAAGATCCTACAGCAAGGACAAGCTGGTAGCAGAAGGAGAGATGACAGTTGTAAAACCAGCAGGGCTGAGTATATGAAAAAGACACATGCAGAAAGAACTCTTTCGTATAGAATCTGTTAATTCCGAAAATGATGGAAATTTCCGGGCGGTGGCACGGATGCATGCGGAGCATGAAATTTTCAAAGGACATTTTCCGGAACTTCCTGTTTTGCCGGGAGTTTGCCTGCTGTACCTAATCAGGATTTGTGCAGAAAAACACTTGAAACAACAACTACATTATGTAGTTGTTGAAGCATGTAAGTTTTCTTCCATTGTTGATCCATTACGAACGGAAGAACTACGTTTGCATGTAGAAACAAAGCCGCATGCAAAAGGGATAAAAATTAAAGCCGTAGTACATTACGGACCCCGGTTGGTATTAAAAACACAGGCAATTGTGCGGAGTATACCAGCATAAAGAGTATTTGAAGATGAGAAAATATATTTATGTAACTGCTATAGTCCTAGTAATAGCGGGAACAGGATATGCCCAAAATACCAAGGAGCTTTTTTTCAACAACCTCTCCCAAACAACTACCGGTATTGAGAAGTTGTCGGGGAATTTTACCCAGGAGAAAGAATTTCGCTCATTGGATGTAAGGGCAGTCTCTAAAGGTTTGTTCACGTATGTTAAGAACGTAGAAATGCGTTTTGATTATACAGAGCCACGGATAATGAGTATGCTGGTTGACGGCACATCTTTACGGGTCATAACAGAAGAAAAAACAACAACCTATTCTCTGAAATCACAAAAAAACGCTTTGGCAGAAATGTCAAAGATTATGAGGCATTGTATGGAAGGGCATTTGCACGAACTGAATACAGAATATGCCCTTACTTACGAAGCTATGGAAAAGGAATACCTGGTTACGGTCAGGTACCTGAAAGAAGACCCCGGCAATACATTTGAGAAGATTTCACTGGCATTTGACCATAAGAATTACGCACTTGTAGAAATTGTAATATGTGAAAGAACGGGCTACGTTACAACGTACAGATTTTCTGATTTAAGGGTACAGCCGGGCAAGCAATAACCTTGTACGAAAAATAGTATATTTGCAAAAATACAGGGATTATGAAAGTCAACGAAGTGCCTCAGGACAATGCCTTTTTGCAGTCCGACAACCAAATTGGGTTAAGAGATCGTTACTATGCACTTGATGAAGACGGGAAATTTCAGGAAGTTCCAAGTGTGGGATGGAAACCCAAGAATGCCGCCATTCAATTTGCATGGAACAACAGAGCAGAAGAAGCCGAGAAAGTTCGCCAACAGGTTATAACGGGCAAATACAGCCCCCTGGCTTACCATATGGAACGGCTGCTTATGACATCTTCCATATTATCCCAATATACCGGATTGTCACGGTATAAGATTACGAAGTACTGCAAACCAAGACACTTTATAAAAATGAAGCCCGAAGATCTGTCCAGATTGGCGGCTGCTTTAAACATAAGTGTTGAAGAACTTACTACTATTGATTGAATATGCAACTTGATTTTGAACACAGGCACGCCGCTCATTGTGAAAATGGTGTTGTAAGAAATCTGCTGAATTTTTACGGAATACAATTGAGTGAACCCATGATTCTGGGACTTGGGTCGGGTATCTTTTTCTCACACATGCCGTTTTATAAATTGCACGGTATGCCACTCACATCTTTCAGGCCTTTTCCGGGAACTATTTTCAACAGAGTAACTAAAACATTAGGAATTGATATCCAGTGGCATAAATTTAAAGATCCGGATAAAGCTATGCAAAAACTGGACGAAATTCTTTTTAAGGGGATTCCTGTTGGCCTGCGTGTAGGTGTGTACAACTTGTCCTATTTTCCTCAGGAATACAGGTTTCATTTTAACGCACACAACTTATGTGTCATTGGAAAAGAAGAAGACGAATACATCATTTCCGATCCGATAGGCATGAACAAGCACAGGATTTCTTCTGCCGATCTTAAGAAAGTACGGTATGCATGGGGAACAAGTCCTCCCAAAGGAAGGATGTATTACATCAAAAGCCTGAAAGACTACAGGCCGCTTGATGAAAAAATGATTGATAAGGCTACGCTCAAGACTTGTTCAGATATGCTGCACATTCCTTTCCCTATGTTTGGAGCACAAGGTGTTGCATATCTGGGAAGAAGGATGCGTAAGTGGGAGGATATGTATGGAAAAAGAGGAGCTGCCCTGAATTTGGCGCAAGTGATACGTATGCTGGAAGAGATTGGAACAGGAGGTGCAGGATTTCGCTTTATGTATGCAGCTTTTCTTCAAGAAGCATCAGAGATGTTGAACAGGCCGTTATGGAATCAGTTATCCATGGAACTTTCAGAGACAGGAGATATGTGGAGGGATTTTTCCTACCATGGAGCCCGGTTTTTTAAGAATAGAGAAGGGAAAATTCAATCCTACGACGACCTTGCCACCAAACTACAAATCATTTCTGATAGAGAAACGGATATTTTTACCCGGTTAGAAAAATCAATTAAGCGTGGATAGCAGGTATGCCATAGAAACAGAGAACCTCAGAAAAACCTATAAAGGGAAAACGTATCCCACATTGGATGGTTTTTCACTAAAAATCCCGTATGGATCCCTGTTTGGCCTTTTGGCTCCAAACGGAGCCGGTAAAACAACGGCCATAAATATCATATGCGGCTTAAGAAAATACGACAGCGGAAGGGTTTGGGTAGATGGACGTAGTATTTCTGACGGGATGAAACATATCAGGCCGCTGTTTGGCTTTGTTCCTCAGGATATTGCTCTTTTTCCCACATTAACCGCATACGAAAACCTGAAAATCTTCGGAGGGTTGTATGGCATTGAAAAACCATTGTTGGAGAAGAGAATTGACCAGTTGCTGGAACTATTTGATTTGGCTGAAAGCCGTCATTCATATATTAACCGTTTTTCCGGTGGTATGAAACGCAGGGTCAATATGATTGCCGGAATGCTTCATGCACCCAAAATTCTAATTTTGGACGAGCCAACAGTGGGGGTGGACGCTCAGTCGCGCAGAATGATCCTTGAAAAGCTACTTGAAATCAACCGACAGGGAACTACCATACTTTTTATTTCCCACTATTTGGAAGAAGCACAGCAGATTTGTTCAGAAGTAGCGTTTATGGATAATGGGACTATTGTAAGCCAGGGAAGTCCGGAAGAAATGATAGCAAAGCATAATTCCTGCAGCAACCTGGAAGCTGTTTATTTACTCCTTACAGGAAAAAGAATAAGAGATAATTAATGAGGAAATTCAGATACCTGCTGTATAAAGATTACTTATTGCTTAAGCGGGATATTGCAGGACTCTTGCTCATGTTTCTGATGCCGGCCGTTTTGGTTGTGCTTATGACCTTATTGCAGGAAAGTACATACCGGGTCTTAAAAGATGCTTCTGTGCCCCTTCTACTGGTTAATAAAGATGAAGGTGATCTGGGCAGGGCTATTGAAGAAGAAATTGAATTGTCCGGGATTTTCAAAATAGACAGGGATATTAAAGGCGTAGTTCCAACACAGGAACAATTGGAAAGGGAAGTAGCCGGAAGCCGGTATACGTTGGGTATCTTTATTCCTGAGAACACAACAGAAACCATTCGTAAAAACGTGGTAAAATATGTGGTGACAGCTTTTAGCGGTGCGGAAGAATTACCGGCTTTGGACAGTGTTGAATTTGTAATTTTTGTTGATCCGACCACCAAAGTTTCTTTTTACTCTTATATAGTGAGTACGCTTAAAGAAAGAACACAGAAAATAGAGTTTGAATACATTCTGAAAGAAGTTACAAAACAGGTTAACAACATAAGCCCTATACCTATTTCCTCTGCCGGATTCTCGGGTGACCAGGTGGTTGTTGATATACGTAGTGCCCGCTTGCTGGGGAAAAATATGGTACCTAATCCCGTACAGCACAATGTGCCGGCATGGTCGCTCTTTGCAGTGTTTTTTATAATTATTTCACTTTCGGGCAGTATTATTAGGGAACGGGAAGAAGGAAGCTTTTCCCGGCTGCTCACCATGCCCTGTTCTTATACAGAATATTTATTAAGCAAAGCTGTTGTTTTTCTGGTTGTTACGCTATTGCAGTTTGGGTTGATGCTACTCATAGGTATCTTTGTACTTCCCTGGTTTGGCCTGGAGTCACTGAATCTGGGCAGTTCCCCCCTGGCTCTCATTCTTTTGGCTCTGTCAGCATCTGTAGCAGCCATAGGGTATGGAATCGCTATTGGCAACATCGCCAACACATTTCATCAATCGTCTGTTTTCGGAGCCATTTCAGTTGTGATTATGGCTGCCATTGGAGGTGTTTGGGTACCTACTTTTGTGATGTCCGAGACCTTAAGACAAATAAGCAAATTATCTCCTATGTACTGGGGGCTGTCGGGATTTTTGGATGTGTTTCTTTTGGACGCCGGCGTAAAAGCCATCCTGCCGGAGTGCTTAGCTATGCTGTTTTTTGGGTTGGTATGTTTTGCTATTGCCGTTATATTTAACTACCGGCGTAGGTTGGATGTCTGAGGTTTAAATCCGTTGTTGACGGCGTAGGCGGGGTTGATGACGCACGTAGCAATGATTTCGTACCAGGTGAACCCGTTTCGGCTCATAGCCAGAGTGGCTCTGTGAGCCAGCTCTCCCAAAATAATGCCTCCCAGAGGAGTAATAATCAAATCCTGAACACTGGGCTGCTCCAGGCCTCCTTCCCAGAGGTATTCCCAAAGTGTTGCCTGCAATACGGTAAACAAGGAGGCTTGCCATATTTTGGCCCCCTGCGATCGGGTAGCGTTGTAATAAAAACTTCCCTGGTACGGATGCCCCACGTAGTTGATGATGAACAGATCTTTATCCATTTGCGGGGCGGTGGTGAAGGTACGTTTGTATTCTGCTTTCAGGGATTCTTTGGTGAATGCTGTTTCTTTGTCCCACAAACTAATGTACTCGGGGGAGAGGATAAGGGCAGTCATGATTACGGCATTATAACCCAGCGAATAAGCACCGGCACGCAGCATTTTGTTTCCAAAAGTTCTATCACTGTGTCTGAGCAGGACCTGCGTGCTTCCGGACGGGTATTGAGTCAGGGAGTCACTGCCGGGTTGCCACAGCTCGGGGTTGTGGGCATATTGTGCATAAAGCGGAAATGCCGGCATGAAAAGCAGGAGTAGATACAGAAAAAAAAGAATAGATTTCATAAGCTTTTTCAAAAGTAAAGAAAATCTTTAAGTTCCCTGTTCTTTAAATTACGTACCTTAGTCCATAATTCATGCAATCAATGAAACAAATTCTTTTAATTTTTACAGTACTTATGTCTTTATCAGCAGATCCCGGGGCAGATTTTTATGCCCTGTCTTTTAAAACCATCCGGGGAGAAACGTATTCCTTTGAACAGCTACGGGGAAAAAAAGTCCTGATAGTTAATACAGCTTCTAACTGCGGGTATACGCCACAATTTAAAGAGTTGGAAGCTTTGCACAAAGAGTACGGACCGGGACTGGTCATTTTGGGATTCCCATCCAATGATTTTATGGGTCAGGACCCCGGCTCCAATGAAGCAATTCAGGAGTTTTGTGAGATCAATTACGGTGTTACTTTCCAAATGATGGAAAAATCGTCTGTCAAGAGCAAGAAGAACAGAAACGAAGTGTATCAGTGGCTGACCGATAAAACTAAAAATGGTTGGAATAGCAAAGGACCTGCCTGGAACTTTTCTAAATACCTGGTAGATGAACAAGGAAAACTTATCGGACACTGGCCATCCCGAGTCAAACCCAACGATCCCGCTATTCTTCAGTTTCTTAAAAAATAAAGGTGCAGCGACCTGCTATCAGAAAGTGCTTACAAATTCTGTTATCAGACGGAATAGTGGCAGGTACTGGTTTGTATACATATGGTCGTAGTCGTCAAGCGGTGTATGGTACACAGACCAGGCATCGCCGTCAACCATGATATAAAGCGCAGGGACCTGTTTCAGGGCAAAAGGGTAGTGGTCGCTGTCGTTTGATAAAGGATCCTGCTGCGTGACTTCAAACAAACCCAGATCTTTATTAATCTGTACAAAACGATCGAGGGACTTTTGTCCTTCCGGACCTGTTTCCAAAAGCAGCTTACTGGCGTTGTCGGCTACCATGTCAATGCTAAATACTTGTAAAATCCTGTCTAAGGGGATGATGGGATTTTCCACATAATAGGTAGATCCCAGCAAGTTGGCTTCTTCCGCTGCAACGGCAACAAAAATAAAGGTCACACGGGGTCTGTTTTCAGGGCGTGCATAGTATTCTGCCAGTGTTAGAATAAAGGCTACCCCCGAGGCATTGTCGTGGGCTCCCGGATAAAATACGTCTTTCCCAAAATGTCCCAGGTGGTCGTAGTGGGCAACAAAAACAATACAGGAATCGGTTGTTGCTGTCCCCGGAATATGAGCAATTACGTTATTGGCTGTATGCTTTTTAACCATTTTAGCCTGAAAGCGAACGGTGACTTCTTGTGCGTCTGTGGGAAAATCGGGGCTTACCCATATAATGGGAATGGGCTGCACCCGGGCGCTGCGGGAATTAAAAAACGAAGGCCGTTTAGTTTGTTGCATAATGAGTCCCGCAATGGGTGTTCTGTACAAATGTTCCGGGAAAATACCCATGTACTTGTATATCAGATCATATTCTACCACAATGAAACAGTCTTTAAAATTTCCTGTGGCCAACAGGGGCATAAGACGGTCCGGATGGTGGTCTTCCTTGGCAATATAGGCTACTTTGTAGGTGCCTTTTATAGACGGAGAGCATTCCCGGGCAATAAAATCTTTTCCGGGCTCCAGTGCAACACCGTCAACAGCCATTTCCATTTTTTTATGGAATACGTTTACCGGATAGGTAAACGGCTGAAAGTAACTGCCCGAGACAGAGGGAACAAGTCCATCTATTTTTTTATATTCTCCGGCAATGTAGAGCGCGGCTTTTTTGTCGCCCCCTCCATAAACGGAACGGCCTTCGTATTTTTCAGAGGCCAGTTCACGGATTACTTCTTTGTAATAGTCAATATTCTGGGCCCGCAATCCTGTAATTGACAGCAGTAGCAGGCAGGTAAGGATAAAATATATACGTTTCATAACACAAAGATATATCTTTGTGCCCTAATTATGATACATTCTCTCTTTTTTGACATTGATGGCACCCTGGTAAGCTTTAAAACCCACACCGTTCCGGATTCTGCAGTTAAAGCAATCAAAAAATACCGGGCACTGGGTATAAAAACTTTTTTGTGTACGGGCAGGCCCAAAGTTTTGGTACAGGATTTTTCCCTTCCTTTTTACGGCAATTTGTATTTTGATGGATTAATAGCCCAAAACGGAAGTTATTGTGAATCCGGTGACGGACAAGTTATTTACCAAAGCAAGATAGACAGGCGGGATATCGATTCCTTGTTCCGGTATATGAAGGAACATGAGCCCTTTCCCGTATCCATGGTAACACAAAATAACGTATACATCAATTACATTGACCAAAAAGTAAAAGATCTGGCAGCTATGGCAGGTATGAACATCCCGCAGCTGCAACCGCTGGAAGAAATAACGGAAGATGTGATACAAATAAGTATATACGGAGACAGCAACCTGGAAACAGATGTGATGAGCAAAGCTTTTCGTTACAGCGAATCCATCCGCTGGCATCCCGATTTTACCGATATTACCCCACAAGGAGATAACAAAAAAACCGGTATGGAAAAAATGTTACGCCATTTTGGACTCACACAAAAAGGCACCATGGCCTTTGGTGACGGCGGTAATGATATTTCCATGCTGGAATATGCAGAAGTAGGCGTTGCTATGGATAATGCAACGGATCCATTGGTAAAAGCAGCAGCCTCTCATGTGGCTCCGGGTGTTGATGAAGATGGTATTGCCCGGTTTTTGGAAAGCTATTTTAAAACAATCAACCTTTCATAACCTCGCCAATCTCTTCCGGAGTAACAGGAAGTCGTTTGCTGCCCAGCAGCCGGTGCCCTTCTTTCGTAACCAACAAATCGTCTTCAATGCGAATCCCGCCGAATTTGTACAGGGGTTTGCATTTTTCAAAATTTATGAAGGCTGCGTTATGGCCGTCTTTTTTCCACAATTCCAAGAGTGTGGGAATGACGTAAAAGCCGGGCTCTACGGTCATCACGTTTCCTGCTTCCAGTTTTCTGGCCATCCGTAACGATTTCAGACCAAATTGCGTGCTTCTGGAAACAGTGTGGTCGTAACCCACAAACTGTTCTCCCAAATCTTCCATATCGTGGACATCAAGGCCCATGTTGTGCCCCAATCCGGTAGGGAAGAAGGCAGCATGTGCACCGGCTGCCACGGCTTCTTCTGTGTCTCCTTTCATTAAGCCGAGGTCTTTCAGACCTTCAGTAATAATCCGTGCGGCCGTCAGGTGCACCTCTTTAAAGGAAACACCGGGTGCACACATGGAAATGCAGTGGTTGTTTGCCTGCAACACCAGGTTGTACAAATCCAGAGCCATGCCGCGGAAGGTTCCTCCTACGGGAAGGGTGCGGGTAAAATCACTGCAGTAGTGGCTTTGCAGTTCGGCACCTGCATCTATGAGCAGCAACCGTCCTTCTTCCAGAATTTGGTGGTGGGAGTGCCCGTGCATCACTTCACCGTTCTGTGTAAGAATAATGGGGAACGAGGGCGTATAGCCACCACTTATGGCAATTCCTTCCATAATGCCGGCCAGTTCCTGCTCTACCATACCGGGTTTGGCCATCTTCATGGCTGTGTAGTGCATGGCATATCCCAAATCACAAGCCTTGTCCAGTTGTGCAATTTCCTCCGGTTGCTTGATCATGCGCAATCCCACAATGGCGCGAATCAGCTGTTCAGAAGCTTTTTCTTTCTGTTCTTTGGGATGGATACCCAACATGTCCATCAGCTCTATTTTATTGTCACTCCGGTACGGAGGTAAAAAATGGATGGTACGTCCTTTTTGCTGCTCTTTCTGAATAAAACCGGAAAGGGTATTACGCGGAGAAGTATGTACCACACCTACTTTTTCTGCCTTTTCCTGCATCTTTGGCAACGGGCCTGTCCAAACAACCGCATCCAGGCTTACATCGTCTCCAAAAAGGATTTCTTTACCTGTGTCAAAGTCGATAACGGCAGCCAGGTCGGGCTCATCCAGACCAAAGAAATACAGAAAGCTGCTGTCTTGTCTGAAGTGGTATGTATTGTCATTGTAATTGCATGGTGCTTCACGGTTTCCCATAAAAAGACCAATGCCTTTGTCCATTTTCGATTTTAATGCCCGGCGGCGTTGTGTGTAAATTTCTTTAGAAAACATAGGGATTTTATTTTTCTCAAATATAGCAAAAAGTCATGTACCTTTGCCACATGCTGCCTACATCCCGCAAAGAACTGGACCGTTTGGGAATTGATACGGTTGATATCATTCTCTTTACCGGAGATGCCTATATTGACCACCCTTCTTTTGGGGCGGCGGTCATTGGAAGGGTTTTGCAAGCCCAGGGGTATACCGTTGCCGTTGTGCCTCAGCCTAACTGGAGGGATGATCTGCGGGATTTCAAAAAATTGGGAGAGCCTCGGTTGTTCTTTGGAGTTACCTCGGGAAATATGGATTCTATGGTGAACCATTACACAGCAGCCAAACGCCTGAGAAGCAACGATGCCTATACGGCAGATTCAAGGGCAGGTATGCGTCCCGATTATGCGGTTACCGTATATACACGCATTCTCAAACAGCTGTACCCCAATACGCCCGTTGTACTTGGAGGTATAGAAGCATCTTTGCGCCGGCTCACTCATTACGATTACTGGTCAGATACCCTTAAACCTTCTGTATTGGTAGCATCGGGAGCAGATTATCTGGTGTACGGTATGGGAGAACGCCCCATTGTGGAATTGGCCCGTAAAATAAGCGCAGGAGCCGCACCGGAAGAAATACGTCAGACCCCGCAGGTTGCTTACCTGACGGCATTCGCTAAGGAAATACCCGGCACAGTCCTTTCCCGGTTGCAGCTGCCTTCCCATAAGGCTTGCCGGGCAAGCAAACAGGTGTTTGCCGAGCATTTTAAAATTTTTGAGGAACAGGCCAATGTGACGTCTACGCCTGTGCTGGTGGAGCCATTAGACAAAGTAGAAGGCCCTGCCGTTGTGGTGAATCCTCCATTTCCTTTAATGACACAGGCAGAGCTGGACGGTATTTACGACCTTCCTTTTACGTATAAGGCGCACCCGCGCTACAAAGGGAAAAGGATTCCGGCTTTGGAGATGATCCAATTCTCCATATGCCTGCACCGGGGATGCTTTGGGGGGTGCAGTTTCTGTACCATTGCTGCACACCAGGGCCGGCAGATTACCTGGCGCTCACAAGACTCGGTCCTTAAAGAAACGGCTGCACTGGCTGCCATGGAAGAGTTCAAAGGACATCTTACAGACCTGGGGGGGCCGACAGCCAATATGTATGCCATGCAGGGGAAAGACCTTGCCCTGTGCCGCGTGTGTACCCGAACGTCCTGTTTGTTTCCGCGCGTATGCAAAAACCTGGAAACTTCCCACAAGCCTCTATTGGAATTGTATAAAGCCGTCCGGGAAACTGCGGGCATTAAAAAGGTAACGATAGGCAGCGGAATCCGGTACGATTTGTTTCTGAATGCAAACGGGTTTTTGGACAAAGAAGGGGAGCGGTATTTCAAGGAGCTGCTCCGGCACCACGTATCGGGCAGGTTAAAAGTGGCTCCCGAGCACACAGAGGATCATGTACTCAAATATATGCACAAACCGTCTTTTGCATTGTACAGAACGTTACAGCAGGCCTTTTTGGAAGAGGTGAAAAAAGAGGGTTCCCGGTTGCAGCTGATTCCTTACTTCATATCTTCCCACCCCGGCTGTACACAATCTGACATGAACCGCCTGGCCGGTGAATTCAAGAGAAAAAAAATTTGGGTAGAACAGGTACAGGACTTTACCCCCACACCCATGACCAAATCATCGGTAATGTATTATACCGGTCTGGTGCCGGAAACAGGGGAAAAAATCTTTATTGAACGCAACCTACAAAAAAAAGCCCTCCAGAAGGAGAGCTTTTTCTTAAAATAACGCGTACCCTATTAATCAATAGTAGCATAGCCGGGGTTTTGTTGCGAACGAATGGCTTCGTTGGCGTTCAATTCTCCAAGGGCTATGGGCAGAATGGTCTTATAGAATGTGCGGTCAATGGTCTTTTCCCTGTGTGTAATCACAACAAACGGATAGATGAAGTCGTCGTTAAAGGTGATGGTTTTGTTCAGACGCATCATATCAAAGAAACGATGTCCTTCACCAAACAATTCTTTACTTCTTTCATCCAGAACCATATCTACACTAACGTTTGCTGCCGTAGCAGGTGCCAGGCTGGGTGAACGTTTGCGGATGGCGTTCAGGTAATCGGCTGCCTTGGCTTTATTGCCTGTACCAATGGCTGCTTCTGCTGCAATCAGGTACATTTCCGATAAGCGGATTACCTTGATGTTAACAGCCGTGGCAGAGCCTTTACCGTCTCCGGCAAACGTGGTGCTTCCGCTGTATTTGTAGCAGGAACCGTAACGTTTCACGCCAGTTTGATCGAAGGACTCATCATAGTCCATAACACCCCAGCGAACGTCGTTTGGATCTTCGTTCATACGCTCAATCCAGTAATCGCTGGCCATATACCATCCCATGGCAGAGGTGGAACCGTGGCCGTGGCGGCGCAGGTAAAAACTAAGGGAACCTGACGTCAGGTCAGATTCTCCTGTAACTATGTACAGTTCAAAAATAGATTCTGTGTTGAACTGAACTGTCCAGGAATTGACCCAGTTTTCCGGAGTGTATAGTGTATATATACCGGAATTGATTATTTCTTCTGCGGCAGCTAAAGAGGCAGCCCAGTTTTCCATGTACAGGTATACACGAGCCTGAATGGCCTTATTGGCATAGTAGTTCACGTATCCGTTTTTCTTTGCTTTGGACAGCAAGGGAGCTCCAGCTGTCAGGTCGGCCACAATCTGAGCGTAAACCTGCTCCACTGAAGCCCGTGTGGGCTGTGCAGAAGCATCCAGGGGTTCCAGGATCAGGGGAACTCCGTAGGAAGCCTTGTCCATATTGTAGGGTTTCCCATACATACGAACCAGGTCAAAATACACAAGAGCCCTGAGTGTAAGGGCTTGCCCCTTGTAGTTTGAAAGGGCAGAACTGCCTTCCCCTTCTTCTTCCAGTTTTTCAATGTTAAGAAGCAGGTTGTTCAATTGTGCTATGATGTTGTACAAGTGTGTCCAATAGCCCGAGTACGAGTTGGATGAATGTGAGTGGTTGAATGTATAGAGCTGATCCAATCCGCGGCCCTGGGAGCGAAGTGCAAAATCACCGCCTTTAGCGTCTCCGTACATAAACATGTTACGGCCATAGTAACTGGACGATGTCATCTGGCTCATAACCCCGTTAATCATAATCTCGGCATCAGAAACACTGGTTATATAAGTTTCTGCTGAAGCTTGGTTGCTGGGCTTGACATCCAGGAATCCTTCACAAGACACGGCCAGAACAACTGCAAATATTGCTAGTAAAATATGTAATTTTTTCATTGTGTTGTTCAGTTATTTATTAAAAACTAAATTCCAAACCAAAGGTGTAGGTTTTTCCTATAGGCATTTCCCATCCTCTGGAGCCCCAGTGGCCTACTTCGGGGTCGTACTCTTTGTGAGCGGCCCAGGTCCATAAGTTGGCACCGTTAAAGTAGATACGGGCGTTCTGGATGTGAACCTTGCTGGTCAGACTCCTTGGGAGTGTGTAAGCTACAGTTATGTTTTTCAATCTTACATAATCTGCAGGGTTCATGTGGCGGCTGCTCTTCTGGTTGACGTCTTCCATGTCAATGGCAATACGCTGGGGATACTTGGCATCTTTGTTTTCAGGTGTCCAGCGGTTGTCGTAGCAGAATTGAGACATGATACGTTCCCAGTAGTACCCGTCGTCGTTGATGTCACGGCCGGGTGCATTGTAAGTATATCCACCTATTTTGTAGGTAAAGGTCAGACCCACGCTCAATCCTTTCCAGGTCAGGTCTGTTGAGAACCCGCCAAAGAATTTGGGATGGGCTTCTCCCAGAATAACTTCATTTGCCTTCGCGTAGCTGTAGGTGGCCGGACGGCCGTCAACAGTCAGGTCTGCGGTTGCGTCCTCGTCGTTCAGGAACCATACATTGCGGCCTGTTTCTCTTTCTACTCCTGCCCATTCAATACCGTAGTATGCTAAGGTAGATTCGCCTTCGCGGTAAATAAATTTGGCACGGCTGTCACCGGCGTAGGGGTCGTACCAGACAATATCGTCACCGCCGTAGAGCTTGGTTACTGTAGATTTAATCCAGGAACCGGTAATGCCGGCGCTCCAGGTAAGGTCGTTTGTCCTGATGATATCACCGCTCAGTTCAATTTCAACACCATGGTTGTTGATTTCTCCAATGTTCCGCAAGGTGCTGCTGAAACCGGTTACGGTAGAAATAGGCACACTTTGCAGCAGGTCTTTGGAGTCTCTGTTAAAGTATTCAACGGTAGCGTTCAGGCGGTTGTTAAACAGCCCTACTTCCAATGCGGCGTTCCAGGTGTAACTGGTTTCCCAGGCCAGGTTGGCGTCGGCAATGTTGGCAATCACTCCACCGGGAGCGTCCATGTATTTGCTGTTGTAGGATGCGAGTGCACGCCATCCGTAATTGGCGGAAGGCAGCGTACCGTTTACTCCGTAAGAACCTCTCAAACGCAGGTTGCTTATTTGGGTGATATTCTTCATGAATTCCTCGTTGGTGACTCTCCAGGAGCCGGCAACTGACCAGAAGTTACCCCAGCGTGAGTTTTCGCCCAGGCGTGAGGAGCCGTCGCGACGGAACGATCCGGAAATGTAATACCTGCCATCATAGCTGTATTCTGCACGTGAAAGCATAGACAACATGGTATGGCCCCAGTAATAGGCATTAGCGGTATAGGTACCGGCGGTAGTAACTGTCTGCAGGGCGTCGGTAGCCAGGTTGGTTCCTGAGGAACGCATAAAGTCTGTTTTGTTTTCTTCTGCTTCCCATCCTACCAAGGCGCTTACGTTGTGTTTGCCTGCAAATTCTTTGTCGTAGCTCAACGTAGTAGAAGACACCAATTTGTAATAATTGGTGTACATTTCGTTAACCGATCCGTTTACGTTTGATCCGCTGTAATGGTTGGCGTCGTAATAGATGTGATCTCTTGTGGATGTATTATCAAACGATAACACAGTTTTCAAGACCAGTTCCGGAAGTATTTTTACGGAAAGACTTTCGTTTGCACCAATTCTGAGCACTTTGGCAAAGTTGTCCCAGTGCTGGTCGTAATACAAGTGGTTGTAAGCATAACTGCCGTAGCGGGCTGTCCAGGGGTCACCTGTTTTGTAATTGGTGGGCCAGTACAAGGGCCACAGCAAGTTGCGGGACAACATAAAATAGTTGGACGATACGTTACGTGTATCGTTAAATCCGTGCTGCGTGCTGTTGGCCAGGTTTACACTGGTGCTGAGCTCCATTATCTTACCAATCTTTTGCGTTACGTTCACACGACCGGAAATACGGCTGAAATCGTTCTGGGTACTACGCCCTTGTTCCTTAGTATAGGATATGGAAGAATAATACGTAGCCCGGTCAGTTCCTCCACTGACAGACAAGTCGTATGTCTGGTATATAGCAGTGCGGAAAAGATAATCATCCCAGTCGTAAAATTTGCCTTCCCTGTTTTCAATACCATCTGTCATGCCATGAATTTTCAGGGATTTGACGGTATTGTCGTCTGCAGTAAAATGGTAACCGTGTTTGTTAAAACGGTTGTTTAACTGCCTGAGTGCGTCGCTGCTGGAAGCTGCGTCAGTTTTGCCTTCGTATTTTCCGGCATTGAAGAAGTTTTCGTAATATAACTCAACTTGCTGTTCCGGTCCTGCTATATCATAGTTAACCGTTGCAAAAGAAGGAGTCAGACCAACGGAAGCTTTGAAGTTGATGACCGGTTTTCCCAGACGTCCTCTTTTGGTGGTAATCATAATAACACCGTTAGCGGCACGTGAACCGTACAGGGCAGAAGCGGCTGCGTCTTTCAAAACGGTAATGGACTCGATATCCTGCGGATTGATAGAGTTCATCACGTTGTTTGAAGTGTAGAGGTAGTCGCTCATTTGTCCGGTTCCTCCAGAAACAACGGGAACACCGTCTACCACATAAAGAGGTTCGTTAGAGGCGTTCATGGATCCAATCCCGCGTACACGTATGTTGGGAGCGGAACCGGCCTGTCCGGATGTGGTGGTAATTTGCATACCGGCTACTTTCCCGCTGAGTGCTTTTTCAAAAGACATAGAAGCTACGTCTTTGATAGTTTCACTCCTTACAACGGCTGCTGAACCTGTATAGGTTCCTTTTTTGGCGGTCCCGTAGGCAACCACCATAACTTCTTCCAGGGCCAGGGCATCCGGTATCATGGTTATGTTAACCACGTTCCTTCCGGCAACCGGTACCTGAACGGTGGTATAACCGACGTAGGAAAGGACAAGTACTGCATCTGAGGGGCATCTTTCAAGGACAAAATTTCCGTCGATGTCAGTGTTTGTTCCAAGTCCTCTCTCACCCTGGATCAAAATGGTCACAAAGGGTAGAGGAGAACCGTCTTCTGAAGATGTTACCTTTCCGGTAACCCGAGATTGTGCAAAAGCAGCAGTTGTTACAAATGCTGCCAACACAAAGAATAATACTTTCTTCATGAAAATTTGGTTAGGTTAATATTAAGGATTAATAAGTTAAAACGTTAGCAAAACAAAGGTATAAAAATAAAATGGGATGAGCAAAATCAGATTTGCTTTTGAATCTGCGTAAAATGGGGTATTTTTGTTGCATATTATTAAAACCTGACTTCATGTTTTTTCATACTATTTCCACTGCTGCTACCGGGATAGAAGTTCCGGAAAAGATCCTGGCAGAAGAGACCAAACTGGAACTTTCAGAACAAGTAATACAAAACATTGAAAAATGTCGGAATTACCTTGATAAAAAGATAGGAAACACAGGAGAGTTGATTTACGGGGTTAATACCGGATTTGGAGCACTTCATAATGTGGCTGTTGGAGAAAAGAAGCTGGAACAATTGCAAAGAAATCTGGTGATGTCCCACGCCTGTGGAATGGGGAGGGAAGTTCCCGCAGAGGTGGTGCGTTTGATGCTTTTTTTAAAAATTCAATCTTTGTCCTACGGCTTCTCGGGAGTACAAGTAAAAACAGTGAAACGGCTGGTTGAATTTTTTAATAAAGGCATTTATCCGGTAGTATATGAACAGGGATCACTGGGAGCATCCGGAGATCTGGCGCCTTTGGCTCACCTGGCTTTGCCCCTGATTGGTTTGGGGCAGGTGGATTTTGAAGGCAGACGCATCTCCGGTGAAGAGCTGCATAAGATGATGGGCTGGGAGCCCGTGGTACTGCAATCAAAGGAAGGGCTGGCCCTGCTCAACGGCACACAATTTATGTGTGCGTGTGGACTGTGGTCGCTTATACGAGCAAGAAAACTGATGGAAAAAGCCGATATGATTGGAGCACTTTCGCTGGACGCCTTTGATGGAAGGCCGGAGCCTTTCACAAAGGAAGTGCATGAAGTCAGACCACATATGGGTCAGGCAGAAAGTGCAGCGTCCATCAGAAAATTCCTGGAGGGAAGTGAATTGGCAGGCAGGAAAAAGGAACATGTGCAGGACCCGTACTCGTTCCGCTGTATGCCACAAGTACACGGGGCTACACGGGATTGTATACGGTATGTGACCCAGGTGCTGACAGTAGAAATGAATGCGGCTACGGACAATCCTACTATTTTCCCTGACAAAGATCTGATTGTATCTGCCGGGAATTTTCATGGCCAGCCACTGGCTTTAGCATTGGACTTTTTGGCCATCGCCACAGCAGAATTAGGGAATATCTCTGAACGCAGAACCAACCAGCTGGTGTTGGGGAAACGAGGCCTGCCTCCGTTCCTGGTGGCCAAGCCGGGCCTGAACAGCGGATTTATGATACCGCAATATACGGCTGCGTCTATTGTTAGTCAGAATAAACAATTGTGTACTCCGTCCAGCGTAGATTCCATAGACTCTTCGCAGGCTCAGGAAGACCATGTGAGTATGGGGGCCAATGCGGCACTTAAATGCATGAGGGTTGTTGATAATGTAACCCGGGTGCTGTCCATTGAATTATTTAACGCTGTGCAGGCACTTGAATTCAGACGACCTGCCAAAACTTCTCCCGTACTGGAGAAACTCGCAGCGGCATTCCGGCACCACGTGCCTTTTATTGAAGATGACACGCTTATGTATCCGTTGCTTCACAAAGCAGAAAAATTTGTAAAAGATGGCTGGGATTTTAATTGAAAACATCAAACAGCTGGTACAGGTACGCAACGGGTACGGGGAAGGCTCGGTATCTGCCTGCAACGGCAAAGAACTGAACCGCCTGCCGTGTATAGAAAATGCCTGGCTTTATATAAGTGAAGGTATCATTGATGGTTTTGGTCCTATGGAAACGTCTCCTTATAAAGAGGATGTTCCTTTAGGTACAGAAATTATTGATGCTACAGGAAAATGTGTTTTCCCTTCTTTTTGCGATTGCCATACCCATATAGTATATGCCGGCAGCAGGGAAAAAGAATTTGTGGACAAAATCAGAGGGCTTTCTTACCGGGAAATTGCGGCCAGGGGAGGAGGCATTCTGAACTCGGCCCGTTTGCTTCACCAAACTTCGGAAGAAGAGTTGTACAGGCAGAGCCTGGTGCGTGCCCGGGAAATGATAGGCTTTGGAACGGGAGCCGTAGAAATCAAAAGCGGCTACGGGCTGAACGTAGAAGACGAGTTAAAAATGTTGCGTGTCATCCGCAGGATTGGTGAAGAAACACCTCTGGCAGTTAAAGCTACTTTTATGGGAGCACATGCCGTTCCTTCTGCATACAAAGGCCGGCAGGATGCCTACGTTGACCTGATTGTACAGGAAATGATTCCCCGGGTTGCAGCAGAGGGACTGGCACAGTATGCCGATGTCTTTTGTGAAACAGGGTTCTTTACGGTAAAAGATACGGAAAGGATATTTACAGCCGCTTTAAAGCACGGGTTACGCCCTAAAGTTCACGCCAACCAGATGGACTTTTCCGGTGGCGTGCAAACGGGGGTCAACTTCGGAGCCATTTCCGTTGACCATTTGGAGCATACCGGTCCGGAAGAATGGGATATCCTGGCAGACTCGGATACGATGCCCGTTCTACTGCCCGGATCTACTTTTTTCATGGAAATGAACTATGCACAGGCCCGTGAAATGATAAACAGGGGGTTGCCCGTTACCCTGGCTACCAACTACAACCCAGGCTCTTGTCCTTCGGGTAACATGCAATTTATGATGGCACTGGCATGCCTGAAAATGAAAATGACACCGGAAGAGGCCATCAATGCGGCTACCGTGAACGGGGCCCATGCCATGGACCTGTCTTCCCGGTTTGGTTCCATAACTGTTGGAAAAACAGCCAACGTTTTTGTTACCGCACCCATGCCGTCTTACGAATATTTTGCCTATGCTTTTACAAGCCCCTTGGTAGAAATAACTATATTAAACGGAAAAATTACAACAACATGATCTTTACCTTATCACAACAATTTGCCACGTTACTTGGGACACTTACCATAGTGCCGGCAGGCCACGGAGCCGTTTGTTTCCGTTTGGGAGATCTGGTTATGTATGTTGATCCCTATTCAGAAGCAGCGGATTACAGCACATTTCCCAAAGCAGATATGGTGCTTTTTACACACGACCATTATGACCATTACGATACAAAGGCCCTGGAACACCTGGTGACTGAAAAAACAGTATTCGTTGGGCCCAAGTGTATGGAAGAACACCTGAAGCTGGAAAAAACCCTGAACAACGGGGATGTCTTTCATTGGAAAGGAATAGAAATAAAAGCAGTTCCTGCCTACAATATTATTAACAAAAAGCCTGATGGGCAGCCATACCACCCCAAGGGCTACGGTAACGGGTATGTTTTTACCTTTGGAGACTTTCGGGTATATGCAGCAGGGGATACGGAACTGATTCCTGAAATGGAACAACTGGGACACATAGACGTGGCCGTGTTGCCCAAAAATCTTCCGTATACCATGAGCGATGAACAGTTTGTAGAAGCGGCCGTGCGTATTGGAGCTCCGGTGGTTTATCCCGTACATTATTTTGAACTGGATAAAGAAAGGCTGGAACGTGAACTGAAAGATAAAATACAACTTATTTACAAATAATGTTATGAAACAAATCATTGAATGTGTCCCCAATTTCTCTGAAGGGAGGGATAAGAAAACCATTGCCAAAATAGCAGATGCCATTTCAGGAACAGAAGGAGTCAAGTTGCTGAATGTAGATCCCGGTGTGGCAACCAACCGCACGGTCATGACCTTTGCGGGATCTCCCCAGGCGGTGGTAGAAGCGGCATTCCGGGCTGTCAAGGTAGCCTCTGAATGCATTGATATGCGCCACCACCATGGAGAACACCCCCGGATAGGAGCCACTGACGTGTGTCCTCTGATTCCCGTAAGGGGGATTACTATGGAGGAAACGGTTGCGTACGCCAGGGAACTGGCGCGCCGGGTAGGAGACGAGTTGGGTATTCCTGTATATTGTTATGAAAATGCCGCATTTTCTGAAAAAAGACGCAACCTGGCTGTTTGCAGGGCCGGCGAATACGAAGGATTGGAGGCCAAAATGACTGACCCGCAGTGGAAACCCGATTTTGGACCGGCAACCTATTCGGAACGTGTAGCATCTACCGGATTGACGGTGATTGGAGCCAGGGATTTTCTGGTTGCTGTTAATTTTAACTTGAATACCACGTCTGTCCGTCGGGCAAATGCCATCTCGTTCGATGTGAGGGAAAGAGGCAGGAAAGTGGTGGTGGACGGGAAAGAAACCAACCAGCCGGGTACGCTGAAAGCTTGCAAGGCCATTGGTTGGTATATACAGGAATACGGTATGGCACAGGTATCCATGAACCTGACCAATATTGCGGTTACTCCATTGCACGTAGCTTTTGACGAAGTGTGCGATAAAGCGCAAAAACGTGGTATTCGTGTGACCGGGACCGAGTTGGTGGGGTTAGTACCTAAAAACACCTTGCTGGATGCCGGCAAATATTTCTTGCGTAAGCAGCAACGCTCTTTGGGCCTTCCTGAAGAAGAGATTATTCGCACAGCCATCCGGACCATGGGCCTTGATGAACTGAAACCTTTTGACCCCAAAACAAGGATTTTGGAATACCTCCTGGAAGAAGAATCAACAGAAAAGGGCCTGTGCGATCTGACGTGCAGGGAATTTGCCTTGGAAACGGCCAGCGAATCGCCGGCTCCGGGCGGAGGTTCGGTGGCAGCCTACATGGGAGCCCTGGGGGCTGCTCTGGGCACGATGGTGGCCAATTTGTCTTCGCACAAACGCGGCTGGGATGACCAATGGGAATATTTTTCCAATTGGGCCGAAAAAGGTCAGGTTTTGGTGGCCGAGCTGTTGCACCTGGTAGAGGAAGACACGCATTCCTACAATAAAGTAATGGAAGCCTTTTCTTTACCTCGCGAAACAAAAGAAGAAAAGGAACACAGAGACCAGGCGGTAGAAGCTGCAACGTTGTATGCTTCGCAAGTTCCCTTACAAACCATGAAAACAGCCATCGGGGTATTTGATATTCTGGAGGCTATGATCGAGAAAGGGAACCCCAATTCTGTAACAGACGCCGGTGTTGGAGCCCCTGCTGTTTTGGGAGCTGTGAAAGGAGGGTATTTGAATGTGCTGATTAATACATCCGGTCTGAAGAACAAAGAAGCTGCCCGTGCATTGGAGGACGAGGCTGCAACATTGTTACAGTTGGCCTCGGCACGCGAGAAAGAGCTTTGGGAAAAAGTGAAAAATAAACTATGAATGTTATTGTATTAGTAGCAGGTATTGTGGCAGGGGGCCTGGCAGGAGGTATACTTGTCTGGTCCTTTCTGAACAAACACCTGAAAGACAAAAACCGGGAGCTTAAGGAAAAAGAAGCCGAGTTAAGGGATATGGGGGCCGAGCTGGCTTCTTCCAAAACGGCCCTTGAGCACAAAAATGAAGAACTGGCCGGTATGCAGGAAAAGCTTACCGTACAGTTTGAAAACCTGGCCAACAAAATCCTGGATGTTACCACACAGAAATTTGAAGAAAAAAGCAGCCAAAGCATGCGGCAAATGCTGGATCCACTCAAGGAGCAAATGACAGCGTTCAGGAAAAAAGTAGAAGACACGCATGTGGAAGACACAAAACAACGCGTTGCGCTGGACGAAAGAATCCGTGGCCTTATTGAGCAGACAAACCTGGTAAGTGCAGAGGCAAACAACCTGGCGCAGGCGCTCAAAGGCCAGAGCAAAACGCGTGGAGACTGGGGGGAAATGCTTCTGGAAAGGATTTTGGAACATTCCGGACTGGAGTTTGGTACGCATTACCAATTGCAGGAACACTATAAAAATCAAGACGGCAAGACCATAATTCCGGATGCCTTGGTACGCCTGCCGGGAGAGAGGGTAGTAATTATTGATTCCAAAGTATCTCTGGTGGCCTACGACAGGTATGTAGCGGCTACCAATGAACAGGAACAGGAAAAGGCCCTGGCAGAACATCTGATGTCCATAAAGTCGCACGTGGCAGACCTGGCATCCAAGGAATATACCAGCATAGAACATACGCTGGACTTTGTTATTATGTTTGTGCCTATAGAACCTGCCTATATTCTGGCCATACAAAAAGAACAGGCACTTTGGAACGATGCGTACAGCAAAGGCATTGTGCTAATAAGCCCCACCAATTTAATTGCCTGCCTTAGGCTGATATCTGATTTGTGGACCCGGGAATTGCAAAATAAAAACGCACTAAAAATTGCCGAAAGGGGAGAACTTATGCTGAAGAAATTTGAGGGATTTGTGGGTACGCTGGAAACCGTGGGTGCCTCTATCGGAAAATCCCAGGAAGCGTATGATACGGCCATGAATCAGCTGAAGACGGGTAAAGGCAACCTGATAAGGCAAGCCGTTATGCTAAAGGAGTTGGGGATAAAAGCTTCGGGGAAAAAAACTGTTCCGCTTTTGAAAGGCTTGGAAGAAGATCTAGATGATTCAGATGATTTGGACGATGCGGAAGATTAAAAAAGGTGGCTTTTAGGCCACCTTTTTTTTTGGGATTCGGACTGTTGCTTATTCTTGCGCCAGTCGTTTGTAGTTTTCGTAACGGATTTTTGCATGTTGCTCTGTGAGAACAAACAATTCCGCAGCCTGGTCGGGGAAGGTTTGCAGTAGTGAGCTGTAGCGAACCTCGCCTGTAATGAACTCTCGGAATTTACTCCAATCGGGTTCCTTGCTGTCCAGGGCAAAGGGATTCTTCCCTTCGTCTACAAGGGCGGGGTTGTACCGGTACAGGCTCCAGTATCCGCTTTCTACAGCCAGTTTTTCTTCGTATTGCGATTTGCCCATACCACGTTTAAGTCCGTGGTTGATACAAGGCGAGTACGCAATGATGAGCGCCGGTCCGTCGTAAGCCTCGGCTTCTTTCAGGGCCTTGAGCAACTGGTTGTGGTTGGCTCCCATAGCTACCTGAGCTACATAAACGTAGCCGTAGCTCATAGCCATCATACCCAGGTCTTTTTTGCGGATTTTCTTACCGGAAGAAGCAAATTTTGCAACAGCTCCTGCCGGGGTGGACTTGGAAGACTGACCTCCGGTATTGGAATATACTTCGGTATCCAGTACCAGTACGTTTACGTTCTCGCCACTGGCAAGGACGTGGTCCAGACCGCCGTAGCCTATGTCGTAGGCCCATCCGTCACCACCAATAATCCATTGGGACCGGGGAGTAAGGTACCCGCGTAGGTCGTAAATCTCACGCAACAGTTGCTGTTTGGATCCTTCCAGCATGGGTGTCATCTTTTCTGCAAGCGTTACGGCCTGTTCAAAATTGTTGCGAACAGGCAGGTACTCTGCAAAAACAGATTTGAGTTCTTCGCTGACATCTTTTTCCTCTTGTGCCTTTACAATCAGGTTGGCCAGTTTTTCCCGGATTTGTTCAGAACCTACGTGCATTCCCAAACCGTATTCGGCGTTGTCTTCAAACAGGGAATTGGCCCATGCGGGACCCCTTCCGTTGCGGTCTTTGCAATACGGAGAAGAGGGGAACGAGGCTCCGTAAATGGAAGAACAACCAGTAGCATTGGCAACCATCATGTGGTCACCAAAGAGCTGGGTGAGGGTTTTGATGTAAGGCGTTTCACCGCAACCGGCGCAAGCGCCCGAGAATTCAAACAACGGTTGTGTGAACCCAAGGTTTTTCACACTTTGATCCTTGGGTACCAGGGTGTCTTTATAACCAATGTTGGCATGCAGGTATTCAAAGTTGGCTTGCTCTGCCTTTTGTGTTTCTGCAAATACCATGGTAAGGGCCTTGGTTTTGGCAGGACAAATATCGGCGCAGTTTCCACAACCCACACAGTCGAAGGGGCTTATTTGTATAGTAAAAGTGTGTCCTTTGATGGGGCCAATCCCGGCTACACGTTTTACGCTTTCCGGAGCTTTGGCGCCTTCTTCATCTGTCATAACAAACGGACGGATGGCAGCATGGGGGCACACATAAACACACTGATTACACTGGATGCAGTTTTCAGCGGTCCATTCGGGAACAAATACGGCAATGTCGCGTTTTTCATAAGCCGCAGTGCCTGCAGGCATGGTGCCGTCTTCGTAACCGGTAAATACGCTAATAGGCAGGTCGTCTCCGTTCTGAGCATTGATTACGTCTGCTACGTGTTTTACCCATTCCGGTGCCAGGCGGTTGTGCGTATGGGCCTCAAATTTGCCTGAATTGTTTTTCCATGCGGGATCTATTTCTACTTTTTCAATTTCGCCCCCACGGTCAACGGCGGCAAAGTTCATATTGACCACTTTTTCACCTTTAAGGCCGTAAGATGCTATAATGGCATCTTTCATTTCTTTAACAGCCTGCTCGTAAGGTATTACATTGGCAATCTTAAAGAAAGCAGACTGCAAGATGGTATTGGTATGTCCTCCCAGACCAATTTCGTCTGCAATTTTTGTAGCATTGATGATGTAGAAATTGATATTCTTTTCTGCAAGCACCCGCTTAACAAAATCGGGGAGTTGTTTTTTGGTTTCTTCGGCATCCCACAAGCTGTTCAGCAGGAATGTACCGCCTTTCTTAATGCCTTTCAAAACGTCGTATTTGCGCAGGTAGTTGGGTACGTGGCAAGCTACAAAGTCCGGGGTGGTTACCAGGTAAGGCGAGTTGATGGGCAGGTCGCCAAAGCGCAGGTGCGAACAGGTAAAACCTCCCGATTTTTTAGAGTCGTACTGGAAGTAACCCTGGCAATATTTTGGGGTGGTATCTCCAATAATCTTAATAGTATTCTTGTTGGCACCTACCGTACCATCAGAGCCGAGTCCAAAAAATTTGCATTCATAGGTACCCGGTTTGGCAATGGAAACTTCTTCTTTCAGCGGAAGTGACCTGAAGGTTACGTCGTCTATGATACCAATGGTAAAGTTGTGTTTAGCTTCTTTGCGGGCGAGATTTTCAAATACAGATAGAATTTGAGCCGGAGTGGTGTCTTTGGAAGACAATCCGTAGCGTCCGCCAACAACAACGGGGGCGTTGGGGATGTCTGCATAAATGTTTTTAACATCCATGTACAGCGGTTCGCCAAGTGCTCCGGGCTCTTTTGTGCGATCAAGCACAGCAATGCTCTTGACAGTCTTGGGTATAACCCGCAGGAAATATTTTGCAGAGAAAGGACGGTACAGGTGAACCGATACCATACCTACGCGTTCTCCTTGTTCGTTCAGGTGGTCAACCGTTTCTTTAATGGTATCACATGCAGAACCCATGGCAATGATAATACGTTCTGCCTTGCTATCTCCGTAGTAGGTGAATGGCAGGTAGGAACGGCCTGTGAGTTCCGAAATTTCTCCCATATAACGGGCTACAATGTCGGGAACGGCATCGTAGAACGGATTGGATGCTTCACGTGCCTGGAAATACACATCGGGGTTTTGTGCCGTACCGCGTGTAACAGGCTCGTTGGGGTTAAGTGCTCTTTCACGGAAACCTGCCAACGATTTGGTGCTGATCATTTTTTTGAGTGCTTCGGAATCCAGCATCTCAATTTTCTGGATTTCGTGTGAAGTCCGGAATCCGTCAAAGAAATGAAGGAAAGGTACGCGGGATTTAAGGGTAGACAAATGGGCAACGGCTGCCATATCCATAGCTTCCTGCACACTTCCTGATGCCAACAAAGCAAATCCTGTTTGACGGCAAGCCATTACGTCTGAGTGGTCTCCAAAAATAGAGAGTGACTGCGCTGCCAATGAACGGGCCGAAACGTGGAATACCGTGGGAAGCAATTCTCCGGCAATCTTGTACATATTCGGAACCATCAGCAAAAGACCTTGTGAAGCCGTAAAAGTAGTAGCCAGGGCTCCTGACTGCAGTACGCCGTGTACTGCACCGGCAGCACCTCCTTCGCTTTGCATTTCCACTACTTTAAGTGTTTCTCCAAAAAGGTTCTTTTTTCCGTGAGCAGCCCACTCATCGGCGTATTCAGCCATGGTGGATGACGGAGTGATGGGGTAAATGGCGGCAACTTCACTAAAAAGGTAGCCAATGTGAGCTGCCGCATAATTGCCATCACAAGTGATGAATTTTTTTTCTTTTGCCATAGTAAAATGGTTTATGTAAATGTATTAAAGGGTGTTATAAATTTTCAATAGTGTTTGTTGCATAAAAGGATACTGCTCTTCCATGCTCTGTAACAGAGCAAGTTGTGAGCGGGCGCGTACCAGGTTGTGGCTGGGATAACGAATACGGTAATAAGTATCACCGTCTATGTAATCCATCAAAAACCGGAGGAATTGTTCGTAAGTAATGTACAAAGCTGAAAATGCCAATTGGGTTTTCTCTTGTTCATACAAAAACCAGGCCGCCTTGCTCAAATATCCGGTAGAAAATGCAGTATATCTTTCCGGGTCAAGACCTACTTCCGTAAGATCCGGATGGTCTTCCGGAACCCGGTTGGCATAGGAACGAATGGCATCTCCAAAATCAAACAGAACAGTTGCCTGCATAACGGTGTCCAGATCAATGGCACAGACCACCTGTCCGTCTTTATCAAATAAAAAATTAGAGAGCTTGGTGTCGTTGTGGCTGATTCTTTTAGGGATAGTACCGTCTTGTACCAGCTGCCAGAAAGCACCCATTTGTACTTTTCGTCTGTTAACTTCTTCTACCAGCTCAGGTACTTCCTGCAGCCGGTCTGCACGATTTTTAGCCAGTGCTGTGGAGAATTGCTCAAACCGGTAGCTGATGTTGTGAAAGCCGGGCAGGGTATCTGCCAACTCGCCCCGGAAATCAGACAACAGGCTATGGAACAACCCAACGCCTTCTCCTCCCGATTGAATCAGTCCCAGGCTGTCGGCATGCTCGTAAGTGAAAGTATCCGGAATAAACGTAAAACAGGCCCAATATTCATCGGATTGTGTGGCGCTGCCGGTTTTTGCGTGTTTTGTTGCACTACCGGCTTTTGCATCTGGCGTTGCACTTTCTGCTTTTGTTCCCGGGCTCTCCTTGTGGTACCACTTGCCTTCTTTTGTGGCTACCAGTCGGAACGTGACTCCACCTTTGGATAAAATATGCCGGGTCACTTTACTGATGTTTTCCATCATACCCGGTATGTTGGGAAAAATGGAGCTGTTCTTCCGTTGCAGGATATATTTCTGCTTTTCGGAAGTTTCTACCAGGAATGTATCGTTTATGAAACCTTCTCCCAGAGCAGCTACCCGGGTAACACGCTCCGGGATACAGAAATGTGAAACAATCAACTGTGTATCAGTCATGTTGGACCAATGATCAAAAGGGTTGCAAAGATACTAAATAAATAGCTCAGGGGCAATCTTTTTTATCAATCCCGTCAACACCTCTCCCGGGCCGAGTTCGGTAAAAGTACGGGCTCCGTCAAAGACCATATTGCGTACGGTCAGTGTCCACCTGACGGGTGAAGTGAGTTGTTTTTTCAGGTTTTCCTTGATCATGTCCGGGTCTGTATGAGGCAGCCCGTCTACATTTTGATATACGGGACAAACAGGTATTGTCAGGTGGGCATTGTCAATGGCTGCTTCCAGCGATTGACGGGCTCCTTCCATAAGCGGAGAATGAAAGGCACCTCCTACCGGAAGCATAAGTGCTCTTTTGGCACCGGCCTCTTTCATCAGACGGCAGGCATGTTCTACAGCTTCCACGGTTCCGGAAATTACTATCTGACCCGGGCTGTTGTAGTTGGCAGGAATGACAATGCCGACAGATTGCTGCACCTGCTCACAAATTTCTTCCACTTTTTCCTCGGCCAGATTAAGTATGGCAGCCATGGCAGAAGGCTCTTTTTCACAGGCAAGCTGCATGGCTTGTGCTCTTGCGCTTACAAGTAACAGTCCTTCCCGGAACGACAAGGCCCCTGTAGCGGCGAGGGCAGAAAATTCTCCCAGAGAATGGCCGGCAGCCATTTGAGGCGTGAAATCCGGCTGGCAAACAGCGGCAGCTACGGAGTGTAAATAAATAGCCGGTTGTGTGACTTTTGTTTGTTTTAATTCTTCTGCAGACCCGGTGAACATGATGTGGGAAAGAGAAAAACCCAACACCTTGTCGGCTTCTTCAAAAAGCGCTCTGGCTTTGGGATTAGCATCATACAGCTCTTTTCCCATGCCGGTAAATTGGGCACCCTGGCCCGGAAATACGTATGCATTCATAGGTCAAATATACATTTTTTTTCAAAGTTGAAGATTCTGCGTATCTTTGCCATCCCTTAAGAAACGGCCCAGTAGTTCAGTTGAATAGAACGTCAGATTCCGGTTCTGAAAGTCGGGGGTTTGAGTCCCTCCTGGGTCACACAATTAAACCTGAACCTAAGTAAAGAAGCAAGGCTGCGGAAACGAATGTCCGCAGCCTTTTTGTTTTATGACACTTGGTGCGCTTGGTTGGGAGAACTTGAGTGCGTCGCACTAATTTTGCCGGTTGCTGCACCAAAAGAACGGGAAACGCCTCCAGTTGCTACGCTGTCGCTTCGCAACCGGGCCCCTCCCTCCTCGGGTGCGAGGTTCCCCTTTTCTTTTGGTGTCAGCTCCCATGTTCATTTTGGGCACTTTACCTTCAATTCCGACCTTTACAGAACCGGACATTAGGACAGAAACGCATTTGAGTGCCTTACGCTTACTCTGGAGTGAAGGCTTACAGCTCGGTGCGGAACCATTGTGAGGTGCGGCCCAGCACGCGCATGCCGGCAACAAAGCCGCGGAGCTTCATGAGGTCGTCGCTTTCCATTCTGATAAAACAGGAATACGTTTTGCCGGATTGGGGGTCGTAAATGGTGCCGTCTTTCCATTCGTTCTTTTTCTTGTTGAATACAAAACCGTCCAGAAGCTGAAGACCAACGATAGGGCGGCTTTGCAGGGCCGGATCGGGATTCTTGTCGTCCTTGGGTGATTCGCCGTTTTTGTACTTTTCGGGAATCATATAAACAACGGTACCAATGTATTTTCCATCTTTCAGCTCGACAAGGATTTTAGTTGTCATTTCTTCATTCCACCAAATGCCTTCAATTTTAGCGGCATCTTGTGCTACCAGGGGCAAAGTGAACATGCCCAAAACAAATAATAAAAGTAGTTTTTTCATAACGTCACTAGTATTGATTTAAGAAATAAAAATAGAAAAAACGCGTGATTTACAAACCTGTCCGGCAGTAAGACAGCTAACAGCTATCTTGTAAAGGGCACAAAACGTACCGGCATCATATTTTTTGTGGTGATGCGTCCTTTCTTTTTTTCAATGAGTATCAGGTACTGAACCGCAAACTGAGAGCCTACGGGTATGATCATCTTTCCTCCTTCGGCAAGCTGTTCTAAAAGGGGTGGGGGAATATGTTCGGCACCGGCCGTAACCACAATGGCATGGAAAGGTGCTTTCTCCGGAAGTCCCCGGTATCCGTCCCCTACGATTACCCGGACGTTCTCGTACCCCAGTGCTTCCAATCGCTTCTCTGCGATTTCTCCCAGCTCGGGAATAATTTCCATGGTAAAAACCGAGTCTGCAATTTCCGCCAGAACGGCGGCCTGATACCCGGATCCGGTACCAATTTCCAAAATCCTGAAATGGGGACGGGGCTCTACAAGGCTTGTCATATAAGCAACAATGAACGGTTGTGATATGGTTTGACCGTGGCCGATAGGGAGCGGGTTGTCTTCATAAGCTTTGTTGGCAAGTTGACTGTCCACAAACAGGTGTCGCTCCACAGTGCGCATGGCCTGCAGGGTAGAACGGTGGGTTATGCCTCTGGCCACTATTTGGTCACGTACCATCTTATTACGCAAACGTTCGTAATTTTGGGATAAGGCCGGTTGGGTCCCTATGAGTAAAAACAGAAATAGTATATATTTTTTACTAGCTGAAGAGAAAAGCATAATTAAAACCCCTGCAAATTAATCTATTACAAATTTAATTCTTTTTTGCTGTTATAAAAAAGTGTCCGGGTAGCAGCGGATTTGATTATCTTTGTACAGATAAACGAACATAAAGCAGAGAAGCAACTCCGCATGAAAAGGAAAGTCAAGAAAGCAGTACAGGCAACAGCACGGCCGGGATGGCGAACGGTTGTGCCGGCAGGATTGAAATGGGCTGTAAGGATGCCAGTGCCGGCAGTTTTTGTGGTCGTAGTGGCTGTTCTGTTTGTTGCTTGCGGGAGTCCGCGTTTGGGTGTATATAAGGTACGGTTGCAGAATGTTGTCAGTTCACCGCCACCCCCTGTACGTGACATGATGTTTTCCACGGCAGAACAACCGGACGGCTCTACCTGTTATATATATGAGACCCCTTTTTTAAAAACAACCTGGAAATTATCCAACACAAGGTTTGGGCTGGTACTTGAGAATAAAACAGCGGACTCTCTGGTTGTCTTCTGGGAAGAAGCCGCTTATGTCAACCAGCACATGGATACGCTGCGGGTTATTCATGACGGAATTGATTTTTTTGAGAAAGAACGGGAGCAACTTCCTACGATACTGGATCCTTTAGGGAAGGTAACGGATTTCCTGATTCCCGTTGATAATATCCGGTACGATCCGGACAATTTTACTTTGTGGAGTATCAACCACTTGTTTTATGAAGGGAAAAGGGATATTGGTCAGCGGGTAATCGTAATTTTACCCATGGAAATTCAAGGGGAACGCATAGAGTACCGTTTTATATTTCTTGTAGAAGACTGGAAGGTGGGTCTTTAAACATTGCGGATTCCGTTTTTTGTTTTACTTTTGCAGTCCCTAAACAGTATGGTGATCGTAGCTCAGTTGGTTAGAGCGCTAGATTGTGGCTCTAGAGGTCGGGGGTTCGAATCCCCTCGTTCACCCTGATTAAAGAGAAAAAAGTGCTTAATTTGTTTTGGAGTTTCAATTTTCTCTTTATCTTTGCAACCCCTTTGCGGA
>DIRP01000014.1:15159-18778 GCA_002427525.1 Bacteroidales bacterium UBA5433 | reverse complement strand
TAAGAATAAGGGAATCCAGTTTTTGTTGGATGCCATTTGCCGTTACCTGCCTTCTCCGCTGGATATAGAAGCGGTTACCGGCATTAACCCCTATACGCAGAAAGAGGAAAAAAGAACAGCCGATGTCCAGGAGCCGTTCTGTGGACTGGTGTTTAAAATTGCAACAGATCCTTTTGTGGGCCGGCTGGCGTACATACGGGCCTATTCCGGAACGCTGGAATCGGGGAAAACAGTACTGAACGTGCGTACCGGAAAAAGGGAACGGGTCAACCGCCTGTACCAGATGCACTCCAACAAACAGAATCCCATAGAAGTGCTACAGGCCGGAGGCATTGGCAGCGGTATAGGGTTCCGCGACTTACGAACCGGTGATACCATCTGCTCTGACAAAAACCCCATTGTGCTGGAGGCTATTACGTTTCCCGATCCCGTTATAGGGTTGGCCGTAGAGCCTAAAACACAGAAAGATCTGGATAAATTGGGGGTTGCTCTTTCCAAACTTGCCGAGGAAGACCCCACGTTTACCACCCGCAACGACGCGGAAACAGGTCAGACCATCATCAGCGGCATGGGCGAATTGCACCTGGAAGTTATTGTGGACCGCCTGAAAAAAGAGTTTGGGGTGGAAATCAACCAGGGAGCCCCGCAGGTAAATTACCGCGAAACCATTACGGGTTCTACCACGCACCGGGAAGTCTTTAAGAAACAGACGGGAGGTCGCGGAAAGTTTGCCGACATTGTCTTTACACTGGAACCGGCAGATCCCGGAGTTACGGGATTGCAGTTTGTAGACCAGGTAAAGGGAGGCAATATTCCCAAAGAATACATTCCGGCCGTAGAGAAAGGATTCAAAGCTGCCATGGAAAACGGAGTATTGGCCGGCTATCCGGTTACGGGCATGAAGGTAATTTTAACAGACGGATCGTACCACACGGTAGATTCAGATACCTTGTCTTTTGAAATTTGTGCCCGCCAGGCGTTCCGCAAAGCGGCACCCAAGGCAGGCCCCGTTATACTGGAACCCATCATGGCATTGGAAGTAGTAACTCCGGAAGAATACATGGGTGACATTATTGGCGATCTGAACAAGCGACGTGGTCAGGTGAACGACATGGATTCCAAAGGTAACGCACGAATTATTAAAGCAAAAGTACCCCTGTCCGAACAATTTGGTTATATTACTACGTTGCGGACACTTTCCTCGGGCCGGGCTACCAGTTCCATGGAGTTTGCAGAATACGAAGAACTGCCAGCCAGTCTGGCACGTGAAATTGTGGAGAAAACAGGTTGGGGTGCCGGTTTCCACGCATCAAGCATAGAGTTTTAAAAAGAATATTGGTAAATAAAAAAACAATGAGCCAAAAAATCAGAATCAAATTAAAATCCTACGATCACATGCTGGTTGACAAATCGGCAGACAAGATTGTAAAAACCGTCAAGGCTACGGGAGCTGTTGTGAGTGGTCCCATTCCCCTGCCTACCAACAAGCAGATTTTTACAGTAAACCGTGCAACGTTTGTAAACAAAAAAGCACGGGAACAGTTTGAACTGAACTCGTTCCGCCGCCTGTTGGATATTTACAGCTCTACTCCCAAAACGGTTGACGCCCTTATGAAACTGGAATTACCCAGCGGCGTAGAGGTAGAGATTAAGGTGTGAGGTTTTTATAAAATCGTGTATATTTGCCGGAGCTATCCTGCAAAAATTGCATGATAACAGGGCCCATAGCTCAGTCGGTTAGTAGCACCTGACTCATAATCAGGGGGTCGCTGGTTCAAGTCCAGCTGGGCCCACGGACAAAGAAAACACTTGCGCGTTGCGCAGGTGTTTTTTTTGTCCGCGGGCCCGGGGCCCTTCCACTATGATTCCCCCACCACCGCCTCCCCCGGGGGAGGCCCTGCGGCCTGTGGCCGCGAATGGAGGCACTTGCTCGTTGCGCAGGTGTTTTTTTTGTCCGCGGGCCCCGGGCCCTTCATGAACAGGAAGGGTAGTAAGTAGCGATTTTCGTTCCGGCATGGCAACAGTCATATTATCAAAGAGTTGTGACGATGCACCCTTTCTTGGCACTTACTACCCTTCGGGCAAAAGGGTGTTTCCCGGCAAATTTTGCTAAGGGTAATAAGTAACAATTTCTACGAAAATAGATTAATGTGCAGAAAATCATAGTATTGTAGCGTTACGCTCTAAAATGGCACTTACTACCCTTCAGTAAAAGAAGTAATTTATTTGCGGCTTACGGCTGCGAAATGCTTAGTGCGACGCACTATTCTGGTTCCATATGTAAAGATAGGAAGTCAGCAATTTTGGCACAAAGCACGTAACGCACTATGTGTATGCGCATAACAGAGTTAGGGTTATCTTTTGTTACTTCCACAGTACCGGACATTTAGGGAGGAAGACTTGCTTTAAATGAGCTAATACAAGTATTACAAAAGCCGAGCTTAGTGCTATGGGGGGCATTGCTGCGCATGTAAACCAGGGTAGTGCCACGTACAATATTATAACAAAAGCGATATCAGGTACTAATTTTACTCCTTCTATTTTGTCTTTTGAGCGGGAGTCTGCTATTGATCTTGCCTCCGGCGAAACTATTGATTTCAGAGGTTGGTACATGCACGGCTCGGGCAACTGGCCTGCTGTGGACCTTACACTGCACCACAATGGTGGAATCACAGAAACGAATTTTATAAAATTTGCAAGAAGTTCAGTCACAGCAACTGGCAAGGCGTGCCACCTGCCAGCCACATATCACAACGGAGTACTTCACTTTGCCACGAACAAGTATACTGACAGCCGCGATAATATTGTGTACAATACTGTTACCATAGGCGGTCAGGTATGGATGGCCGAAAACCTGAAGTGTCTGTCTTCCGTTGTTGGTCCGGAAACAGGAAGCGAGGAAACAGGAAAAGAGACAGAACTTTATTATTATGTTTAAGGCTACTTTTTTAACGCTGAAAAATCTGGAAATGAAAATGTAGTTTCTGCCAAAGCTACAGAGAAATACCAAACGTACGTCGTGCTCTACAATTGGTCGGCGGCTATGCAGAGGGCACCAAGCAGTGACGCTAATCCCAGTCGTGTGCAGGGTATCTGCCCTAAAGGCTGGCACCTGCCCAGTGATGCCGAGTGGACGCAATTGATAAATTATCTTGGTGATGCAAATGTTGTGGGTGGTAAATTGAAAGCAACAACACATTGGGATTCCCCAAATACAGGAGCAACAAATGAAAGTGGCTTTACAGCTCTTCCGGGGGGCTACCGTAGCAGCAGTGGTACATTCAACTACATTGGTTACACCGGCTACTGGTGGAGTTCTACAGAGGGCGGTACAGGTAGCGCCTGGGGCCGGGGCCTGTACTACAGTAGCAGCTACGTGGACGGGAGCAGCAACGACGAGGAGCGCGGGTTCTCTGTCCGTTGTGTCAGGGATTAATAATTTTATTCGCTAGCCCAAGATTAAGGGTAGTGAGTGCTGCTATATTTCCTATCTCCACAACTAGTTAAATATCCGCGCGTTAGCGCACCGTCTTCAAAACCACTACTCACTACCCTTCAAAAGAATCGGCGGAACAGCAACGGAATATGCCACGGCTGGCTGTATCGGCACGGAAAATCC
>DIRP01000014.1:2194-14969 GCA_002427525.1 Bacteroidales bacterium UBA5433 | reverse complement strand
GGGTCCCCTCCCTTTTCGGGAGCCAAAGTTTTCCTTAGCCGATACAGCCGGCCGACGGGTACAAAGCAACGCACTATGCACTATGTAAATATCCGGATATCAATCGGCCAAAAAGGATGGAATGAATAACAATCCATTGTTTTCAACAGATTTACACGTATTATGTGCGGATAATGTGTAAAAGCACACGAAAACTGCACGTAATATTGGCAAACGCGCAAAAATCTTGTTGTATTTTAAGTAATACATGTGCTATATCATTGTGCAGTCCCTTAAAAGCAAGAATTTTTCTATATTTGAAAAATACAAATACAAACTATTATGAAAACCAAAATTAAGAACAGTGTGTATTGGGTAGGGAAAGTGGACTGGGAACTGCAGAAGTTTCACGGGAACGAGTATTCCACCCACAAAGGATCTACCTACAACTCGTATTTAATACAAGAAGAAAAAACAGTTTTGATAGATACGGTCTGGAAGCCTTTTGCCAAAGAGTTTGTGCAAAACCTGCAGAAAGAAATTGACCTGAACAAAATTGATTACATCATAGCCAACCATGCCGAGGTGGACCACAGCGGAGCCTTGCCGGAGCTTATGAGCCTGATCCCCGATACGCCCATTTATTGCACGGCTAACGGCGTTAAATCGCTAACCGGACATTACCACAAAGACTGGAACTTCAGAACGGTTAAGACGGGAGATACCCTGGACATTGGAAACGGCAAAACATTGGTGTTTGTGGAAATGCGTATGCTCCATTGGCCGGACAGCATGGCTACGTATATGACCGGGGACAACATCCTCTTTAGCAACGATGCCTTTGGACAGCACTACGCCACGGAACACCTGTACAACGATTTGGTTGACCAGGACGAGTTGTACCAGGAGTGCATCAAGTACTATGCGAACATCCTCACCCCCTTTAGCTCGCTGGTGGATAAAAAGATTCAGGAAGTGCTGGCATTGGGTGTACCTATTGATATGATTGCCACCAGCCACGGCGTTATCTGGAGGGACAACCCCACGCAGATTGTGGAAAAGTACATTGCCTGGTCGCGTGATTACAAAGAAGACCAGATTACGCTTTTGTACGATACCATGTGGGACGGTACCAAACGTATGGCAGAAGCTATTGCTCAGGGAATCAAACAGGTCGATAAAAAGGTTACCGTCAAACTGTACAACATCTCCAAGACAGACAAGAACGACATGATTACCGAGGTGTTTAAATCTAAAGCCATTTTGGTTGGCTCGCCTACCATCGGCAAAGGTATCACCAGTAGCACTGCCGGTCTGTTGGAAGAAATTGAAGGCCTCGGCTTTAAAGGGAAAAAAGCGGCTGCATTCGGGACCTACGGATGGAGTGGTGAATCGCCCGCCAAGTTGACCGACTGGCTCAAACGTGCCGGATTTGAAATCATGGAAGATGGCCTTAAGGCGCTTTGGAATCCCACAGACGATAAGATTGAAGAATGCGTTGCTTTTGGACAGACCATAGCAACAGTTGCAAACAAATAGCAGCGGTTTCAAACAAATAGGCCAAATGAAAAAGCCGTTCAAAATGGGTCCGAACGGCTTTAACATTCATTATGATGTTGCAAAAGTACAAAGTCTTTTGATACAAACCAAATGACTGACAGAAGTTGGCAGTTGTTTTATGAACATTTGTTTGTTAACAACGGCCGTTCGGGGAATCCGTTTTTACCGGAAATCCCACGGTGCAACAGGACTGGGGTCTTTCCACAACCCCAGTCGTTGGTTGCGTGCTTGTTCTTCAAGCTGAGCGTAGTGTGGGGTTTTATCGTACTTTTTATAATGCCAGGCCAGGCCTAAACGTAGCATTTCTGCCGAGACGTCTTTGATTTTTCCGGCCCGTACTGTGACAACATAGCGACCCCACGGGTCCCTGGAGTGTACGGTTACGGTAACTTTTTTCCCGTGGATCATTTCTTTCAGTTTTTCTGTAGACACACTGCTGAAAGCTTGCTTTTTTTCGGGGGCATCTATGCCGTACATGCGAAAACGTATTTGTAACTTATCACGGTTGATGGCTGTAAACGTGTCGCCATCTGTGATGCCTACTACTTTTACCCGAAACTGCTGTGCCTGCAAAGAAAAAGCAGTGCACAGCAGTATAAGGACGATAAGGATTTTTTTCATGTGGTTACTTTGTTTGGTTACTTACCGGCAGGTCCGGTGTAGGTGGATTTTCCCAACCCTAAAATGGGAAGGAAAATCCAGGGGAGCAACAACAGGCCGACGGTAAAATCGGCTCGTTTGCCAAAACTTTTACTTAGTAAATTGTACATCCAGATGGTAAAAACAATATTGACGAGCGGGATAAAAAGCAACAATATCCACCACCAGGGCTTACCAACAACCTGCAACATTACAAGTGTGTTGTACACAGGTATCAGGCAGGCCCAGCCTGGTTTATCTGCTTTTTTGAAGAGGAGCCAGTAGGAGACAACCACCAGAACCTGGGCGTTCAGGCAAAGAAAGAGCCAAACAACAAGAAAAGGAATCAAAAACAAGAGATACCCGTTACCCGGGCACGCAAGGTTTTCAATGAAACATTCCATGATTGCCATTTTTAGGGTTAATAATCAGGGGGTCATGTATATGGCAAGATACAAAAAAATTGACACAGTACAACGCTCTTTTTTAGTATATTTGTATTATGGGAAAAACAGATATTGTAACGGCCGAATGGCTGGACAACATGGTTTTTGATACTACGGTTGATGGACATCATGTAATTATTGATTCAGATCCGGCGTTTGGCGGACAAAACAAAGGTCCTAAACCCAAGCCTTTTATGTTGGTGGCTCTTGCGGGGTGTACGGCCATGGATGTAATTTCTATGTTACGGAAAATGAGGGTTGTTCCGGAGCGTTTTAATGTCAGGGTTTTTGGCCGGTTGACAGAAGAGCACCCAAAACATTACAGTAGCATTCATGTTGTCTATGAATTTACAGGTGATAACCTGCCTATGGAAAAATTAAAACGGGCGGTTGAACTTTCGGAGAATTCGTATTGCGGAGTAATGCATGTGTACCGTAAAGCCATGGAATTGACTTCGGAAATAGTGGTAGAACCTAAACCTTAACAATAAAAATAGCAAGCATGAGAACGTACAGACAGGAATTTGTTGTTGAAACAGCAACGCGCCGTGCTTTTGTCAACATTACATCTCAGGTAGTTAAATGCCTGGAAGAGAGTGGGATTCAGGAGGGACTGCTATTGTGTAACTCTATGCACATCACCTCAAGTGTTTTTATTAATGATGACGAAACGGGGCTTCATTATGATTTTGAAAAATGGTTAGAACGTTTGGCTCCGCAAAAACCGTACGAACAGTACCGTCACAATGGAATTGAAAACAATGCAGATGCGCACCTCAAGCGCCAGATTATGGGACGCGAGGTAGTTATTGCAGTCACCAAGGGGCGCCTTGATTTTGGAACGTGGGAACAAATCTTTTACGGCGAGTTTGACGGACAACGTAAAAAACGTATTCTGGTGAAAATCATAGGCGAATGAACGGGTCATGGATGATCTTGCCCACAGGGTCTTTGTTGATTTCTTTGAACGTCTGCAGCCGGGGTTAGGTACTCTGGCGGGCCTTGTATTAAAGAAACTGGAAGAAGGACACCTGTGCCTGGATCCGGAAACCTTGGATCCTTCCCTGCCGGAAGAAAAACTGCCCCCGGGAATCCTCGAGCCCGGTCCATACCTTACACACAACCCGGAAGAAGTAAAGCCCTTCATCTTATACAAAGGCAATGTGTATTTTCAAAGGTATTTCAAATACGAAACAAACATTGTCCAAAAGATTTTTGCTCTGATTGAGGAGGAACAACATGTGCGACAAAAGCGCAAAGAGTTGTTGTACCAACACTTCCTGCAGGAAGATGTAGAACAGATGTTGCCGGCGTTGCTCAATAATTTTTGCATCATCACAGGAGGACCGGGTACGGGCAAAACAACATTAATTGGCAAGGTCCTACAAATACTTTACACAATAGATCCCAACTTGAAGGTAGCGCTGGCTGCCCCTACGGGCAAAGCCGCCGCCCGCATGAACGAGTCCCTGTCTAAATTAAAGAGCCAATTCCCTCAAATACCGGCTGCTTCTACGGTACACAGGCTGCTGGGAGCTATACAGGGCAGTGTGTTTTTTAAGCACCATGCAGACAATTTGTTGGAACACGACATGGTTGTCATAGACGAATCCTCCATGGTTGACGGAGCGCTGATGGCCAAACTTCTGGAAGCCGTAGATTCAACAAAACGGCTTGTCCTTCTGGGAGATAAAGACCAGCTGGCTTCCGTCGAGGCCGGGAGCGTGTTTGGGGATTTGTGCCATGCAGCTTTTACGCAAGGGTCGGTCATAGAAGACCATATTATTCATTTGATTGAAAGCCATCGGTTTAACAAAGAGGAAGGCATTGGGCTGTTCAGCCGTTCCGTATTGCAAGGAAGTACCGGTTGTATCAAACAATTTTCAGACAACCCGGATCCGGCTCTGAGTATTGATACGCAATATAATCAAACAGCATTTGAGGATTACGTAAAAGACTATCTGCAATACATCAAGGAACTTGATACAGCCAAAGCCCTTGAAAAACTCAACCGGGTGAAGGTCCTTTGTGCTGTGAGGGAAGGGCCTTACGGCGTGTACCACACCAACCGGCGTATAGAAGAATATCTGGAAAAACAGAACGGGAACAACGACGTATATCATAGTTTACATCCTCGGTATGGTTTTTACCACAACCAGCCCGTCATGGTAACGGCCAACCGGTACGATCTGGGGCTGTTCAACGGTGATATAGGCCTTATTCGCTATGAATACCCCCCGGAACCCGACAAAGAACTCCCGCCGTTGTTCGCCTGGTTCCCGGGACCGGATGGAAAACTGCTAAAAATACCTCCGGGATACCTGACCGGTTACGAAACAGTCTTTGCCATGACCATCAACAAGAGCCAGGGCTCGGAAAGCGACCGGATTTTGGTGTTGTTACCCGATTGCAAAGACATACCACTCCTTACCCGTGAACTGCTCTATACGGCCGTAACACGTGCCAAAGAGCAAGTGTTGGTGCAAGGCACCATGGAAGTACTGGAAAAAACCATCCTGCAGAAGATATCGCGTGTATCCGGATTGGAAGCCCGTTTACAAAATAAAGACCATGCCGTATGGGAGCCGTGATCTATCATGCAGACAGACCCGAGCCCCTGTGGCAGGCTTTGGCCGATACCCTCCACCGGACAGGAGACGTGTTCCGGCGGGAATACATCATCACCCAAACGGAGGGGATGGAAAACCGATTGAAAACGGAATTGGCCCGCAAGAACGGCATCTTTGCCCATTATACATTTCTGAAACAAGACGACATCCTGGAGCTTCTTTATACGGAACTGACAGGTAAGCAAGCCTATACGGCTGCAGTACGCCCGGCTTTGTACCGGCTGCTGGGTTCAGAAGACTTTAAAACAACCTTTCCGCACATAGCCGCTTACTATGATGTAGCAAACGAACAAGAGGCACATCTAAAGCGTATACAACTGGCCGGCAAAACAGCCGACTTGCTGGATCAATACCAAGTGTACCGCAGCGATAGGGTGCTGGAGTGGGAGGCATTGGACAGTGCTTGTCAGGAGCAAGACCACCAAGCGTGGCAACGGTGGTTGTGGCTCGCCTTGCGCGATAGATTCAAGTGGTACGTGCCCAAGCACAAGATGCAGGCCGAGGTACTGCGTCTGCTGCAAGAAGAGACGGGCCGGGAGAAGGCACGCCGGTTGCTGCCTCGGCTTACACTGTTTGGCATTTCTATTTTCACGCCGTTCTATACCCGGGTGCTGAACGCCCTGGCGCAAGCCACCGATGTGTATTATTACATGGTGCTTCCCGGCACGGAAATGCTCCGTCAGCAGGCGTTTGATAACTCGTTCAACTCGGCTTTGGGTGGCAATTATACGGTATTGGCCGAGACGCTCCCGAGGCCGGCAGAGTGGATAGAGGTTTTTGCTGAATCGGCGGCCTTGGACAGCACGAGGGCAGCTGCCAAGTCATCCGCTAAGCCACCCACAAAGCCACCCACGCTTCTGGCTACGTTGCAGGAGAGCCTGCGGAGGGACAGTCCGGAAGGCGGTTTTGTGACGGAAACCCAGGCGGTGGATGGGACGCTCGTTGTCAACGGGGCGTACACACCGGTGCGGGAAGTGGAAATCTTTTACAACTACCTGGTGGATTTGATGGAAAAGGGGGCAGGTTTGACACCGGATCAGGTACTGGTATTGGTACCTGATTTGGAAGCGTACGTTCCGTACATCAAAGCCGTCTTTGACAACGCTCCCTATCCTATTCCGTACTACATTGGCGGAGAGCAAACAACAAAGACAGATACCGTTATGCAGACGTTGATGGAGTTGTTGGCATTCGATGCCATGGACGCCTACCCGGCAGAGGAGGTAGTGGCATTGCTGGAAGAAAAACGCATCCGAAGAAAATACGGCATGGAGAACATGGCTTACGTAAGAGAAACGGTTAAAAACGCCAATATCCGTTTTGGCCTGGAAAACAAAGCCGATGATCAGACACAATACGTGGGCTGGACGTATGGTCTGGAAAAAATCATCATGGGCTTTGCCGTATACGACGACCGGCCCATGGCTTCTGTCCTGCCCGATGCCACGTTTTATCCGTGGAAAGAAACAGAAACGGCTACGGCTTACGATGTATTCCGGCTGAAAGCCTTCCTGGACGATCTGGTATATTACGCCGAACAACAGAAAGAGCGCAAAAGTTTTGGCGCCTGGAAAACGTTTTTGCTGGAAGAGGTTCTGGAACGTTCTGTAGCGTATTCCTTCCGGGACGAGGAGGAACTCACGCGTCTGTACAAAGACCTGGAGTACATGGAAAAAGTGTACGACGACCAGGAAATTCCATTCTCCGTTTTCCGATACCTTGCCACGGAGCGTTTCCAGCAGGACACCCTTTCCGGTGCGTATATGGCCGGTTGTGTATCGTTCCTGCCGGTGATTCCGGGCCGAGGCCTGCCGGCTAAGGTAGTAGCCTTTTTGGGCATGAACCGCGATGTGTTCCCACGGAAGGACGTGAGTCTGGGTTTTGATCTGATGCAGGACGAGCCGATGGTAGGTGATAGAAGCAAGAAGGAGAACGACAAGATGGCTTTTCTGGAAAGCCTGATGGCGGCCGAATCTTATTTTTACGTCAGCTACATTGGAAAAGATACGGCAACGAACGAAGTCCTGCCCCCATCGCTCGTTGTGGATCAGCTGCTCGATTACCTGGAACACCTGGCCCATGAAGATGTGCGCCATCAGATAAAAGATTTGGTGTATGTAGCCCATCCCCTGCACGGATTCAGTGCCCGATACAAGGTGCAAGACAAACGGTTGTTTACGTATTTGTACGCACCCACGGCAGCCGATCGGGAGCAAACGGATATTGAGGGTATAGATACTCCTACACCTACCGAACAGATACAAACGGAAACGATAGATTTGGATGCGTTTTGCCGGTTCTTTGTCCATCCTATTGAATGGTACTACCAGAAAGTACTGGGTATCCGGTACGACGACCCGGAACCGCCTCTTCCGGAAAACGAACTGTTTGACTCGGATTATTTGCAGTCCTGGGCTTTGAAAAAGCAAGTTTTTGAAGAAGACATTCGGGAGGGATGTATAGACCTGTTCCGTTTGGAGGTGTTGAAAGACAAAGGCGTAAAAGACGGGATATTGCCGTTGGCCGGTATGGCCGATTTGCAGATCAAAAAAGCTCTGGAAGATACGGAAGGCCTGCGGAACGCCTGGAAGGAACTCCTGAAAGACGTTTTGCCACATCCTTTCCCCATAGATATTACGGTGAATGGACTGCAGATACAAGGGAGCGTAGATACGATATACAACGGCAAATTGTTTGATTATTCATTATCCAAAAGCATATACAAACAACAGGTCAAAACCAGGATTACCCATTTGATTTTGTCTGCGTGCGGCTTTGGCGGTGCCGCAGTGTTATTTACCAGGGACGGAGACGTTTTGGAAGCTCCGGCCGTTGATGTATCTACGGCTCTGGAGCAAATGAAAGAACTGGTGGCCTTATTCCAAAGAGGGCAGACAGAGCGGCTGCCCATTGTGCTCAATGCTGTGGTAGAGGCTATGAAAAAGGATACGCCTGAAAAACAGATAGCTGAGTACAGGAAGAAAGCAAAAGAAAAAGCAGAGGGCAACATATATGCCCGTCAACCGGCAGATATTTATGTGGCCGCGGCCTGGGAAGAAGAAGTGTTTGACGGAGAAGAAGAGGCGTTGGCTCAACTGATAGAAACGTATTACCATTTGATCTTTCAACCGTGGGAATGAGTACAGAAACACATACAGATCCTCAACCTTTCAACGCATTGACTGTACCGTTGCAGGGAACGAACCTGATAGAAGCCAGTGCCGGAACGGGTAAAACGTATTCCATTGCCCTGATGGTACTGCGGTTGGTGTTGGAACAAGACAGGCCCCTGCGGGAAATCCTTATGGTCACCTTTACAAACGCTGCTGTGGCCGAGCTGGAGGTACGTATACGTCTTTTTATCCGCAGGGCGTACCAATACGCCTGCCGGGACCGGACGGATATTGACAGCAATATCAAAGCCATAGTAGATAATGCAATTGCACAAGGCGGCTTGCCGGAAGAAACGGTACGTGAGCGGATAATAGCCGCTGTCAATGCATTGGACGAAACGCAAATCATGACCATTCACGGTTTCTGTACAGACGTTTTGCAAACGTATGCTTTCGAGACGGAACAGGCGTTCAAATCTGAAATCCTTACCGACCAGACGCTGTGGATCACCCGTATCTGCAATACGTTCTGGAGGGAAGAAATAACCACGATAGAGCCGGACCTGCTGCAGGCCCTTGTTTATGAAGGAAAGCCCACGTTTGACAAAGACGGATTGACGGGTTTTGTAAACGGTTTGTTGGATGGAAAGGTGTTCATCCCCAGAGAAGGTGACAGGTTGGCGTTACCGGATTTGACGGTTGCACTAAAAGACATGCTGGCGCAGAAAAACAATGCATACCAAGCGTTTAAGGAGTATGTCCACAGGGAGTACAAATTATTGTGTGAGGCGGCTCAAAGCAACTACCACGCAAGAAATTTGGTAGCCGGGTGCAAAGGGCCGGCTGATTTTGTCTCGGCTTTTGAAAGCAAATGGGAAAAACAATATGCGGCAATATGCTTCCCGGGCGCCGTAGATTTATTTAGCCAATATGTACAACTTGCAGAATCGCTGGAGGAACTCAGACTGGACTATCTGGAATACTTGTACCTGAAGCTGCAAGATAGGGCTGTGGCCGATATGGAGCGTCTGAAAACCCGAAAAAACGTCCTGGGGTATGCAGACTTGATTCACAAGGTATGGCTGGCAGTCAAAGCCGGTCGTGTTCAAGGCGTACTGGCAGACAAGTACAAAGCCCTTTTCATAGACGAATTCCAGGATACCGACCAGAAGCAATACGAAATCTTCAGCAATCTGGTAGCCAATCCGGTTTTTTACATTGGCGATCCCAAGCAATCCATTTTTGGATGGCGTCAGGCCGATTTGAACACGTATAAAAAGGCTCGCGATGGCGTGCAACATGTCTATACCATGAATCGCAATTTCCGCTCTACGCCGCGTATGGTAACAGCGTTGAACCACTTCTTTTCTATAGGCGATCCGTTTTTGGATGAGGGCATTGGCTATATAGACGTAGACGCTGTACCCGGAAAAAAAGAAATGCTCCAAGACGGGGTTCCTGTTACACCTCTGTGGCTTTGTCAATGTAATAATGAAACGGAAGTTATTCGGGGTGTGGCCGACAAAGTGGTAGCATGGTTGAATGATGACCGGTGTCAAATACCGGATGGAAAGACCGGGTACCGTCGCGTCAAACCGTCGGACATAGGTGTCATTGTGAGAACAAACAAGCAGGGCAAGCATATCAAAAGGGAACTATCGCGTAGAAACGTACCTGCTGTGATACTGACCGATTTGCAGGTCTGGAACACCGACGAATCTCTGCAGATTTATTATCTGTTATTGGCTGTATTGTCGCCCAACCGGAACAACATCAGCCGGGCTTTGCTTAATCGGTATTTTGGGTATGGAGCGGAGCAGATTATTCAAATGGACGACCAAAAAGAATTGGCCCGATTCCGGATATTGAAAGAGGTGTGGGAAGATCAAGGTATTTACAATGCCCTTTCTCTATTTCTGAAAATGTACCGGGTACGTGATTACTGTAGCGTAGAGGATAACATGGAGGGGCAACGCGCCATAACCAATTACTTGCACTTAATGGAGTTGTTGCATCAAGTGCGGATACAAAAGGACTTGGGACCGGAAGAGTTGCTGTCCTGGATGGCTCGTAAAATAGGGGAATCTGCCGGAGTCGCAACAACGGATAGTGTGTCCGGTACCGATGCGCACGTACAACGCATTGAAAGTGATGAAAACGCCGTTAACATTACGACAATACATAAATGTAAAGGTTTGTCGTATCCCATAGTTGTAGCTCCCTTTTTGGACTTGAAATGGAATGATAAGCCAACCTTCCTGGCCTTTCGCTTGTCCAAAAACCCGGACGGCATAGAGCAGATGAAAGAAGGGGACTACGTGACGGCCATTAAAAGAGGGGGAACGTATGAGGAAACGGCCAAAATGCAATCGGCACAAGAAGACAGGCGGTTGATTTATGTATCCCTGACGCGTGCTGTGTACCATTGTTTGCTATGCAACAGAAGTAAACCCGGCGAACTAAAACCGTTCCTGGAAGCTGCTTTGGAGCACCCCGGAAATTGGATAGAAACGGAAGACTATACTGTCGTAGAACCCATAAAGAGATTGAAAAAAGCACAGAAAAAGGCTTTTGTAGAAACCGGCACCTTTGAAAGCCGCAACCCGTCCGGCGTGCCGCCCATGCCCTCCGGTTGGTACGTGGAAAGTTTCAGTTCTCTGGTACAGCACCTGCCGCCCGTTCCGAAGGAGGACTTTGCAGAGCCTGTAGCCCCGACACTTCCCGTCTCGGCTTACGACACGTTTATTTTTGAGCGGCTGCCCAAGGGTGTCAAGACGGGATTGTTTACGCATGCACTTTTTGAGGAAATCGATTTTACAAACCCGGAAGGATGGGAAAAAGTCATAGACCAAACGCTGCGTAAATATCCACGGTTGGTGCAGGAAGAAGACAAGGAGCACTTGCAGCGGTTGATGCAGCACGTATTGAATACGGAACTGCCGGATGGGGTGGTGTTGAACCGTGTGAGGCAGGAAGATAAGATTACAGAAATGGCTTTCTTTTATGAACAAAACGAGCGGTCGTTGACGACCGGTTTTGTGGATTTGTTTTTCCGCTACAACGGGAAATTTTATATATTGGATTGGAAGTCCAACCATCTGGGATATGCTGTAGATAATTACAATACGCAGGCAGTTGCAAGGGCTGTGGCAGCCAACCATTACACCTTGCAATACTCCATTTACACACGGGCGGCCCTGCGCTATTTGCAACAAAAAATACAGGACTTTGATGTAGAACGTGATTTTGGCGGGGTATTTTATTTGTTTATCCGCGGCATGAGGCAAGGCAACACAACTGGGATTTATTATAAAAATGCCGCACAAGTACTAGAAGGAATAGAAGATGTATAAAGTACCGGAGAAATATTGGGAGAAAACAGCGAAACAAGGAATTATTTGCCGGATATGTCCGCACGAGTGCCGTGTAAAGGAAGGCGGCATTGGGGTGTGTCGTACGCGCATAAACAAAGAAGGGGAATGGTATTCCCTGGCTTACGGAAACCCTTGTTCTGCGGGAATAGATCCTGTAGAGAAAAAGCCACTGTACCACTTTTTGCCGGGAACACGCATTTTCTCCATAGCCACGGCCGGATGCAATTTCCATTGCTTGAACTGCCAGAACTGGACCATATCGCAAACGGGCCCAAAGGAGTCGCATTCTTCCGGGTCGAGTGAGGGCCGGCAGTACCTGATGGTTCCGGAACAAGTAGTAGAGGCGGCTTTGCAGAACCACGTACCGTCTATTGCTTTTACGTACACAGAGCCTACTGTGTTTTATGAATACATGTTTGATACCGCTGTTTTGGCCCGTTCCAAAGGGTTGAAAACAGTGATGATATCAAACGGCTATATAAATCCCACTCCGTTGGCTGACCTTATTCCCTACCTGGATGCAGCCAATATTGACCTGAAAAGTTTGGATGACACGACGTACCGCACCCTTACGGGAGGACGGTTGCAACCCGTTCTGGATACGTTGCTGGCTCTAAAAAAAGCAGACGTTTGGATAGAGATAACCCACCTGGTTATTCCTCAAACAACAGACGATCCGGAGCATTTCAAAGCTTTGTGCCAATGGCTTATTGACAACGGCTTTAAAGATAACCCACTGCACATCAGCCGGTTCTTCCCCAGCTATAAGCTGGAACACCTGAGCCCCACGCCTCTTTCCGTTATGAGCAGGGCCAGAGACATAGCTATAGATGCCGGTCTTCAATATGTCTATGTAGGCAATATGCCCGAAGATTGCGACAGCCACACGTATTGCCCCCATTGCAACCGGCCGGTAATCAAACGCCACCGCTACACATTGCAGCAAGTATCTCTCACCAACGGCGCGTGCAACAACTGCGGCACATCCCTGCCCGGAATCTTGTTCCGGCTGTGATTATGTTTTTACATGCAAA
>DIRP01000014.1:0-1993 GCA_002427525.1 Bacteroidales bacterium UBA5433 | reverse complement strand
GACTTCCCTATGGAAAAGTTTGCCAATGTGGCAGTTATCCTTTCGGATTTGTCAAAGGCAAAAAAGGTGGTCAGGGTAGAAAGAGGTGCTTATTACCGCCCTAAACAGTCAAGTTGGGGCTTGGGGGTGTTACCTATCTATCAAGATGAGCAATTGAATTATCTGACCCGGAAATTGGACGGCTATCTTACCGGTGCGTACATATATAATAAAATGTCGCTAACTGAACAGGCTCCGTCTATATTTACTATTGCCATGAAGCAACCTGTACGTTCGTTCAAGTTTAAAAAACTATCGGTTGAATGTGTAAAAGCATATGTGGATACGCCGGATGATGAAAACACACTGTACCTGATTCGTATGTTAGATGCAATTAAAGACTTAAAATATATTCCGGGTACAACACCGCAACAGGCGTATGATAGAATCTTCGCCCTGCATATCTCCCATTTATCGCAAATAAACCTTGAAAAAACCGTGTCTTTGTCAATGGCTTATCCCTCAAGAGTTCGGAAAATATTAAGCGATATGTTGAAAAGGAATAATCATATTGATTTGAGCAAGCAGCTTGTAAATACGATTTGTCCAACCACACGGTTTGATTTGCCATATAAAACAACATAACGCCTATGAATTTACTGAAGCGCATGTATTCGTGCGGACGGCAGAAACATTGCAACTTCCGGCTATTTCACGAGCTTACCACGAAGAACTACGTAAATTGATATTTGATGCGGATAAGATGCCTCCATTGGTAGAGGTCATCAAGGCAATATTACTGTTACAAAAACCATTACAACTGTTTGACAAGAAATACCTATAGGTCTTTGATTTCAAAACTGCAAAAACAACAATTCAGCAATTTTTTAGGGTTATTTTGCACTTTACCTTCAATGTTGCGCACCAAAGTTGCTGCAACTGAACCTCGCACTTTAAAATTAGTGCGTCGCACTCAATATCTGATACCGGTTTTAAAAGCCAAGGCATCCCCTTGTTCCGGCTGTGGCGCAGCTCTTCACAACAAGAACGACACGGTTTCTCGTGAGCACAAAATCTTAAAAACAGGATCGGAAAAACCAGAATCTTTCTCAAAGTGCCCAATCTCATATTGAAACGCACCAATCTCAAAGTTGTTTTGGGGATTATCTCTATTTACAATATCTTTAAAGACAATAACCTAACGGCCATGGGTATTACCCCGGTAAAAACAATTTCTGTTGCACGTGCTTGTAATGACTTTCTGTACGGATTAGCAATTTATCCTAGAGATGAATATAACAAGTTGGACGAAACTTCCTACCCTGAAATAATTACAGTTGAGAAAGATTCAGAAATAAAAAAGGAAGCAACATATACTGCTCCTAACTTACCAGAAGGAGAATATGATTTAAGGGTAATAATTGGAAATAAACATAATTCAATTTTAGGAATTTCTGATCGCTTGCCAATAAGTCTTTCTTCGGCAGAAGACTTAGTTCAAATAAATACTGATTCTTGCTATTTTTATGAATTATCAAAAGGGAATGAAAAACTAGGGGTTGATTTCTCAATGAGAAGCAATGAGCCAATTGGCCTGTCTTGTGAAATAAAAAACTTAAGCCAGAAAGAAGTTACGGTTTTGCCTACCTATGAAATATATGAAAATAGTTTTTACGGAGAGAAAAAAGAAGAACTAAATTATTTTGAAGAAATTATCCTATCTCCAGAAGAAGAAAAAATGGTTTCCTGGACACTACCTACTCCCACTACTACTAACCTTCAAACAATTAAATTATTCCTAAAAACTGATGGCGGTTATTCCAATAGCATAATTACTCAATATGCTCTTGCTTCTGAAGGCAAAACGGCTCGTATAAGCAATTTGTTTCTGGACAAGGCGTCATATGGTGTAAATGAAACAATCAATTTGACGATGCTCTGGTTTTCATCATTAAACAAAGAAGAAGTTGTTTTGAAAGCATTAATCACCGATAAAAAAGGACAAGAGTGTTTG
>DIRP01000024.1:22509-33774 GCA_002427525.1 Bacteroidales bacterium UBA5433 | reverse complement strand
AAAAACTGGATTCCCTTATTCTTAAGGGACGACCCGCACGTTACCGGAACTATCTTCAGTGCCAAAGTTGCTTTGCGCACGGCAGCCACCACTTCCTGTTCGCTTATAGACTCGGGATCTTCAAAATATTTTTCCAACAGGCTGTCGTCAAACTCAGCCGCTGCCTCTATCAATTTTCCCCTCCAAAGTTCCACCTCTTCTTTCATAGATGCAGGGATGGGAATTTCTTTGTAGTTGATCAGGTCCTTGCTGGCAGTATCGTACTCCCAGGCTTTAAGCGAGAGCAGGTCCACAATACCTCTAAACGAATCTTCCACACCAATGGGAAGGCTCAACGGAATGGCAACGGCACCCAGCCTGCTTTTGATTTCTTCAATAACGGCAAGGAAGTCGGCTCCAACCCGGTCCATTTTATTAACAAATGCCAAACGGGGAATCTTGTATTTATCTGCCTGCCGCCAGACCGTTTCTGTCTGAGGCTGTACGCGCCCCACGGCACAAAATGTGGCAACCGCTCCGTCAAGCACCCGTAAAGAACGCTCCACTTCTACGGTAAAGTCCACGTGACCCGGCGTATCTATGATATTGATCTGGTATTTTTTCCCGGCATTATTCCAGAAAGCAGTAGTAGCAGCAGAGGTAATGGTAATACCCCGTTCCTGCTCTTGTACCATCCAATCCATAGTAGCAGCCCCCTCGTGAACCTCTCCTATTTTATGGGTCTTGCCCGTATAATAGAGAATGCGTTCAGACGTAGTGGTCTTGCCGGCATCAATGTGGGCCATGATGCCAATATTTCTGATATATTGTAAATCGTTTGACATTTAGAAGCGAAAATGAGCAAATGCCTTGTTGGCTTCTGCCATTTTATGCATATCTTCTTTACGCTTGAATGCGCCACCTTCGTTGTTGTATGCAGCTATGATTTCTGCGGCCAGTTTTTCGGCCATAGAGTGTGCTGAACGTTTGCGGGCATAAATGATCATGTTTTTCATGCTCAATGAAATCTTCCGCTCAGAACGCACCTCTGTGGGCACCTGGAAGTTAGCTCCTCCCACGCGGCGGCTTTTTACCTCCACCTGCGGGGTGACGTTTTCTAACGCTTTTTTCCAAATGTCCAAAGGAGCCTTCTCAGAATCTTTCATTTTCTCACCTACAATATCCAATGCATCGTAAAAGATGCCGTAGGCAATACTCTTCTTTCCCTGAAGCATCAAATTGTTCACAAAACGTGTAACCATCACGTCGTTGAACTTTGGGTCGGGCAGTAGAATCCTCTTTTTAGGCTTTGCTTTTCTCATTGTTTGTTTTTGTAATCAATTAAAAATCATTTTTTCGCTTTGGGGCGCTTGGCACCATACAGCGAACGGCTTTGTGTTCTGCCATCCACGCCCGAGGTTTCCAATGCACCTCTCACAACGTGGTAACGAACACCCGGCAGGTCTTTCACACGACCTCCGCGTACCAGGACAATAGAGTGCTCCTGAAGGTTGTGACCTTCACCGGGGATGTAGGCGTTAACCTCTTTTTGGTTGGTCAAACGTACCCGGGCAACTTTACGCATGGCAGAGTTCGGCTTTTTGGGAGTCGTAGTGTAAACACGAACACAAACACCGCGCTTTTGTGGACAGGAATCCAATGCACGCGATTTGCTTTTTTCTACCATCTGCTTTCTTCCTTTACGGACAAGCTGTTGAATTGTTGGCATAATGTGTTGTTAATCTTTACTTTATGTATTATCCCCTTACGTAAAAGGGGTTGCAAAGATAGGATTAATTTTCTTAATTAAAAAAATATCTTTTACTTTTGCCACCATGAATTCCAACAGACCAGGGGATGCCATTAGCCCCCGTATTGCCTCACTCCGACAGGCATCTTACCAGACAGCTCCCTCGCTTAGCGTAGAAAGAGCTCAAATTGTTACCGGTTTTTACAAAGAAAACAACGGACGTTACCCTGTTCCCGTTTTACGGGCTATGTCTTTTAAGGAATTGTGCCTTAAACAAACTATTTACATTGGAGATGAAGAGCTTATCGTAGGCGAAAGGGGTCCCCGCCCAAAAGCTGTTTCTACGTTTCCTGAACTTACCTGCCACAGCGTTGATGACTTGCTCACCCTGAATACCAGGGAACTGCAACATTATGCCGTTGCAGAAGAAGATATACGCATTTATAAAGAGGAAATCATCCCGTTCTGGGAAGACAGAACGCAAAGAGACAAACTTTTTTCCATCCTCCCGCAAGATTGGAAACTGCTTTATGAAAGCGGCCTTTTCACAGAATTTGCCGAGCAGCGTGCCTACGGTCACACAGCGCTGGACGGGAAAATCTACCACACGGGAATGAACGACTTCCGGAAACAAATTGCCCGTGCTTTGGCTGCACTTGAGGACCAGGCCGAGGCTGGCGCCACAGCAGAGGCGGCAACGGCAACAACTGCAGCAGCAGGTGGTACTCCGGCCCACAGTCAGCGTGATGTGCTGCAGGCTATGGATATCTCCTGCCAGGCCATTGTGATTTTTGCCGAGCGGCATGCTGCATTGGCAGAAGAAATGGCAGCAACCTGCCGTGCCAACGGAAACGAGCACAGAGCTGCAGAGCTGGACGAAATAGCACGTGTTTGCCACAAAGTACCTGCCCATGCCCCGGAAACATACCACGAGGCCATCCAGGCCTACTGGTTTATCCACCTGGGCACCATCATGGAACTGAACGGATGGGACGCCATGAACCCGGGACACCTGGATCAACACCTGGAACCTTTCTACCTGAAAGAAATAAAAGCCGGCACCCTTACAGACACCTTTGCCAGGGAACTGATGGCTTGCCTGTTCATAAAGGTAAACAACCAGCCTGCCCCTCCCAAGGTGGGAGTCACCGCCAAAGAAAGCGGCACATACAACGATTTTACCAACATCAACATAGGCGGAGTACGGCCCGACGGGACAGATGCCGTCAACCCTGTATCCTACATAGCACTGGACACACTGGAGGAACTGCACCTGCTGCAACCGGGACTGTCCGTTCACATTGCATCCTGCACGCCTGACCGTTTTGTAGAAGCAAGCACCCGCGTAATCAGCAAAGGATACGGATACCCTTCTGTTTTCAATCCCGATGTATACATCCCGGAACTCCTGCGCCAGGGAAAATCCCTCGCAGATGCACGGGAAGGAGGCTGCAGTGGCTGCATAGAAGTGGGAGCTTTCGGAAAAGAAGCGTACTTACTTACCGGCTACTTGAATGTAGCTAAAGTGCTGGAAGTTACGCTGAACAACGGAATGGATCCGGTTACGGAACGTCAGGTTTCCATCCAAACGGGACAAGCAACCGACTTCCAGACATTTGAAGATTTATACGACGCTTTTCTGAAACAGCTTCAATACATCATTGATACAAAAATCCGTGTAAACCTGCTTATTGAACGGCTGACTGCAGAAAAAACGCCAGCCCCGTTCCTCTCGGTATTCATCAACGATTGTATTGAAAAAGGCAGGGATTATTACGACGGAGGCCCGCGTTACAACACCTCCTATATCCAATGCACCGGATTGGGAAGTATTACAGACAGCCTGTCCAGCCTTAAGAAACATATCTTTGAGGACAAAAAATGGACTATGGAGCATATGCTGCAAGCCATGGCCCGTAACTTTGAAGGTGACGAACCCATGCGCCAGTACATCCTCAACAAAACCCCGTTCTTTGGCAATGACCTGGACTATGCAGACGACCTTGCCGTACGTGTTTATGAAGATTTGTTCCGGCTGATTGATGGCAAACCCAATACACGTGGCGGTGTACACCACATGGACATGCTGTCTACCACGTGCCACGTCTATTTTGGTTCGGTCACGGGAGCTTTGCCCAACGGACGCAAAGCCGGCAAATCTTTGTCAGACGGGACATCCCCGTCTCACGGCGCAGATACCGGCGGCCCCACGGCCGTTGCCTGTTCCCTGGGAAGATTGGATCAAACCCTCTCGGGGGGTACGTTGTTGAACCAACGTTTTTCCCCGTCCATGCTAAAAACCGAGGACGAAAGAAAGAAGCTCGGGCAACTGATACGCAGTTACTTTGAATTGGGAGGACACCACATTCAATTCAACGTTGTAGATACAAAAACATTGTTGGCGGCGCAAAAAGATCCGGAACAATACAAAGACCTTATGGTACGTGTAGCAGGATACAGTGACTATTTCAATCACCTGGCGCCTTCCCTGCAAGAAGACATCATTTACCGCACCATGAATGAAGGATTCTGAAGCCAAGCCATTACAAGGCTGCATCTTTGACATCAAGCGGTATGCCATCCACGACGGACCGGGTATCCGCATGAATGTTTTTTTTAAAGGTTGCCCTTTGCTATGCCACTGGTGCCACAATCCGGAAGGACAGGACCCCGACCCGGTTATCATGTTTAACCCGTCACGCTGCCTGCATTGTGGAGCCTGCGAAGATCGTACAAATCCGGAAGCCTGCCCGTCAGGAGCTCTGGAAACGTGCGGACGCTTCATGGCGGTTGATGAAATTCTGAAATTGGCTTTGCGCGAGAAGATCTTTTTTGACCGTTCCGGCGGAGGTATCACCTGTACCGGAGGCGAGCCGCTCATGCAGCCGGATTTTTTAATCAGCCTGCTGGCTGCCTGCCGTAAAAATGGTATACACACCACCGTTGACACGTGTTTGCAAGCCCCTGAATCTGTTGTCCACCGGGTTATTCCGCATACGGACTTGTTTCTGGCAGATGTGAAAATTATGGACCCTGCCGTGCACAAAAAGTACACCGGAACAGGCAACAGCTTGATTCACCGCAACCTGCGTACCGTAGCCCGCTCCGGTGTACCTTTTTCCCTGCGCATACCGCTCCTTCGCGGCATCAACGACACAAAAGCCGAGATCGACGCGATGACAGCCTTCGCCCTGGAATTAAGAGAACTGGGACGGCTGACCACCATCCACCTGCTCCCTTACCACAACTATGGAAAAGCAAAAAAATCCCGGATCTACCACGGCCGGCTTCCCGTTCAGGGTGATTTTTCACCCCCAACAACCCAAAAAATCCAAGCTATCTTAAAAGACCTGCATAGTCACGGATTCCATGCCGTCACCGGAGGTTAAACCAACCCCAAACTCAGCATTCCAAAAAACACAGAATCATGAAACGCCTCTTCCTTGCTTTACTAATATCACTATTTGCCCTTTCCCACAACGCTACCGCACAGGATATCCCGGCCCTTACCCTTGAAGATATTTTTCAAAACAGGGCTTATAGCCCCCGGGGCATCCGCTCCCTGCGCTGGATGAGCGACAATAAAACATATTCCTGTATAGAGGAAAATTTTGAAGCGCAAGGATTTGATATTGTACAATACCACGCAGCCAGTGGCAAACGCACCATTTTGGTACCGGCTGAACGGCTCCTTCCCTCAGACCCGGCAGACGGAACAACACCCTTGTACATAAGCGATTACACTTGGTCTGAAGACCGTTCCAAGCTGCTTGTTTTCACCAACACCCAACGCGTATGGAGGTACCATACCCGAGGAGATTACTGGGTGCTGGATCTGAAAAGCGGCCTGTTAAAAAAACTCGGCAAGCACCTGGAACCTGCTTCGCTTATGTTTGCCAAATTTTCGCCCGATTCAAAAAAAGTAGCCTATGTAAGTAAGAACAACATCTATGCAGAAGACCTGACCCGTTATGTTCCGGAGCAACTGACACATGATGGCAACGATTACACCATTAACGGTACGTTTGACTGGGTTTACGAAGAAGAATTAAACTGCCGCGACGGCTTCCGCTGGAGTCCGGACAGCCGTTCCATTGCCTACTGGCAATCCGATACCCGGGGTACGGGAACTTTTTACATGATCAACAACATTGACTCCCTGTATTCACAGGTCATTCCCTTTCCCTATCCCAAAGTGGGAACAACCAATGCTGCTGTCAAAATTGGTGTAGTCAACCTGGAAAATACCACAACGCGCTGGTTTGATATACCGGGAGATCCCCGGAACCATTACCCTGCCCGTATGGAATTCATTCCCGACTCGGAAGAAGTGCTCATACAACAACTCAACCGATTGCAGAACACCAACAAAGTATTTGTGGGGAATACAACTACCATGGAACTGCATCACATCCTGACAGACCGTGACGACGCATTTCTGAATATCCACGACAACATACAATGGTTGGACAACCGGCAGTCTTTTACATGGACAAGTGAAAAAGACGGGTGGCGGCATCTGTACAAAATATCACGTGACGGCACACAGGAACAACTGATTACCCGTGGTGATTTTGATGTCATACAGATTGTAAACATAGATGCAAAAGGTGGTTATGTGTATTACCTGGCTTCTCCTGATAATCCCATAGAACAGTACCTGTACCGCAGCCGCCTGGACGGCAGGGGGCAGGCAGAATGTATGAGTCCTGTGGAAATGAAAGGATTTCATTCCTACCAGATGTCTGCCAATTCGGCCTATGCAATCCATGAATACCAGGCTTCCGGTACATTCCCCCAATACCAACTTATTTCGCTGCCCGGCCACAAAACCATTCGCGTAATGGAAGACAACAGCAGCGTTCAACAGGCCTTCAACAAACTGGGACTGGCTCCCAAGGAGTTTTTCAGACTACAGGCAGGTGGCGTTGATTTGGATGCCTGGATGGTAAAGCCGGCATTTTTTGATGCTTCAAAAAAATACCCTGTCATCGTTTACATTTACGGAGAACCGGCCGGAGCTACCGTACAAAACAGATGGGACGGCTACGATCTGTGGCATCAGTATATGGCTCAACACGGTTACGTAGTTGTAAGTATTGACCCGCGCGGTACCAAAACTCCGCGAGGGCGCGAATGGCGCAAATCCATCTATGGGAAAGTTGGCATAGTAGCTACAGAAGACCACGCCCTGGCCATGAAACAGTTGTTCCTGGATTTCCCTTTTATTGATTCTTCACGTGTGGGTATCTGGGGTTGGAGCGGAGGCGGGTCCATGACACTCAACTGCCTGTTCAAGCATCCCGATATATACCATACAGGCATAGCCGTTGCCTTTGTGTCTTTACAAGAACTTTACGATACCATTTACCAGGAACGTTATATGGGCCTTCCGGAAGAAAACAAGGAAAGTTACTTAAACGGCTCACCCCTGCATTTTGCACAAAACCTGGAAGGCGCGCTTATGTTAATCCATGGTACAGCAGACGATAACGTGCATTACCAAAGTTTTGAAATGCTGGTTGACCGCCTGATTACACACAACAAGTTGTTCTCTGTTATGACCTACCCCATGAGGAGCCACTCCATAAACGAGCGGAAGAACACAACGTTGCATTTGTACCGAACCATGGAAAAATTCTGGCTTGAAAACTTATAGGCTGCGGTATCCCGCACACAGTTTGTCCTTTTCTTCCCGCTTGCCCAAAAGTCTTTTACCTTCCGGGGTTATCAGGAAATCTTCTTCGTTCCGGATGCCACCAAAACCTTTCCATTCCATTACTTTGTCGTAATTGATAAAAGAATCCAGGTGTTTTTCAGATGCCCAGCGATCTATCAGGGCCGGTATAAAATAAATACCCGGTTCAATGGTAAGCACGAACCCCGGTTCCAACGGCCTGCCCAACCTAAGGGATTTAATACCAAATTGTGTTGATTTGGGTTCTCCGTCGTAGCCAACCCAGACTTCTCCCAGATTTTCCATATCGTGTACGTCCATACCCATCATATGGCCCAATCCGCAAGGAAAAAACAGCGCATGAGCTCCTTCCCGGACGGCTTGTTCTGTATCGCCTTTCATCAGACCCAAGCCCTTTAACCCGTCTACAATAGCTCGGCAAGAGGTATAGTAAATTTCTTTAAAAGGCTTACCCGGCCTCAATGCCTCTACGGCTGCCCGATGCGACGCCTCTACTATGTCGTATATGAGTTGTTGCTGTGAGGTAAATGTTCCCGAAACGGGAACGGTAGATGAAATGTCACCGCAATACCCTTGTGGCAATTCAGCCCCGGCATCCATCAGCAACATCTGACCTTCCTTGAGGGTGTTGCCGTAGTAATGGTTGTGCAACGTCTCTCCGCGTACCGAACAAATAATAGGAAAAGCCAGCTGGCAATTGTTTTCCAAGGCCGTTTTGTGCATAACGGCCGCCACCTGGTACTCTTTCATACCCGGTTGTACGGCACGCATCCCGGCCACATGCATATCCATAGAAATGGCGGCAGCCCGGTCAAGCAACGCTATCTCTTCTTCTGATTTTATATTGCGCTGGTCCACTACCGCCCTGATCAGGTCTAAAGACACCTGTTCTTTTTGCGCCCCGGGTTCAATGCCCAGCCAATGGTAGTATTTGATTGTGTGTTCCGGACGGTACGGGGGCAAGTAATGAATAGCCCTTCCCTGTTCCACCGCCTTGGATAATAATGCAACAAGCTCTGCCATGGTTCCCGTTTGAGTAATGCCGGCCTTGGTCGCTTGTTCTTTAATAGTGGGCATAGGTCCTGTCCAGACAATATCGTCCAGGGTTAGTTCTTCCCCGTAAATAGTGGTTGTTCCCGCATCTGCATCTATAACGGCTGCCAGCCCTGCTCTGTCATGAAAACCAAAATAATACAAAAACGTAGAATCCTGTCTAAAACGATACGTGTTGTCAAGGTAATTCATGGGAGATTCTTCGTTGCCCGGAAAAAGCAACAAGCCTGTTTTTATCCGTTCTGTCAATTGCGCTCTACGCAAAGTATAGGTACTTGTTGAAAACATAATTTGTGGTTAAAATCTAATATTCATTCAAAGATAGGACTAATCTTTTGCTGTTTTCTAAAAAATTTGTATGTTTGTTCACAATATAGGACACATGTACAACTACATATTCATTCTAAGAATATACGGCTTCATGGGCAAAGGTCTTTACAATTGCCGCATCTGCTGATAGTTTTTCCCCTGTTTCTGTTCGCTTTTCCTTTCCCTTTCCCTTTCCCTTTCCCTTTCCTTTTCGCTTTCCCCTTTTTGCTTTAAAAGATTTCCGCCGTCTTTTAAAAATTAGTAAGAGATTTAAGTTAATATCATGAAAAAAAAACTATTCTTATTATCCTTTTTTGTTGCTCTGGTACCGGGAATTCTCTTTTTCAGCCCCAAGAACCATAGCTGTTATGCACAAGATTTCGATATCCGGTATAAAAAACTGGATTCCCTGCCCAATATATCACGTCTGGTTTACAACGTTCCCGTTAATTTACAATGGGCAGACAGTGTGCATGTTACATACCAAATACAAGACAAAGAAGGGTTAAAGGGGTACAAAACACACGTAATCACTACCACCACCGAGTCCTGGACACCGGAGCCTGTAAACCCCCAAAGACCTGAATACAACAACAGAGAAAGAAGCCGGGAAAAGTACATATCACCTGACGGAAAATGGGAAGCATATATCAAAGACTACAACGTATGGCTGAAAGATATAGAAACGCTGAAAGAAAGCCCCTTAAGTTATGATGGAACAGAAAACCTGTATTACTCCCGGCTGTACTGGTCCCCGGATTCAAAAAAAATCGCGGCACTACTCACACGCGACACCCCAAAACACCGTATTCCGCTGATTGAGTCTGCTCCTGCTACACAAAAACAACCTGTTTTGCAATGGCGTGATTATTACAAACCGGGAGATTTGATCCCGATAAATATTCCCACACTGTTCAATGTAGAGCTAAAAGAACAAATAACTGTAAACGCTTCTGCTTTCAATAATCCGTACCAACTGTTTTTTAGAAAATGGTCCGAGGATTCCAAATGGTATAGTTTTGATTACAACGAAAGAGGACATCAAAAATACCAAATTGTGAACGTAGATGCCCAAACTGGTCAAACAAAAGTAATTGTTGACGAAGTGTTTGACACGTTCGTTCATTACGGTAGAAATTTTATTCAATACATTACGAAAGATAAGAACCTGGTCTGGTCTTCTGAAAGGGATGGTTACAGGCATTTATATCTTATAGATGCACAGACTGGCCGGGTTCAAAAACAACTAACCAAAGGCAATTGGGTGGTTCAGCAAGTGGTTAGTATAGACGAAAAAGAAGGAACCATCCTGTTTATGGCCAGTGGTAGGAATAAAGGAGAGGATCCTTACAACAAACACTACTACCGTATGAAAACAGACGGTACCGGCCTTACAGACCTGACTCCGGAGCACGCTAACCACCGGGTTCAGTTCTCTCCTGACAAAAAGTATTTCACAGACACGTACTCCCGTCCGGACAAAGAACCGGTTTCTGTAATCCGTTCTTCCAAAGACGGAACCGTACTTATCAACTTGGGAGAGGCTGTTATTTCTGACCTTCTGGCTACGGGCTGGACCGTTCCGGAAGTTTTTTCCGCCAAAGGACGGGATGGTACAACAGATATCTGGGGCACCATCTACCGGCCTTCCCATTACGACCCGTCCCGCTCTTATCCTGTTGTTGAATACATTTATGCAGGTCCGCACGATGCCCATGTAACCAAAGATTTTGCAGCTTACATGCGCTTTTCTAAACTGGTGGAAATGGGTTTTATTGTAGTTACCATTGACGGAATGGGCACAGCCAACCGCTCTAAAGCTTTTCACGACGTATGTTGGAGAAACTTACAAGATGCCGGCTTCCCCGACCGCATACTGTGGATACAAGCTGCCGCAACAAAATACCCCTCCATGGATATCAGCCGGGGTGTAGGCATATACGGGTATTCGGCCGGCGGGCAAAACACCCTTTCTGCCCTGTTGTTTTACAAAGATTTTTACAAGTTTGGTGTGGCCCTGTGCGGCTGTCACGACAACCGGATGGATAAAATCTGGTGGAACGAACAATGGATGGGGTATCCTGTCGGCCCGTGGTATGCAGCCGCTTCCAATGTGGATAATGCACATTTGCTGGAGGGAAAACTGCTGCTGATTAACGGAGAACTGGATGACAACGTAGATCCTACGTCCACCCTCCAGGTAGTAGATGCTCTGGTGAAAGCCGGTAAAGACTTTGAACAGCTTTACCTGCCGGGCCACGGCCACTCCCTGGGATCGGATTATATCACACGCCGGGTTTTTGAATTCTTTTACCGGCATATGGAACCGGAATGCCTTAATGAAACAGCTCCTATGGCGTCCTACAAGGAAAAACCCGTTATAACCGCTCCTCCCACAGCTTTAGGTCTGGATCCTTTTTATAAAAAATACATGAATGTAAACGGTATTCATGTGGTTAGTTCATGGCGGGGGCCG
>DIRP01000024.1:5728-22351 GCA_002427525.1 Bacteroidales bacterium UBA5433 | reverse complement strand
GCCGGACTCTGTATTTCAAGCCGCATATGTCACGGTACGGGCCATGACAGAAGCGCTTCCTTCAGAAGTACTGGAGTCGTTAACGTCACGCAATACAAGAATTGGTATTATGGCCCGGTACGAAGGAACAACTGATATTCCGGAACACGCCTTTCTGGCAAAAGACACTACCCTTAACTGGAACGTACGGGCACGTGGACTGGGAGGTACACTTGACAATCCCTTTTCTACGTGTGCAGAAGAAAATATCATGGCTTACCAGATAGACAAATACCACGCAGAAGATATTTTGATTCACGAATTTGCACACACCATCCACAACGTAGGTATAGCACCTGTATACCCCCAATTTAACACAGAGCTGCAAGAAGCTTTGGATGCGGCTGTGGCAGAAGGCAAGTACGAAAATACATACGCTAAAACCAACATTGAAGAATATTTTGCAGAAGGTGTTCAGAACTGGTTCGATGTAAACGCAGAAGTACCTGTTCCGGATGGCAAACACAACATGGTCAACACGCGTGAAGAAATGAAACGATACGATCCTCGCCTGTACAACATCCTGTCAAGGTTTTTTAAAGAGCCCCCGGGACAGATAAGCCGCCATAAAAAAGTTAACCTATATAACCAACCCTGATGCGAAACAAACGATTTCTCTTTTTTTACCCCCACATAATATGCCTTGTTTTGTGCGGGCTTCTGTCTGTTACTTGTTGTTCCCGCGAAGAACCGCTTCCCGACACAAACGGAAATGGCTCTACACCAATCGATACGTCTGTTTATGCAGAGATAACCCATAACGGTTTTACCATAAAAATCCCCGATTACCTTAAAAACACACCGGATGCCCGCAGGGCACTGGACTTGATGCAAGACAACATTGATACCATGGCAGCTATTCTGCCCGATACATTTTTACGTGCTATGCAAAAGAATCCCATCTGGATGGAAAAAGACATCAAACCGGATGGTGCAGCCTGGTACCACGTATCCCGGGAGTGGCTTCTGCAAAACAACATGAATCCGGATAAAGCCAAATGTGTAGAGATTTGCAACTACATAAACTACGTATCGTGGACAGAACTGAACCAGCCTTTTATGGTATTGCATGAACTTTGCCACCAGTACCACGATGTGTCGCTAACTTTTGACCATCCGGGCATTATAGAAGCCTTTGAACATGCTCAGGCTACCGGATTGTACAGAAACACACAGCGGTACGACGGATATGGTAAATACTCCACTGTAACGCAGGCCTATGCATTAACCAACCACCACGAATATTTTGCCGAGTTGTCCGAAGCCTTCTGGGGCAGAAACGACTATTTCCCCTATACACGCCAGGAACTTAAAGAATACGACCCTGTGGGGTATCACGTTCTTGAAGAAGTATGGACCTTGGGCGGCAAACTTATACTCACCCCTCATTAACTTTATTATTAATTATGAAAAGAATTCTATTAGGAATTTTAGCATTTGTCTTTTTTGTACCGGGTGTACTGGCGCAAAAAAGACAGATTACCGGAACTATTGTTTCTTCCGAAGACGGACAGCCAGTAATTGGCGTTACCGTACAGGATAAAACAACCGGTACCTATGCCGTATCTGACCAGAACGGAATCTTTTCCATTGAAGTGGGAAGCACCTCAGAAACCTTGGTTTTCATGTGCATCAGTTTTCGTAATCTGGAAACTACTATCACAGGAAATGTTATGAACGTTACCATGCAGCCGGACGTTATGGCTTTGGATGAAATCATGGTCATTGCGTACGGTCAGGGAAAGAAAACATCCTTTACAGGCTCTGCGTCTGTTGTAAAAAAAGAAGATCTGGAACGTGTCAAAACCTCTAACATAACGCAGGCTCTGCAAGGGCTCAGCACAGGGGTTCAGGTTATCAACAGCTCCGGTCAACCCGGAGCCAGTGCCAGTATTCTAATCCGCGGTATTGGATCTATGAACGCTTCCAGTTCTCCAATGTACGTTGTGGACGGTGCCCCTTACAACGGGTATATCAATGCCATTGCCCCCTCAGACATTGAATCCTTGACTGTCTTGAAAGACGCCTCTGCTACAGCTCTTTACGGCTCCCGTGCTGCAAACGGTGTCATCATGATTACCACACGTAAAGGACAACGGGAAAAGGGTCAGATCAGTTTTAGGTCCAGTCTCAGCTTTTCAAGCCTTGCCGTTGATATGCCGCATCAGCTAACACCTGTTGAATATACAGAGTTATCCTGGAGAGGACTGTATTATGAAGCCCTTGACAACGGGTACACAGCAGAAAACGCAGCTTTGCTGGCAACAAACAACCTTGCCAATGAGTTGAAACTCAACCCATGGAACACAAGCAAGCCTGTGGGAACAGACGGAAAGCTGGTTTCCGGGACCGACCTTCTTTTCGAAGGCGATTGGCGCGAAGCATTGCTACAGTCAAGACCCCGTCAGGAATATTCCCTTGATTTCAGCGGACGTACAGAAAAAACAAACTATTTTTTCTCACTGGGCTACCTGGACGACAAAGGTATCTTTACCACACAACAGTTCAACAGAATTACCGGCCGTTCCAACGTTACAACAAAAGTGAAAAATTGGCTGGAAGTAGGAACCAACACATCTTTTGCGCACAGCCTGACAGATGCTCCGGCTACTGAAAGCACCATCTGGTTCCTGCGTACCGTTCCCAGTATTTATCCTATTTATGAATGGGATTACGCAACAAACACTTACAAAACAGATGCCGACGGAAACAAAATTTACGATTACGGCAACGACCGTAAGAGCTGGATTGGGTGGAACCCGCTGGCGGATGCCGCATACAATCAGTATATTACAAAAGTTGATAATATTTCTTCCCGTAATTTTGCAGAAGTAACGTTCCTGCCACAACTGAAATTCCGGACAAGCATAAGCCTGGATTATTACATGTCCAGCTACAGCGGTTATACAAACCCCACCTACGGCTATATGGCAGGACGCGGAGCAGCTACAAAATCTGCCACCCGCAACATTACTACCGTATGGACCAATTTACTTACCTACGACAAAACGTTTGGAAAACACGGCGTAGGTGTGTTGCTGGGACAAGAATCTTACCAAAGGAAAGTAAACGGATTGAGCGGTTCCAAAGAAGGATTTCCTTTTGGCGGACTGTATGAGCTGACCTCGGCCGCTACCATGACAGACCTCACTTCCTACGAAGACAACTACCGTCTTATGAGCTGGTTTTCAAGGGCCGAATACGATTTTGACAACAAATATTACATTTCCGGAAGTCTGAGAACAGACGGATCTTCCCGTTTTCATAAAAATTCCCGATGGGGTACTTTCTGGTCTGTAGGTGCCTCGTGGAGGCTTTCCAACGAAAATTTCCTGAAAGGAAACGACTGGATAGACAACCTGAAACTTAAAGCCAGTTACGGAGCCGTTGGAAACGATGACATTTCGTGGTATGCTTACCAGGGCCTTTATGGTACCGGATACGACGACTTTGGAAAAGCCGGCGTGATGATCCAAAGATTGCCCAACGAAACACTCAAATGGGAAACCAACCTGCAATTTAACACCGGATTGGATTTTGCCCTATTCAACCGGATTACCGGTTCCTTTGAATATTTTATGAGAAAATCAAAAGACCTGTTGTTTACCATGCCCATGGCTTCATCTACCGGATTTAGCGGCGTGGACAGAAACATTGGTGACGTACAAAATGCCGGTATAGAACTACAGTTAAACTTGCGTGTTTTGGACGGTGAAAATTTCAAATGGAACATGGATTTTAATGCTTCTCATTACAAGAACACCATTACCAAATTGCCTCAGAAAGAAATGAACTCGGGGGTTTTCAAGTGGAGAGAAGGCCAAAGCCGGTATAATTTCTGGGGAGCCGAATGGGCCGGAGTGAATCCGGAAAACGGAAACGACCAATGGTGGAAAAATGTATATGAAACAAATGCAGACGGAGAAAAAGTGGTGAAAGAGCGTGTGCTTACAGAAAATTACAACGATGTAAGCGGAGACGACCAAAAGAAATACCTGGGCGATGCCATTCCCAAACTTTTTGGAGGATGGAGCAATACCTTTAGTTTCTATGGAATAGACTTCTCCTTTATGCTATACTACAGCATCGGGGGCAAATTGTATGACTCTGACTATGCGCAGATGATTGCCTACAGAGAAGGATTCTCTTACCACCCCGACAACCTGGATTCCTGGACTGAAAACAACAAAGCCTCGGCATTCACCCGCTTTTCCAAAGCTTATTCCAATTCTATGGGGGCGTATTCATCCAAATTCATTTTTGACAATACCTTTGTAAGGTTGCGTAATGTCTCTCTGGGATATACACTTCCTTCGACTTTACTCAGAAAAATGAAATTCAGTTCCTTCAGGGTATATGTTCAGGGAGACAACCTGATAACACTGGGCTCTGCCGTACGCAGGGGAACAGATCCCGAACAAAGCATTTCAGGTACTACTGTCAACCGTTTCCCTACTACCAAATCTGTTACCGTTGGCTTACAGTTTAGTCTATAATTATTAAAGATGATATTTCTATGAAAACATATGTAAAAACTTTACTTATAGCAGGCACAGTCCTTCTGGGATTCAGCTCTTGTACGGGATTTTTAGAAACAAATCCCTCCACTTCGGTAGCAGATACCGAAGTGTTCAAGACAACGCAAGGTGCCCAATCTGCATTATACGGATGTTATTTCCAGATGGAATCGGGTGACGGCGGTGCCGGCCGTCAGGATGACTGGGGATACCCTACACACTTGATGACGTTTGATGCCTGCGGCGAAGATATGATTGTCTGGGGCGGATGGTACACCTACGATTACAACTACTGGGGACACACACGTGGCGACATTTTTAAAGCAAGTGCTTTGTGGCGGTTTTATTACCGGCTGATTAACAACACCAATAGTATCATATATTATATTGACCAGGCAGAAGGCCTGCAAGCAGACAAAGACCACATCAAAGGCCAGGCACTGGCCCTCAGGGGTTGGTCTTACTTTCATCTTATCCGCTTGTTCCAGCATACTTATGCCATTGCCAAAGACATGCCCGGTGTTCCCATTTATCTGGAACCTACTACCGACCAGACAGAAGGAGCTCCCAGAGGAACGGTTCAGGCAACGTACGACAGGGTGTTGGAAGACTTTACACAGGCAGAAACTTTATTGCAGGGTTTTGTTCGCAGTTATAAAAACCACATTGATCAAAGCGTTGTCAGGGCTTTCCTGGCTCAAACCTACCTGACCATGAACAACTGGGAGAAAGCTGCCGAATATGCAGAAAAGGCCCGGCAGAACTACCCGTTGACATCCAACAGCGTATATCAGGAAGGGTTTAATGACCTGAGTACAGCTTCCTGGATGTGGGGCATGCCACAGACAAAGGACCAAAATATGGGTGACTATTCTCCGTTTGCCATGTGGGCCAACTGGACACGTAACGGATATACATTCCAATGTTTTTTCCTGAGCAACGACTTTGTTAACCAGTTTGACGACGGTGATATCCGCAAGTCACAAATTTATTTTGTGTGGAATGTCATCTATTATTCCATGAAATTCCGGGACACAGAAGACCTGACCGGCTCCATTATATTCATGCGGTCAGAAGAAATGCTGCTTACCCAGGCCGAGGCCTTGGCTCGCATGGGAAAAGAAGCACAGGCAAAAGAATTGTTGTGGCAACTGCAGGAAATGCGTGGTGCTAAAAAAACAACAGCCACCGGCAACGATCTGGTAGAAGCCATCCTTATGGAGCGCAGAAAGGAGCTTTACGGAGAAGGGTTATCCTGGTTTGATATGATCAGAAACCAAAAACCTCTGACAAGAACAGGGAACCACGTTAGCTACGGAGGAGGCAAACAGTTCCCGGCAAGATCCTGGCGTTTTGTCTATCAGATTCCCAATTCTGAGATTATAAATAACAAATCTATGGAAGAGGGTATCTGGCCCGCCGGAGACCAAAATCCTTTTGATGGCGTATATGTGCCATAAACTTTTTTCATTTTAGTTCTTGTAAAACGTCCGGCTAAACCATACTTGTCGGACGTTTTTTTTATCTTCGTACCTATGAAAAAAATTTATGCTTTATTTGTTTTACTACTTTTTGTAGCCACGCTACATGCTAAACCTGTACATTTTGCTTCTAAACCTTCTCTGTCCCCCGACGGGACAGAAATATTCTTTGCCTGGGACGGAGACATCTTTCGTGTTCCGGCAGAAGGAGGCCTGGCTTTGAAAATCGTATCTATGAAAGGTACAGAAACGGCCCCGCTGGTATCTCCCGATGGTAAACACCTGGCTTTTGCAGCCAACGAACAAGGAGACTACAACGTTTACGTAGTCCCGCTTGCAGGAGGCCCCGCAGTTCAGTTGACGCACAACGATGCCTCGGATATTCCTGTGTCGTGGTCGCCCGATTCAAAACACATCTATTTTGAATCCAACCGATACAACAACGTAAGCACATACTCCGTACCCATAACAGGCGGGACACCAAGAAGGTTGTTCCCTCACTATTTCAATACCATTTCCTCATTGGTGGAAGACCCGGTAACCGGAACCTTCTATTTTATTGAATCTGCCGAGAGTTATCGGTTTGCCACGCGCAAAGGATACAAAGGAGAGCATAACGCCAATATCCTCTCGTGGAATCCCAAAACAGAAGAATACAAAGAACTGACCACATGGATTGGCAAAGACCAATGGCCCATGGTAGACAAAAACGGTACGTTGTACTACGTGTCCGATGAAAAAAACGGAGAAGACAATCTGGTAAAACACGTAAACAACGAGCGCGTATTCATAACCGAATACACAGAACCGGTACGCTATCCTTCCATAAGCTACGACGGTTCCAGGATTGTTTTCCTGAAAGGCTACCAGATCCATTGGCTGGATACACAAACCGGAACGTTGACAAAACCGGAAATTTCTATTGTGGATACTAAGAAAAACGTGGATATCAGCGTGAAAATAGAAACGCCGTCAGACGCCGCCTTGTCACCCGATGGCAAAAAGCTGGCATTCTCCTTCAGGGGAATGTTGTTTGTCAGCGATAACGAAGGAAACTTCATACAACAAATAGAAACACCGGCGCAAGAACGTGTAGCGGAAGTAGTATGGGGTACAGACAGCAAGACCTTATACTATACCCGAACAAATAAAGGGTATTATCATATTTTCAAGACACGCGCAGATGTTCCGGGAGCAGAAACGCTCGTATATGAATCTGCAGGAAAAGCGCGCAGCCTTACGCCTTCTCCCAAAGGAGACAAAATAGCTTTTGTGAGCGGCAAAAGAAGTCTGATGGTACTGGACACAAAGAAAGACCATACAGAAAAACTGGCAGATCAGGAATTCTGGGCGCATCAAAACTACTCCATTGCCTTTTCCCACGACCAAAAACACCTGGCGTTTACGGCCATGAACATGTTTGAACAAGACGTATATATATACTCTTTTGACACAAAAGAGGTCCTCAACCTAACACATTCTGCTGTTTCCGAAAGCGCTCCTGTATTTACTCCCGATGGAAAATACTTGTACTTGCTGACCAACAGAACGGCTGCCAGCTATCCGGGAGGCGCATCCATGTCTCTCTACAAAGTAGCCTTACAGAAAAACCAAAAACCCCTGGCAACGGAAGCTTACGAACAATTGTTCCAAAACAACAAAGCCGATGGCAAAGACTCTTTGGTTGTCATTGATCAAAAATCCCTGCAACGCAGGTTTGAACGTGTTGTCAGAACAGGCTCCCAAAGCAATCCCTATATTTTCAGCCAAAAAGATAAGAGCTGGTTGCTGTACGGGTCCAACCACGAAGGTACCTTTGGCGTGTATATACAAGAACTGAAAGACTGGGACCAAAAGCCCGCCACACAAATCAAGGGCTTGCGCATGGCCAGAAAATTCATCACCAACGGCAAAGACCTCTTTGCTCTTGGTATGGATGGGTTGTACAAAATAAATCCCGGCGCCGGTTCAGCTACAAAAGTGACGCTCACGACACACGCAAACAAAAGCATCACCCAGGAATTTGAGCAAATGTTTTACGAAGTCTGGGCCACATTGGAGCAAAACTTCTACGACCATACGTTTCACGGTGTCAACTGGGAAGAAAAACGCGACTACTACGCCGGGTTCCTTCCCTACGCACAATCGCGGGACGATTTGCGCACCTTGACAAACGATATGCTCAACGAGCTCAATTCTTCCCATATGGGATTCAGCACCCGAGGCACAGAAGAAGCCGCCCCGGGCAAAAACACCACCATGGCAACCGGTGTGCTTTTTTGCGAAGACAATCCGTACATCGTAGATCGAATATTGGCCGAATCACCGGCAGACTTTGCCTTGAACCCCATTGCCCCCGGCGACAAGCTTGTAGCCGTAAATGGAGCAAAGGTAGACCCAAACACCAATAGGGAACAATATTTCATATCGGCTACTCCACATAAAGAAATTACTTTACGGTTTGCCAAAGCCAACAATCAAGAAGAATACAATATAAAATTACACACAACCTCTACGGCCGCCCTTAGAGATCTCCTCTACACAGAGTGGGAAGATGCCAACAGGGAGTACGTAGAAAATAAGTCTAAAGGTACCTTAGCCTATGTGCACATGCGGGATATGTCTTCCGGGGCTTTACAAAATTTCCTGATAGATATGCACACCTATGCGGTTCATAAAGACGGGCTCATTCTTGACCTGAGGTACAACAACGGTGGGAACGTACATAGGGAAGTGATAGATTTTCTGTCACGTAAAAGTCACTTCCATTGGAAGTACAGAGAAGGGCAGGTAAACACCCATCCTAATGTAACACCGGGCGACAAACCTATTGTGGTACTCATCAACGAACGCAGTCTAAGCGATGCAGAAGTCACTTCCAACGGTATTAAAGAGCTGTCCATTGCCAAATTGATAGGAACAGAAACGTACAGATGGATTATTTTTACTTCCGGAGCTGGCATGGTAGACGGTTCTTCCGTTCGATTGCCTGCCTGGGGTTGCTACTCTCTGGATGGAAAAGATTTGGAAATCACGGGTGTAGCTCCTGATATATCTGTTAGAAACACCTTTGATGACCGATTAAAATCAAGAGACCCGCAGTTGGACACCGCCCTAAAAGAATTATTATCTGACTAAAATCTTTCTTATCTTCGTAATTATGAAATCAACAGAGTTTATCGCATTAGAAACAGAATACGGAGCACACAACTACCACCCGCTTCCTGTAGTCCTTGCACGCGGTAAAGGACCCTATGTCTGGGACGTAGAAGGGAAAAAATATTTTGATTTTCTCTCTGCGTATTCTGCCGTGAATCAAGGACATTGTCATCCAAAAATTGTTAAAGCACTTACCGAGCAGGCAAAATTGCTTTGCCTTACCTCCCGCGCTTTTTACAACGATACACTAGGCCCTTATGAAGAATACGTAACGCGTTTTTTTGGCTATGAAAAAGTTCTGGCCATGAATACCGGTGCCGAAGCTGTGGAAACAGCCCTTAAATTAGCCCGCCGTTGGGGGTATGTAGAAAAGAACATTCCTGAAGATCAGGCATTGATTATCTGTTGCGAAGGCAATTTTCATGGACGTACCATCACGGTGATTTCCATGTCAACAGACCCGTCTTCGTATGCAGGATTTGGCCCGTTCACCCCCGGATTTATTAAAATACCCTACGACGACGTTCCCGCATTGGAAAAAGTACTTACAGAGTACGGTCCGCGTATTGCCGGATTCCTTGTGGAACCCATCCAGGGAGAAGCCGGCGTTCGTATGCCACACCAAGGTTATCTGAAAAAATGTGCCGCTCTTTGCAAAGACCACAACGTGCTGTTTATAGCTGATGAGGTCCAAACAGGTATTGCACGTACGGGAAAACGCATTTGCTGCGACCACGAAGGGGTACATCCGGACATCCTTATTCTTGGGAAAGCCATTTCCGGAGGAGTTCTTCCTGTTTCTGCCGTTTTGGCAAACAACGACATTATGCTGACCATCAAACCCGGCGAGCATGGATCTACCTTTGGCGGATTCCCGCTGGCTTGCAAAGTGGCTCAGGCAGCGCTGGAGGTTGTAGAAGAAGAAAAACTGGCCGAAAAAGCAGCTTACCTGGGAGAAATTGTCCGCAATTTCCTAAGCGCTATTCCGTCTAAACGAATTGAACAGGTCCGGGGTCAAGGCCTGCTGAATGCTATTGTCATCAAACCTCAAGACGGTACAGAAGCCTGGGACGTTTGTATGACCATGGCAAAAAACGGCGTGCTGGCCAAACCTACCCACCAACACATCATACGCCTTGCACCTCCTCTGGTTATTAAAGAATCACAACTGATGCAGGCTCTGGAAATCATCAAAGCATCTATCCTGAGTTTTGATACATGATGTTAAACAGGGTACTATGAACAGTACATTGCTAATGGTACGCCCCTGCTGTTTTGGATACAATCCGCAAACAGCAGTTAACAATGCTTTTCAGACAAAAACAGACCTGAATCCCGCTGTTGTGCAAGCAAAGGCTCTTACAGAATTTGACAATTTTGTATCCCTGCTCAGAAACCACGGAATAGAAGTCCTTGTGGTTGATGATACTCTTGACCCACATACCCCCGATTCCATTTTCCCTAACAATTGGATTTCTTTTCATCCCGGACAAATGGCTATTCTCTACCCCATGTATGCTCCCAACAGGCAGCTGGAGAGAAAAAAAACAGTATTTCAGGCCATTGAACAATTTGCTCCCCGCATCCGCTGGATAGACATGAGTCCCCAGGAAAAACAGAACAAATTTCTGGAAGGTACGGGAAGCATGGTTTTTGACAGGGAATACAACAGGGCTTATGCCTGCCGCTCCCAAAGAACCCACGAAGAATTATTTTACCGGGTCTGCGAAACGCTGGCCTACGACCCCGTGCTATTTGATGCCGTGGATAACGGTACCCCCATATACCATACCAACGTGCTCATGTGCATGTCCCGGAACTATGTAGTCATTTGCTTAGAGGTCATCCCGGAGCAAAAGGACAGGCAGCTGCTGTTGGACACCTTTACAAAAGACAACAAAGAAGTAGTGGAAATCACAGCCGACCAAATGCGCCATTTTGCAGGAAACATGCTCCAGGTCTATGGTAAGCAGGGTGAACCCTTTTTGGTTATGTCCCGCCGGGCTCATGATGCGCTTACCCCCCGACAGCTTGACCGGCTGACATCTTTCAACAAGTTGATTGTTCCGTCGCTGGATACCATAGAAACGCACGGTGGCGGGTCTGCTCGCTGCATGCTGGCAGAAGTAGTGTAAGCTACACAACCTCTGTTCTGTACAATTTGTCGCCCCGGCGCACCTTTTCTTTTACAGGAATAGTACAAACGGCTCCTTGCGGGGCTGTTTGCACGTTTACTACCGTAGCAGCGCTTTGATCAGGGGTGGTTGTTTCCGGCAGCAGGCGAATTTCCCGGACCGTTTCTTCCAACACGCCTGTTGCCGGCCCTATGAATAAAATGCGATCCCCTACATGCAACGGCACGGCCTCTACCTTAAGTTCCGCAACGCCTGTTTTAGCGTAGTAGTTGATTACTTTGGCCACATACGTTTTTTTCTCCGTTGCCTGATTTCCGTACTTGTGGCTCCACGTACCCAGTTGTTCTCCCAAATAATACCCACCCCAAAATCCACGGTTAAATACCGTTCTAAGACGTCCTTCCAGTTCCCCTGCCAATTCCGGGGTAAACTGTCCTTCCTGTACAGCCCGGACTGCCTGTTTATAAACAGCCGTGGTGGTTTTTACGTATTCTGCAGAGCGTGCCCTGCCTTCAATTTTTAATACGTCAATACCGGCCTCCAGGATTTTATCCAGGAACGCCACCGTACATAAGTCACCGGGCGACATAATGTATTTGTTGTCTACTACCAGCTGCGTTCCGGTTTCGTTATCCTGCACCGTGTAAGAACGCCGGCATATCTGATAACAAGCACCGCGGTTGGCCGATTTGTTGTACTCGTGCAGGCTCAGGTAACACTTACCCGACACAGCCATACACAACGCCCCATGGCAAAACAGCTCCAGTTTAACCGGTTTGCCGGAAGGACCGGTAATATTGCGCTCCTGTACCTGCCGGGCAATGGCTGCAATTTGCGGCAACGTCAACTCCCGCGCCAGTACAATTACTTCTGCATACTGCGCATAATACGCCAATGCCTGTATGTTGGAAATATTCAACTGAGTGGATATGTGTACTTCCAGGCCCAGGTTACGCGCTTCCAGAATAGCTGCCATATCGGAAGCTATAACGGCAGATACGCCGGCTTCTTTGGCATCGTGTAACAACCCGCTCAACTCTTCTAAATCCTCATCGTAAAAAATAGTGTTGACGGTAAGGTAAGAGCGCATATGGTGTTTACGGCAAAACTGCACAATCCGGGGAAGATCTTCCCGTTTAAAATTATGGGCCGCATGGGCACGCATATTCAATTCTCCCACCCCAAAATAAACAGACCCGGCTCCTGCCTGGGCTGCAGCCGTCAAACAGCTCCAGTTCCCGGCCGGAGCCATAACCTCGGGACTCTTTTTATTATTCTCTAACATAAGACATTACGTGTTCAACAGTAAGGTTTTCCAGGCATTCGTACGTGCCTTTGCGACAGGTGCCCGCTCCGTAAACAGAGCACGGACGGCAATCGAGCGGCAATTGAATGGCCCCTTCGGGATCTTGCCGGTAGCCGTAAAAACCGGCCTTTGGATGCGTAGCTCCCCAAACAGAAAGTACAGGGATACCCAAAGCCGAGGCAAAATGCATATTGGCAGAATCCATACTCACCATAACATCCAACTCGGAAATGGACTGCAACTGCCTGTGGAAGCAAACCGGCTCCCCAACGCCCGGTGCCAGACGTATGTTGCTGTGGTCCCCGGTCCATACCTGCAATTGCGCTACCTCTTCTGGTCCACCTCCAAACAAATAGACAAGAGTACCCTGTAAAGCCAGCCTGCCGGCTATTTCCCGCATGCGTTCCAGAGGCCATTGTTTGCCCCGGTGTTGAGCAAAAGGCGCAATCCCCGCTTTTTCCCACGGTCCCGGTTTTAACAGAACAGTCTGAGATTCTTGCAAAGATGGCGTGGAAAATCCCAGTTTTTCCAACGTTTGAACATAACGCAGGTACATGGGCGTGAGGGGCTCAGACGTAGCAGGACGGGCCAACAACCTGCGGCGGGCACCTCGGCCTTTGTGAAGAAAGGCGACAGGCACCCCTTGTAAGAAAAAGACAGTTCGCAAGAAAAATGACCGCATTACGCTGTGCAGGTCTGCCACGTGGGTTGGGTGTACTTTTTTTAACGTGCGAAGGATGATTTTAAGGGGTTGGTTCTTAGCAACGGGAACATAAGACAGGTTGGCGGGACCTTCAAACAAAGGAGACAACAAGTGTGGTCCGGCAAAAATAAACTGCGCTCCGGGATTGTCCCGGGCACAAGCTTTGACCACAACAGAGGCTATAGCCACATCGCCCAAGGCCGAAAACCTGAGGCACAATACGTGCGACTGTTTATTTTTTCCTGCCATACAGGACGGGATTAAGAGAGGGATCGTTGTACATTTTCATTTGTTTGTACAATTTCATATACTTCCTCCCTGTCTTAAGATCTGCCAACAGCCTGTCAATGGCTGCAGACAAGTCTTCACGCTGAACCAGCAGTATTTCCCATTTCTCTCTGCATACAGCAGCAGAAGGAGCCTCTTTTCGCTCTGCTTCTACCTGCATGTGGTACAGTTTAAGAGCCAGAATAGACAAGCGATCAACGGCCCAGGCCGGTGTTTCTGTATTAAGAGCCGCATTCGGCAAGCGGGGAACTCCGGAGAACTTGCGGTAAAACAAAACATCCAATTCTTCAACCACATCTGTACGCTCCTGATTGGATGCGTCTATCCGACGTTTTAGCTGCAACGCTTCTGCCGGATCAATAGCCGGATCCCTGATAATATCTTCCAAATGCCATTGTACGGTATCTATCCAACATTTCCTGTACAACAGGTAATCAAGAGAGTGTTTTGGATAAGGATTCCGACAGGAAGCTGTAACAGAATTTACTGTGTGATAATCTTTGACAACCTTGTCAAAAATTTTGTTGCAATGGTTGCTGAACGATGAAATATCCATACAATCTGTTCCTGTTCAATAGTTATCTTTTTCTATCTGTCAAACCCTTGATAAACTCTATAAGCACCGTACTCTTTGCTTGAGGAATTTGCGGGTCTTTCAAAAATTCCATTGTTTTATCTGTATAATAAGCTATACGTTGCTCGGCTTCTTCTTTAACACCCAGCTTGTTGTACAAGTCAATAAACTGAGCGGTTCTACGGGGGATGGTTTTGTCTGCCAGCAGCCCGGTAAGCTGTACCAGATTGTCCCCCGTTGCGTGGCGCATGGCACACGTATGTAACCATGTTTTTTTATTGTTCTCAATATCTGTACCTGTAGGCTTCCCCAGCACATTGGTATCTCCGTACACATCCAGGTAATCATCCCGGATTTGGAAAGCAATACCCAAAGACATCCCCGCCTGGTACAGGTTCTGTGCTGTCTGAGGAGCAACCCCTGCACACAATCCTCCCAATTCAAAAGAACAGGCCAGCAGCGCTCCTGTTTTATGGGAAATCATTTCTATATAATCATCTTCTGTAATAAAGGCCTGTTTCTCGTAATTCATATCCATCTGCTGGCCTTCACATACCTGGTCTGCCGCCTTGTTAAACGACTCCAACACCAAGGGTAAAATTTCCGGATTGCATCTGCTGATGCATTTGTACGCTAACACATTCATAGAATCGCCAGCCAAAACAGCTGTGTTCACATCCCATTTTTTATGAACAGCCGGGCGGTTTCTCCTCATGTCAGCATTGTCCATTACATCGTCATGTACCAAGGTAAAATTGTGGTATACTTCCAAACCCAATGCAGGATGTAATACAGAATTAGGCATGGTATCCATGAACATATTATAAACTAACAAACACAATACGGGACGCACTCTTTTTCCTCCGGCTGAAAGTGCATATTCCACAGGTGCCTGCAGTTTGTTGGCCTCGTTTGCTTTAATCAGGTTTTGAATTCCCTGATTTACAAAGCTTTGAATTTCGTCTGCTGTAAACATATACAAAGGTAGTCTTTTTTCAACATTTTTGTACCTTTGTCCACTTAGCTCCGGAGTCATGGAACAGCAAACCTTTGAAAATGCCACTGTTGTAAAGCAAACAGGATCTCTTTACCGGCTTACTTTTTTACCCGGATGGGATCCTTTTACAGCTGTTCTAAGTGGCAGGCTCAGGCTAAAAGGCAGCAAACTTACCAACCCGATTACCGTAGGTGACAAAGTGAGCGGCCATTGGGAACCGGGTAGTCAGAAACAACAGAAAAAAGCAGTTATTACAGAAATTCATCCCCGGAAAAATTACCTGATCCGCAAGTCTACCAACCTGTCAAGGCAGGCACACATCATTGCTGCCAACCTGGACTGGGCTTATGTTATTTTAAGTGCAACGGAACCACAAACACCTTTTCAGTTTATTGACCGTTTTCTTGTTACATGTCAGGCTTACAACGTGCCGGCAACATTGGTTATCAACAAAACTGACGAGCTGGCATGGGCAGAAGGATACGACAGCCTTGCTGACCATGTAAAAAATGTATACGTGCGTGCCGGATACCGGGTGTTGGAAGTATCTGCAAAAACCAAGGACGGTATCGACACCTTTGCCGAAGAGCTGAAAGGTAAAATTTCTCTTCTTTCCGGTATTTCCGGGGTAGGTAAATCAACACTGGCTAACGCATTGGACCCCTCGCTCCGGCTAAAAACTGCTCCCATTTCCCGGGCACATCTGACAGGAAAACACACCACTACTTTTTATGAAATGCATCCGCTCCGTACAGGCGGCTTCCTTATTGACAGCCCCGGCATCAAAGGTTTTGGATTACTGGACATGACCAGAGAAGAAATTTCACATTATTTTCCGGAAATATTTGCCCTGTCTCCCGGGTGTCGTTTTAACGGGTGCCTGCATGCAGAAGAACCGGGTTGTGCCGTAAGAGATGCTGTGGAAAAAGGTACAATACCGGAAGAACGGTACGATAGCTACCTGAAACTGTTGGAAGACCCTGACGGAGGCAAATACAGAACCTGACACCATTGCACCAGAAACCAAGAACCGTTGTACCAAAAACCATGAGCACCCTATCAGAACCCGTAAGAAGAAGCAAAAACCCGGACAGGCAAAACCTGAACAGACAAATCCTAAACCTGGCCATTCCAAGCATGCTGGCCGGAATTACAATACCTCTTGTGGGAATGGCAGATACCGCCATTGCCGGACGTCTTGGGTCGGCAACAGCCATTGGGGGCATTGCCATTGGGTCCACACTTTTTGATCTTTTGTACTGGAATTTTGGTTTCCTTAGAATTGGAACTGCGGGAATTACCGCCCAGGCTTTTGGGAGAAAAGACAACCACGACATAGTAAGAACGGGCCTTCAGGGGCTGTTGGTTGCTTTAGGTTTTTCTTTGTTGATCCTCCTTATCCAGTGGCCTTTTGCCAACCTGGT
>DIRP01000024.1:0-5397 GCA_002427525.1 Bacteroidales bacterium UBA5433 | reverse complement strand
AATGTATGCAATATAGTTTTGAGTATCCTGCTGGCTTTCCCCGGCGGTATGGGCATAAAAGGAATTGCGTTGGGAACTGTTATGGCCCAGTACATTGGTTTGGCATGCGGGGTAGTATTACTGTTTGTTTACTACAGAAAAATGAGCTGTTTTGTGACGGGTTCCGCGGTATTCCGAAAAGACGGATGGAGCCGTTTCTTTAACCTGAGCGGCAACCTGTTTATCCGATCTGTTTGCATGCTGTTGATTTATACGGGCTTCACTTTTCTTGCGGCAAAATACGGAGATCTGTTGCTGGCTGTAGCTACCATAATGATGAAATTACTGCTGCTGTTTGCCTATTTTGTGGACGGTTTTGCGTATGCGGGAGAAGCCCTTGTAGGAAAATTTATTGGTGCAGGGGATAAAGCATCGCTTATCCGCTCTGTCAAACTTCTTTTTATCTGGAGTGCCGGTGTAGGAGTTGTTTCTACCTTGTTTTACCTGGTTGGCGACCAATGGCTGCTCAGGCTTATGACCTCCGCGCCTGAGGTAATTGAAGCTGCCAAGCCGTTTTTACCCTGGCTTTACAGCATGCCTTTGATTTCCTGTCTGTCCTTTATGTGGGACGGCATCTTTATTGGAGCAACGGCAGGAAAAGCCATGCGGAATGCTATGATTCTTTCTGTAATTGCCTTTTACCTGTCTTATATAATTTTTGAGAAACACCTGGGAATCCAGGCTTTATGGATAGGCTATGCCGCCCATCTGGTAGTCCGTTCTTTGGCCCAGACATGTATGGCGCGCAAACACGTTTTTCAGGTACTGTAAGGATTATTTCTTTTCCACCGGCTCTTGAGGTTCAGCTACTTTCACAGAAACCGGAGAATAGGGAGTTTTTGAAGGATGGGAGGATTTTTCGTCTTTTTTTGTCAATTCAGGAGACACAAGCTGACCGCTTATGCGTACCGTAGGTTCAATAGAAATCTGGTCTGAATGAATTTCTCCTGTAAAAACACATTTTTCCCTTAACGACGCCAATTCAGTAGCTTTTAGTACACCGTCAAAACTGCCGCTTACATCAACACTTTTGCATTCAACTTCGCCTTTGCATTTACCTGATTCACCAATTACAAGTTTTCCTTCTGTTTTGACTTTTCCTTCCAAATACCCGTCAATACGAATATCGTGTTGCGTAATGATACTTCCAATTATTTTAGTATCTGAACTTATACGGGTCACATGGTTTGTCTGTGATCCTCCCGTTTCTTTGATGTCTCTCTCTGATGCCATAATGTTAGTCTTTTTTTTTCGAAACAAATATAACATTTTATTTTTCCTTTTTCAATGCCTCTAAAGCCTTTTCCAACTGATTGTCATCCCTTATCATACTTTTCAAACGGCCCTCCTGGTAATAATACCTGCAGCATATCTCTTCTTCCAGCAACGGTTGTATCTGTTCCCTGTAATGATACAAATCCGCAACCTTGTCTGTAACCAAATGTTCTTTTAACGCTTTAATTTCTTTTTCCAGCAGTTGTTCGTATCCCTCTGCCCGGGCTGTGCGGTTGAAAGTTTCCAGCAGAATCTCTGTTGCACTTCTGTCATCAAATTCCTTAGCTGTCGTTATCTCAATAAAATCCAGATAATCCCGGTCACTCATACTGAAACTGTCTGCCGGAGCAATGGTTTTGTGCTGTGTATAATAATGAATGGAATATTCATGTATGTAATCCCTGGCTACCAATTCCATGGTAATACGGCTGTATTTTGGTGCCGTTACAGGTATATCAGGAATAATTCCTCCTTCTTCATTACGCTCGGGCGTTCCGTCACCGTTTCTATTGGCATAATCTAATGATTGTACGCACCTTCCGCTGGGGATGTAATATTTGGCCGTAGTAATCTTCAGGTTGGCATTGTAGCTCAGGGGAAGGATGGTCTGAACAAGCCCTTTGCCAAACGTCCTTTCACCAACAATCAGGCCTCTTTTTAAATCCTGGATGGCTCCCGCCACAATCTCTGAAGACGAGGCAGAACCATTGTTTACCAGCACAACCAGCGGTGTTTTTATGTCCAAAGGTTCTTCTTTTGTGTAGTACTCTACATCAAATCGTTCAATCCTGCCCCTGGCAGATACCACCATGGTATTGCGGGGCAAAAACAAAGAAAGCAATTTCACGGCCTCGTCCATCAAGCCGCCTCCGTTACCTCTTAAGTCTAAAATTATCCCCTTTACCGGATGGTCCTTTTTCATGGTTTTTAACGTCTTGCGAACCTCTGCAGCTCCCCCTTGTGTAAAACCTGTTACCCTTATGTAAGCTATGCTGTCTTGTAACATGCAAGCCAGGCCCACGTCAGAAATATGAACTTTTTCCCGTGTCACCTGTACCGTAACCGTATCTCCTCCCATCAGTTTGCGAACAAGAAAAACCACCTGGGTTCCGGGAGTTCCTTTCATACGGGAACTGCATTCGTCGGCTTCCAGGTCTATTACCGATTGGCCGTTTATTTCCAGAATGACATCCCCGGCTATAAGCCCCGCCCGTGCAGCCGGCGAATTTTCATACGGCTCTGAAACTACCACCCCTTCCCCAAGACGTTTTTTAATAAGGGCCCCTATTCCGCCGTAACTGCCGGTAGTCATCATTTCTATAGACTCGTTCTCTTCTTCCGGAATAAATTCCGTATACGGGTCCATGGTGGCAAGCATAGCTTCGATTCCTGTATAAACCAGTTGATCCAGTGCAACAGAATCTACGTAATGAAGAGAAACCTCCCGTAATACCGAATGGAAAATGTCCAGGCTTCTGGAAGTTTTAAAATCTGCACTTTGTGCTTGCAGCATCAAGGGCATAAGAAGGGCAAGGAACAACACTTTAGGTTTCATGTGACAAGGCTCTAAGAAAAACAAATTTACTATAATTCTTCATATCTTTGCGTATGGAATTGCTATTCGCCACTGCCAATGTGCACAAATGCCGTGAGGCACAAGCCATACTGGGCCCGTCCGTATCAATAATTATGCCGCCCTCTCTGGGTTTTGAAGGAGAAATTCCTGAAACAGGTACCACACTCAAAGAAAACGCCTTACAAAAAGCTTTGTTCTTGTGGGAAAAATACCGTATCTCTTGTTTTGCAGACGATACAGGACTGGAAGTGGACGCTCTTAACGGAGCTCCGGGGGTGTTTTCTGCACGTTATGCAGGCAGCAGCTGCAATCCGGCAGAGAATATACAAAAGTTGCTTAAAGAAATGCGGGGAAGCCCCGTAAGAACCGCCCGTTTTCGTTGTGTCATTGCTCTGATAAACGACGGGAAACAGAGTTTTTTTGAAGGTTTGACGGAAGGTTCTATACTTGAAGTACCTCGGGGAAACAGAGGCTTTGGTTACGACCCCGTATTTGTTCCTGCCGGTTATGAAATAAGTTTCGCAGAAATGACAGAAGACGATAAAAACGCCATCTCTCACAGAAAAAAAGCCCTGGAAAAAATGGCTCTGCTATTTACATGATAACACCTTTACAGCTCATTGTCCTCAATACCAGGCCATACAAAGAAACCAGCCTGTTGGTCAACACCTATACAGACAGACTGGGACGGGCAGATTTTGTGGTAAACGGGGTACGTACGCCACGCAACAGAGCGGCGGCAGCCGTATTTCATCCGTTTAGCATACTGGATTCCCGGGCCTACATATCGGATAAAAAGGAACTGCACCGTTTAAAAGAATACCGAAAAACCACGCCGCTGCATGGCCTGTGTACCGATGTACGCAAGAGCAGTATAGGGCTTTTTATGGCAGAGTTGGTGTATAGGACTGTCAGGGAATCTGAAGAAAACCGGGATTTATACCATTTTTTGAAAGAAACCATTGTGCAACTGGACGGTGCAGGAGAAGAACTGCCGGACGTACATGTGTATTTTACCGTCCGGTTATGCCGTTATCTGGGCTACGCTCCTCGTGCAGAAGGCTCTTCAGCAGGTTATTTTGATATTCGCAAAGGGAGTTTTACTCCTTTTTCCGAACAAGCAAACAGCCCCGGCCGGCAAACCGACACCTTTGACAAAGAAGATTCCTGCATGTTACACAAAATTTTATTATGTCCGCCGGACACATACCAACCGTTAACCTGTACCGGAGCACAGCGGTACAAATTTTTAAACAGCATGATAGGGTATTACGGGTACCATATGGGCAGACCCCCTCAAATTAAGTCACTTGATATCTTGCATCAGATTTTTCTTTAATATCTTTGGAGCTTATGTCACTTATCAATACCGCATACCGGTTATACAACAGAAAGCTTTTACGGGAACTGGATTACTCCGTACGCGACCCCTTCCCCTTTCAGGAAGAAACCTTAAAACACCTGGTAAGCCGAGGGAAAAACACTGTTTTTGGAAAAGAACACGGCCTGGAGAACACGGGAAGCATCCGGGAATTTCAACAACAAATTCCCCTGCGAGACTACAACGCCCTGGAACCCTACATTCAAAGAATGCTCAAAGGCGAAAAAAACGTGTTGTGGGATAAACCGCCATCCTGGTTTGCCTTGTCCAGCGGCACTTCATCTGCCAGATCCAAGTTCATCCCCATGAACATGGAAAATCTGAAACTGTGCCATTACAAAGGAATGCTTACCATTCTTTCCCACTACGTAAGGATGTTCCCAAAATCCCGGTTGTTCCGCGGCAAATCTCTTGTTCTGGGAGGCAACCGGCATATTGACAAAAACATAGAAACTAACTGCTGTTACGGAGACTTATCGGCTTTCCTTACGATAAACACTCCCCCGCTGGCACGTTTGTTTACCACACCCTCTCGTAAGATAGGGCTTATTCCGGAATTTGAACTTAAAACAGATTTGGTCAGCCGCCAGGTAATCAAGCAAAATGTGGTCAGTTTTTCCGGTGTTCCGTCCTGGAACCTGCTCCTTATGCGCAAAGTGCTGGAACTCTCCGGGAAAGACAATTTATCCGAACTCTGGCCCCACATGGAATTGTATATGCACGGAGGTGTAAGTTTTGATCCGTACCGGGTACACTTCCAAAAGTTGTTCCCCTCTGACAATATGCATTACCTGGAAACATACAACGCATCGGAAGGCTTTTTTGCCTTTCAGACAGATTTATCGGACCCGGGAATGCACTTGTTGCCTAACGTGGGTGTTTTTTATGAATTTATACCCCTTGAAAAGCTGGAAGCTGCAGAAAATGGAACGTTTACACAGTTTTTAACCTTGGCAGAAGTAGAAAACGACAAGCCGTACGCCATGGTAATCACTACCAACTCCGGCTTGTGGAGGTACTCTATTGGAGACACCGTACGGTTTACCGGCCGCAATCCCCACAAACTGGTAATTACAGGACGAACCAAACTTTTTATCAATACGTTTGGAGAGGAACTGATGGTAGA